>NZ_JAHWIW010000054.1:0-27900 GCF_025377065.1 Pseudomonas sp. HD6422 | reverse complement strand
CCCGTACATGTGTCCACCATGTGTCCGGTCCATACACCAAGACAAAAGGGACCCGCCGTAAAGGCGGAAGGGGCCAGTAGCGCCGCTACACAAAATGGACCGTTCCCAGTTCCAATGCCAATGCCAATGCCAAGCCCCCGACCCAAAGTTGATTAACCAACCAGAACATCTCCGTTCGATTACCGCCCAAAACCGCTTGCGACGAATTGCCTCCCCCCTTCCTTCCCCGCACCATCCCCCTGCGCAACACCCAGTTTCTCCAATAAAAACAAGAGATTCATCACCGATGAGCACTTTCGCACCCGCACGCCAGCTGCTGCCCGGCCTGTTGGCCGTTACCTGCACCCTCCCCGCCTTCGCCGCCGAAAACGGCTTCCTGGAGGACGGCAAGGCCACCCTCAACCTGCGTAACTTCTACATCAACCGCAACTTCGTCGACCCGGCCCATTCCCAGGGCAAAGCCGAGGAATGGACCCAGAGCTTCATCCTCGACGCTCGCTCCGGCTTCACCCAAGGCACCGTCGGTTTCGGCGTCGACGTGCTGGGCCTGTACTCAGTCAAGCTCGACGGCGGTCGAGGCACCACCAATACCCACCTGCTGCCGGTTCATGACGACGGTCGCCCCGCCGACGATTTCGGTCGTCTGGGCGTAGCCCTCAAAGCCAAACTGTCGCAGACTGAACTGAAAGTCGGCGAATGGATGCCCGTACTGCCCATCCTGCGTTCGGACGACGGCCGCTCGCTGCCGCAAACCTTCCGAGGTGGCCAGATCACCTCGCGCGAAATCGACGGCCTGGCGCTGTATGCGGGTCAGTTCCGTGGCAACAGCCCGCGCAACGATGCGAGCATGGAAGACATGTCGCTCAACGGCCGCACCGCCTTCACTTCCGACCGCTTCAACTTCGCCGGCGGCGAGTACACGTTCAACGACAAGCGCACGATGATTGGCCTGTGGGATGCCCAACTCAAGGACATCTACCGCCAGCAGTACGTCAACCTGGTGCACAGCCAGCCTCTGGGCGACTGGACCTTAGGCGCCAACCTCGGTTACTTCACTGGCAAGGAGGACGGCGCCAAGCGCGCTGGCGACCTCGACAACCGTACCGCCTCTGCGCTGCTCTCAGCGCGCTACCAGGGTCATACGTTCTATATCGGCCTGCAGAAGGTCAGCGGTGACGATGCCTGGATGCGGGTCAACGGAACCAGCGGCGGGACATTGGCCAACGACAGCTACAACGCGAGCTTCGACAATGCCAAGGAGCGTTCCTGGCAAGTCCGCTACGACTTCAACTTCGCCACCGTCGGCGTTCCCGGCCTGACCTTGATGAATCGCTACATCAAGGGCGACGAGGTCACCGCTGGCGGTGTCGACGACGGCAAAGAGTGGGCCCGCGAGACCGAGCTGGCGTACGTGGTGCAATCGGGGACGTTCAAGGACCTGTCGGTGAAGTGGCGCAACTCCACCATTCGCCGGGACTTCAGCACCAATGAGTTCGACGAGAACCGCTTGATCCTGAACTATCCGCTGAACCTGCTGTGAGGCGGGTGGCCGCTGCGAGGGATAAGCTGGATACACCGCCGTCGACCGCCGTCATTCGCTGAACTGATGATGGTGGTAGCCGGCGGCTATCCTCAGCTATAGGGGTACCTGCGCACCCAGGGAGGTCCATCCATGAAAACCCTCGTCGAGCACCTGAGCCAATACGCCAACTACCACCGCGATCCACGCAATATCGCCACCCATTTCGTCGGCATTCCATTGATCGTGGTCGCCGTGACCATTCTGCTATCGCGTCCGGGGTGGGATCTGGTCGGGGTCTGGTTTTCACCTGCCCTGCTGGCGGCGGCGGCCTCGGTAGGTTTCTACCTGCGTCTGGACCTGCGCTTCGGGCTGGTCATGGGCCTGCTGTTGGGCTTGTGCCTGTGGCTGGGCCAGACACTGGCGATACAGGCAACCGGGCTGTGGCTTAGCGCGGGATTGGGCGCGTTCGTGCTGGGTTGGATCATCCAGTTCGTCGGTCACTATTACGAAGGCCGCAAGCCGGCATTCGTCGATGACGTCAGTGGACTGATCATCGGCCCGCTGTTCGTGGTCGCCGAGGCGGCGTTCATGTTGGGGCTGTGCGGGCAGTTGAAGCAGGCCGTGGAGGCCAAGGCGGGGCCGGTAGGGATTCGGCAGAAAAAAGCGACGGTGTGATCAGTATCGACCTCATCGCCGGCAAGCCGGCGATGAGGTCAGCAGTCACGCATCCTTGCTCAGGACTGACGCGACTCCACGCCCAGTTCATCCCAGACCGATTCGGCCAGGTGGAAGGTGGCATTGGCCGCAGGGATGCCACAATAGATCGCGCTCTGCATCAGCACTTCCTTGATTTCCTCGCGGGTCACGCCATTGTTGGCGGCGGCGCGCAGGTGCAGCTTGAGCTCTTCGTTGCGGTTCATGCCGATCAGCATGGCAATGGTGATCAGGCTACGGGTGTGCCGGGGCAGGCCCGGACGGGTCCAGATGTCACCCCACGCGTGGCGGGTGATCATTTCCTGGAACTCGCCGTTGAAGTCGTTGAGTTTCTCCAGGCTGCGGTCCACGTGGGCATCGCCGAGCACTGCGCGGCGGACTTGCATACCGGCGTCGTAACGTTGTTTCTCGTCCACGGGAGCGCTCCTCAGTGGGCCAGCAGGAAGTCGAGCACGCGGCGGCTGAACGCCTCGCCGATCTCGACGTTGGACAGGTGCGCGGCCGGGAAATCGACATACTCGGCGCCGGCGATGGCGTTTTGCATGAAGCGCCCGTGTTCCGGCGTGGTGACCACGTCCTCGGTACCGGCGACGATCAGCGCAGGCACCTGGATACGGCCCAGTTGCTCACGGAAATCGGCATCGCGTACCGCGGCGCAGTTGGCGGCGTAACCTTGCGGGCTGGTCTGCGCGAGCATCTGGCAGATGCGCTGGGCCTGCTCGGGCTGCGCTTGGGCGAAGCCTGGGGTGAACCAACGGGCGATGGAGGCATCGCGCAGATCGACCATGGCCTGCTGACCACCCTTGAGCACGGTGTCGATGCGGGTGTTCCACACCTCGTCGTTGGCGATCTTGGCGGCGGTGTTGCACAGGGTCACGCTGTGCAGGCGCTCGCCGGCGTTGATGGCCAGCCACTGGCCGATCAGGCCGCCCATCGACAGGCCGACGAAGTGAGCCTTGGCGATGTCCAGTGCATCGAGCAGCGCCAGCACGTCATGGCCAAGCTGTTCGATGGTGTAGAAACCCTCGCTGACCAGCGAATCGCCATGACCACGGGTGTCGTAGCGCAGCACACGGAAATGCTGGCTCCACAGTGGGATCTGTTCGTCCCACATGCCCAGGTCGGTGCCGAGCGAGTTGGACAGGACCAGGACCGGGGCATCGGCCGGGCCTTCGATCTGGTAATTCAGTACGCCATCGGCCAGTTGCAAGTGCGCCACAGCGGTCTCCTTCAGGCAGTGAAGCGTTGATGTTCGGCCACCGCCCGCGCCACCCAGACGCGGGCCTGGCCCAGGTAATGGGCGGGATCGAGCAAGCGATCGAGTTCTTCGGCGGTCAGTTCGGCGCTGACCTGCGGATCATCGCCGAGCACGGCGCGCAGATGCCGCTGTTCGGCCACGGCCCGCTGGCAGCACTGCTCCAGCAGATGATGAGCATGGTCGCGGCCCAGGCGTTGGGCCAGCACGATGCTCACCGCCTCGGCCAGCACCAGGCCTTGGGTCAACTCAAGATTGCTGCGCATGCGCGCGGCATCGACTTGCATGCCGTCGGCGATCACCTGGGCCTGACGCAGTGCGCCGGAGACCAGGCAGCAGATTTCCGGCAGGGTTTCCCATTCGGCATGCCACAGGCCAAGGCTACGCTCGTGCTCCTGGGGCATGGCACTGTACAGCGTCGACAACAGGCCAGGGATCCGGGTAGCGGCGCCGATCAGTACCGCGGCACCGACCGGATTGCGCTTGTGCGGCATGGTCGATGAACCGCCCTTGCCTGGCGCCGATGGCTCGAACACCTCGCCGGCCTCGGTCTGCATCAGCAGGCTGAGGTCACGACCGAACTTGCCCAGGGTACCGGCCACCAGCCCCAGCACCGAAGCGAATTCCACCAGGCGGTCACGTTGGGTGTGCCAGGGTTGCTCGGGCAAAGCGAGTTCCAATTGCTCGGCCAACGCTTCGGCCACCGGCACCGCCTTGGAGCCCAGGGCGGCAAGGCTGCCCGAAGCACCGCCGAACTGCAGCACCAGCAAGCGTGGACGCAGCTCCTTGAGGCGCTGACGATGGCGCGTCAGCGCGCCGAGCACTCCGGCGAGCTTCATGCCCAGGGTCACTGGCGTGGCATGCTGCAGCCAGGTGCGCCCCACCAGTGGCGTGTCGGCATGTTGCAAGGCCTGCTGGGCCAGGCTGTCGGCCAGCTTACCCAGGTCGGCTTCGAGCAGGTCCAAGGCAGCGCGCACCTGCAGGATCAAGCCACTGTCCATCGCATCCTGGCTGGTGGCGCCCAGGTGAACATAGCGTTCGGCCTCGGGTACACCACTGGCAATCACCTTGCCCAACGCCTTGACCAACGGGATCGCCGAGTTGCCTGCCGTGGCGATGGCGTCGGCCAGGGCGGCCACGTCATAGCGCTCGGCGTGGCAGGCTGCCTCGATGGCCGCCACCGCGCCATGCGGCACCAGGCCAACCGAGGCCTCGGCACGGGCCAGGGCGGCCTCGAAGTCGAGCATGCCCTGCAGGCGACCCCGGTCGCAGAAAACCTCGCGCATGGCCGGCGCGGTGAAGTAGGCATCGAACAATTGATTGCTCATGCAAGATCCTTAGTCATCGTGGTGCAGGTACGCGGCCTGCTTCGGCAGACGCAGGCTGAACAAGAAGGCGATCGCCATCATCGCGGTCACGTACCAATAGAAAGTGTTTTCCATGCCCAGGGTCTTCAGGCCCAACGCCACGTATTCGGCGGAGCCGCCGAACATCGCGTTGGCGATGGCGTAGGCCAGGCCCACGCCCAGGGCGCGAACTTGCGGCGGGAACATTTCGGCCTTCACCAGACCACTGATCGAGGTATAGAAACTGACGATGCACAGTGCCAAGGTCACCAGCACGAATGCCATGAACGGGCTGCTCACGGTCTTCAGCGCCATCAGCAGCGGCACGGTGAAGATCGTGCCCAGGGCGCCGAACAGCAACATGGAGTTACGTCGACCGATTCGGTCGGAGAGCATGCCGAAGAACGGTTGCATGACCATGTACAGGAACAAGGCGCCAGTCATCACGAAGCTGGCGTTCTTCGCGGTCATGCCAGCGGTGTTGACCAGGTATTTCTGCATGTAGGTGGTGAAGGTATAGAAGATCAGCGAACCACCGGCGGTGTAGCCAAGCACGGTGATGAACGCTGCCGCGTGATTGCGGAACAGCCCTTTGATGCTGCCGGCGTCCTTGTCCTTGCGGGTTTCTGCGCTGCTGGTCTCGTGCAGCGAACGGCGCAGCATCAGCGAGATCAGTGCGGCGATGGCGCCGACCACGAACGGGATCCGCCAGCCCCAGGCACGCAGTTCGTCCTCGGTCAGCAATTGTTGCAGGATCACCACCACCAGCACTGCCAACAGCTGGCCGCCGATCAGCGTCACGTACTGGAACGAGGCGAAGAAGCCACGCTGGCCCCGCAACGCCACTTCACTCATGTAGGTCGCGGTGGTGCCGTACTCACCGCCCACCGAGAGGCCTTGGATCAGGCGGGCAAGCAGCAACAGTGCCGGTGCCAGCGCCCCGAGGGTCGCGTAGGTGGGCAGACAGGCGATCATCAGCGAGCCGAAGCACATCATCAGCACCGAGATCATCAGGGAGTTCTTGCGGCCATGGCGGTCGGCCAGACGGCCGAAGATCCAGCCACCGATCGGGCGCATCAGAAAACCGGCAGCGAACACGCCAGCGGTGTTGAGCAATTGCACGGTAGGATCATCGGAGGGGAAGAACGCAGGGGCGAAATAGATTGCGCAGAAGGCGTAGACGTAGAAGTCGAACCACTCCACCAGGTTGCCTGAAGAAGCACCGACGATGGCGAAGATGCGCTTACTGCGCTCTTCTCCGGTGTAATAAGTTGAAGTCATGGCGGTTGTACTCCTGGAGGGTCGTAGGTAAGTCTAGACATACCTAGTAACACACTCGTTCCGCTTTAGGACAGGCAATTGGCCTTCAGTCGAAGTTATCAAACCCAGCGCAGGCCAACCTTGATCGACGGGGTTGCGTGGTTCCCCATCGATCCCGACTGGCCTGCCCCGGATCCGATAAACGTCAAACGCGCTCGATCGCCAGTGCCAGCCCTTGGCCGACACCCACACACATGGTCGCCAGGCCTTTGCGCCCGCCGCTCTTTTCCAACTGGTGAAGCGCGGTGAGCACCAGGCGTGCGCCGCTCATGCCCAGCGGATGGCCCAGGGCGATCGCGCCGCCGTTGGGGTTGACCTGCGGTGCATCGTCGGCGACTCCCAGCTCGCGCAGCACGGCCAAGCCTTGGCTGGCAAAGGCTTCGTTGAGCTCGATGACATCGAAGTCGGCCACCGCCACGCCCAGGCGTTCGGTCAGCTTGCGCACCGCCGGCACCGGGCCGATACCCATGACGCGCGGCGCCACGCCGGCACTGGCCATGCCCAGCACCCGGGCACGCGCGGTCAGTCCGTGTTTCTTCACCGCATCGGCCGACGCCAGGATCAACGCGGCAGCACCGTCGTTGACCCCCGAGGCGTTGCCGGCGGTGACGGTCTTGTCAGGGCCGTTGACCGGTTTGAGCTTGGTCAGTGCCTCCAGGGTGGTGTCGGGACGCAGGTGCTCGTCGCGCTCGACCACGGTCTCGCCCTTCTTGTGGACGATGCGTACCGGCACGATTTCTTCATCGAAGAAGCCTGCAGCCTGGGCCGCGGCAGCTTTCTGCTGGCTGCGCAGAGCGAAGGCGTCCTGGTCGGCGCGCGAGACCTGGTAATCGTCGGCTACGTTGTCCGCGGTTTCAGGCATCGAGTCGACGCCATACTGCTTCTTCATCAGCGGGTTGATCAGGCGCCAGCCGATGGTCGTGTCTTCCAGCTTCATGTTGCGCGAGTAGCCGCTTTCGGCCTTGCCCATCACGAACGGCGCACGGGACATCGACTCGACGCCACCGGCGATCGCCAGCTCCATCTCGCCGCTGGCGATGGCGCGGAAGGCAGTCCCGACGGCATCCATACCCGAGGCGCACAGGCGGTTGAGGGTCACGCCCGGCACCGTATCCGGCAGGCCCGCCAGCAGCAGCGCCATGCGCGCTACGTTGCGGTTGTCTTCGCCGGCCTGGTTGGCGCAACCGAAGAACACTTCGTCGAGCTGGTCCCAGGCCACCTGCGGGTTGCGCTCGATCAGCGCCTTGAGCGGCACCGCTGCCAGGTCGTCGGCGCGTACGCCAGCCAAGGCGCCGCCGAAGCGACCGATAGGGGTACGGATGGCATCACAGATGAATACGTCGCGCATCAGACTTCTCCTGCCACATGGCCGTGGGCCGCGGCGGTATGGGTTTCGATTCCTGGTCAGGGTTCTACGTGGAATCCAGATTAAGGAGAGTACCTGGACTGAACAATCCGATAATCGACTATATGTGCGATTATCGAACTAATTATTGCGCCCCTAACGACTTCCATCGACCTGTCACCGGAAACTCGGCGACAGGTCGATGTCATTCCCTCAGGTGGCGTCAGCGTGGCTGACCAAGCCCTTGATGATCACGCCTACGGCGGCCAGCGCCGCTGGCACCAGCAAGGCGGTCAGCACCTGCTCGAAGTTCCAACCCAGGCCCAGCAGGGTCGCACCACTCCAAGCGCCAAGGATGGCGCCGAAACGCCCGATACCCAGCATCCACGAGACACCGGTGGCACGCCCTTGGGTCGGGTAGAAACGTGCGGCCAGCGAAGGCATGGCTGACTGCGCACCGTTGACGCACATGCCGGCGATCAGCACCAGGGTGGCGAGCAAGGTGATGTTGCCCAGGCTTTGACCCACGGCGTAGGCGAAGATCCCGGCCAGCAGGTAGAAGATGCCGATGACCTTGTGCGGGTTGTAGCGGTCCATGGCCCAGCCGACAGCCACGGCACTGAGCACCCCGCCAAACTGGAACAATGCTCCGATGAACGCCGCCTGCTCCATGCTCGCGCCGCTGTCGCGCATCAGCGTCGGCAGCCAGCTGGTGAGCAGGTAGACAATGACCAGACCCATGAAATAGGTCAGCCACAACAGCACGGTGCCCAAGCCATAGGTGCCGGAGAAGATCACCGCGAAGACGTTGCGGGTGGCCACGGCTTTCTGTTCCGGCACGCTGAAGCTGGCAGCCTGGGCCACTACCTCGGGGGCGATGGGCGCCAGCGTCTTGCGGACCTTATCGGTGCCACGGTTGCGTACCACCAGGAAACGGGCCGACTCCGGCAGCCAGACCATGAGCACCACTACCAGCACCAGCGGCAGCACCCCACCGACGACCAGGAGGCTGTGCCAGCCGTAGGCCGGGATCATTTTCGCCGACAGGAAGCCGCCACCCGCCATGCCCAGGTTGAAGCCACAGAACATGCTGGTCACCAACAGCGACTTCAGGCGCTCGGGGGTGTACTCCGACAGCAACGTCGTGGCATTCGGCATGCCCGCCCCCAGCCCCAGGCCAGTCAGCAGTCGCAGAACCAGCAACTGGTCAACGTTGGTGGCATAGGCCGAGGCGAGACTGAAGCCGCCAAAGACCAGCACCGCCCCAACCAACACCATCTTGCGACCGAACCGGTCGGCCAATGGCCCGGATCCCAGGGCGCCGAAGACCATACCGATCAGCGCCGCGCTCATCACCGGACCGAGGCTGGCGCGGTCGATTCCCCACTCCTGGGACAGGGCCGGCGCAATGAAGCCCATGGCGGCAGTGTCAAGGCCGTCGAGGAAGACTATGAGGAAGCAGAGGATCACCACCCGCCATTGATAAGCGGACAATGGCTGCTGATTGATGAACGTTTGAACGTCGAGGCAATTGCCGACAGTCGTTTGCGGTTTGTTCATTGTTGTTATCCAGAAATTGGGCACAGGCACGTCACTGCACGTGGCAACAGGCGCAGGGTCGGTTAGCTAGGGAAAGTGGCCTGGGTCAGCCTGGATACAACAGGTCTGCGCACGGGTGCGGCCGTGGCAGGCGGGGGACAGTAATCATGCTATGTGCCTCTGATGTTTTTCTTGTCCGGTCGGCTTGGCCGACCGCTGCAGAAGACATTAATCAGCGGCAGGTTTACGCGCAATTCGCCAAGCACGACACTGTGCGTTTATCGCACAGGAATAGCGCGTCGGGGTCCAAAACGGGGCCGACCGGCATTCCTGTGCGCAGGTTCAGCCGAACAACTGATGGCACAGATCACGGCTCGCTGCCAGGAGAATCGGCAAGAAGCGCTGTTCCAACTCGCTGCGGCTCACCCGTCCGACGTGAGTGCTGACATTGAGGGCCGCGAGCACCTGGCCGGAAGCATCATAGATCGGCACCGCGATCGACCGCAGGCCTTGCTCGAGTTCCTGGTCCACCACGCACCAGCCCTGCGCCCGGACTTGCTGGATGCAGGCGAACAACGATTCGGCGTCGTGCAACGTACGACTGGTACGCGCCTTGAGGTCGGCCCGATCCAGGTACTCGCGCAAACTGGTGTCATCCAGCGCCGCCAGCAGAATCCGCCCCATGGAAGTGCAATACGCCGGCAACCGCCCCCCCACAGAAAGGTCGACCGAGATCAAGCGCTCCACGGTCGCCGAACGGGCGATATATAGAATGTCGTCGCCCTCCAACGTGGCCATGTTGGCGGCTTCGTGCAACTTGTCGCTGATGCGGTCCAGATACGGCTGAGCGGACACCGCCAAGGGTGTCGACGACAGGTAGGCGTGACCCAACGTGAGAACCTTGGGCAGCAATGAATAGGTGCGTCCGTCGGTGGTGGCATAGCCCAACTTGATGAGGGTATGCAGACAACGCCGCACGGCCGCCCGAGGAATTTCAGTTCGGTGGCTGATCTGGGCGATGGTGAGGTGCCGCTTGCGCTCCTGGAAGGCCTGGATGACCGCCAGCCCCCTGGCCAGGGAGGTCATGAAGTCCGGGTCGCCGGTAAACGCCTGGATACGTTTGGCCGGCGAGGCCACGATCGGTGGCGCCAGGGCTGGGACAGCGGCGCGTTCTGGCTCGCTGCTGGCAGTCTCGACGACCTGGGTTTCGTCGTTCATCGGTCACCTCAAAAATAACGCTGGTTCGTGCGATTATCGAACGAACGGCCGATAATCGCAATTGACCGCTGCCACATTTGCTTATACCTTGCTCATGCCACATGTGGCTTCTTTGGAGAGACTGGTCAGGTACCCACCGTAGAAGTCCCCAGGCAACGGCCTCGCCTTGTGCGGGGCCGTTTTATTTGTGCCTGCGCATTGGCGAACTTTCCGAGTTCGCCCCTTTCAAACTGGTTAGCGATAGCAGGATGCGTTGTTTATCCTCAAGCATTATCGTCCCCCCCGGTCAATAGTCGGTAAAGATCCCGCCGGGGCGTTTTGTCGATTGCTATAATCGCCCGCGCCTGACTGAACGCTGCACTGCCGATGGTGCAATACCATTTTGGCACTTTCGTGCGCACGTCGGGCGAACGACCCTACAACTTGAATCAGGTACTACTGTGACGAAAGACAAACTGCGCGCGGAACTCGAGCGCCAGGCTGAACGTTACAAGGAAGTTTATGGTGGTGAAGTCACCACCTATGCCGCTCAACCGGATCCAGAGCGTAAACCGTGGCGCAAACGCGCCAGCATCCGTGACCAGGCTTTCAACGAAGAACTGGAAAAAATGGAAAAAGAGCTGCGCGGCGACGACGCCTGAGCCATCCGGCACTCTGCGCCCGTATCGCTCGATGCGGGCGGATTATCGCTGCCAGGCTGAAGATGAAATGGAATTACACAAATTTCATACAACCGTTTGAATTAGGCAACCCACACCGAAGCCTTAAGTTTTTCCAGATTTTCTCAGACGTTTGCCGAAATTCAATAGAAATGTCGGTCTCCCCGCTTCGCTGAACGGGGGTATCGAACGGTCCGCGGCAGGGCCATCGGTCAGCTGCGGGTGCATCGATTGCCAAGGTTTTCTGGCATAATCCGGCCCCCCTATGACCGCCAGACAACCTTCATGATCGATTTATTCAGCGGACTGGATGCCTGGGTGTTGGTGAGCCTGCTACTCGCCCTGACCTTCGTGCTCGCATTCGAGTTCATCAATGGCTTTCATGACACCGCCAACGCGGTAGCCACCGTCATCTATACCAAAGCCATGCCACCGCACCTGGCCGTATTCTTCTCCGGGGTGTTCAACTTCCTTGGCGTTCTGCTCGGCGGTGTGGGGGTGGCCTATGCCATCGTGCACCTGCTGCCGGTCGAACTGCTGATCAACGTGAACACCGGCCATGGCCTGGCCATGGTGTTCTCGTTGCTGGCTGCGGCCATCACCTGGAACCTGGGCACCTGGTACTTCGGCATCCCCGCCTCCAGCTCGCACACCTTGATCGGGTCGATCCTTGGCGTGGGCCTGGCCAACGCTCTGATCAACGACATCCCGCTGGGTGATGGGGTCAACTGGCAGAAGGCGATCGACATCGCCATGTCGCTGGTGGTCTCGCCGATGGCCGGCTTCGCCGTCGCGGCGCTGGTGCTGATCGGGTTGAAATGGTGGCGTCCGCTGTCGAAGATGCACAAGACGCCGGAACAGCGTCGCAAGCTCGACGACAAGAAGCATCCCCCCTTCTGGAACCGCCTGGTCCTGGTGATTTCGGCGATGGGCGTGAGCTTCGTACACGGTTCCAACGACGGTCAGAAAGGTATCGGTCTGATCATGCTGGTCCTGATCGGCATCGTTCCGGCCAAGTTCGTGCTCGACCTCAACAGCACGACCTACCAGATCGAACGCACCCGCGATGCGACCCTGCACATGAGTCAGTTCTATCAGCGCAACGAAGCGACGCTGGGCGAATTCCTGGCCTTGGGCAAGGCCAAGTCCAGCGACCTGCCGGAGCAGTTCAGCTGCAACCCGCAACAGACCGAACCGACCATCGCCGCGCTGCAGTCCTCGCTCAAGGGCGTGACCGACTACCACGCCCTCAGCGCCGACAAGCGCGTGGAAGTACGTCGCTACCTGCTGTGCCTGGACGACACCGCGAAAAAGGTCGGCAAGCTGCCTGGCCTGGACGCCCGTGAGAAATCCGACCTGGAAAAACTGCGCAAGGACCTCACCGCCACCACCGAATATGCACCGTTCTGGGTGATCGTGGCCGTTGCCCTGGCCCTGGGCCTGGGCACCATGGTTGGCTGGAAGCGCGTGGTCCTGACCGTTGGCGAGAAGATCGGCAAGCAGGGCATGACCTATGCTCAGGGCATGTCTGCACAGATCACTGCGGCCTGTGCCATCGGCATGGCCAACGTGTTCAGCTTGCCGGTATCGACCACCCACGTGCTGTCGTCCGGCGTGGCCGGCACCATGGTCGCCAACAAGAGCGGCCTGCAAGGCGGCACGGTGAAGACCATCCTGCTGGCGTGGGTGCTGACCCTGCCTGCTTCGATGGGCTTGGCCGCCGGACTGTTCTGGCTGGCCTCTAAAGCGTTGGCCTGACTGATCCTGTCAGATGGGGGCTGCTCTGCAGCCCTTCGCGGGCAAGCCCGCTCCTACAAGTTTTGCGCTGAGTTCAGGAAATGCGCGATCTTTGTGGGAGCGGGCTTGCCCGCGAAGGGCCGCGAAGCGGCCCCCAATTGCTTAACTGACCGGCATTAGCCTGATAGCGCTTGTCCTGGTGAGCGTATTCGCTAACGCTTCTTGTTCCCCAACAGCGACCCCATCAAACCCCGCACCAACTGCCGCCCCAACTGGTTCGCCGCCTGGCGCACCGCCGACTTGATCGCCTGCCCCGCTGCGCTCTGCAGGAAGTCCCCTGCCTTGTCGGCAAGGCTCTCCTCGTCCACCTTGGGCACCGGCGCCGGCTCCGCCGGCTCGCCCTTGCGCTGGGTCAGCATTTCATAGGCTGACTCACGATCAACCGGCTTGTCATAGCGCCCGGCCAATGACGAGGATGCGATCAGCGCGCTGCGCTCAGCCGCGCTCAATGGCCCGATGCGCGACTGAGGCGGTGCCACCAGCACTCGCTGGACCATCGCCGGCGTCCCCTTTTCCTCCAACGTGCCGACCAGTGCCTCGCCAATGCCCAGCTCGGTCAACACCGCCAGGGTGTCGAAGGCCGGATTGGGGCGAAAACCATCGGCAACGGCTCGCAACGACTTCTGTTCCTTGGCGGTGAACGCCCGCAGGCCATGCTGGATGCGTAGACCCAATTGAGCCAGTACGGCATCGGGCAGGTCCCCCGGCGATTGGGTCACGAAGTACACACCGACACCTTTCGAACGAATCAGCCGCACCACTTGCTCGAGACGATCCTGCAACGCTCTGGGGGTGCCGTTGAACAACAGGTGGGCTTCGTCGAAGAACAAGGCCAGCACCGGTTTGTCGGCATCGCCGCGCTCGGGCAACTGCTCGAACAATTCAGCCAGCAGCCATAACAGGAAGGTCGCGTAGACCTTGGGCGCCTCGTGCACCAGGCGACTGGCGTCGAGCAGGTGGATGCGACCCCGGCCGTCGACCTCCGGCCGCAGCAGGTCCTCCAGTTGCAATGCCGGCTCGCCGAACAGGGCCTCCGCTCCCTGCTGTTCCAGAGTCGCCAGACGCCGCAACAAGGCCTGGGTCGACGCGCCAGTCATCAACGCGCTGTCATCGCCGAGTAGCTGTGGATTGTCCTTCAGGTGGCCGAGCAACGCCTTGAGGTCTTTCAGGTCGAGTAACAACAAGCCCTCGCGATCCGCCACCTTGAACGCCGCATACAGCGCAGCCTGCTGGCTGTCGGTCAGTTCCAGCAGATTGCCCAGCAACAGAGGCCCCATGTCGGTGAGGGTCGTGCGCAGCGGATGGCCGGACTGCCCGGCGATGTCCCACAGGCTGACCGGATAAGCCTTGGGCGAATGACCCAGCCACGGCATGCCGGCGATTCGCTCGGCCACCTTGCCCTGCGGTACCCCAGCTGCGCCAAGGCCACACAGATCACCCTTGATATCGGCGGCGAACACGGCCACACCGGCATCGCTGAAGGCCTCGGCCAAGTGCTGCAGGGTGACGGTCTTGCCCGTCCCGGTGGCACCGGCCACCAGCCCGTGGCGGTTGGCCAGGCGCATGGCCTGGCTGACCGGCAGGCCGTCCGGGCCGGCACCCACCACTATCTGCGAAGTATCCGTCATGTTCTTCCATCCTCTGTTCAAGCTTTGCAAGCCCGTGGCCGATAGCAACGGTGAGATTCGCGTGAAAGACAGTAACAACCCTAAAAGGACTTAGCGGGATGTTGCACTGTTTTGCAGCCCCTTGCGTGCGAACACCCGATTTAAACCTTAGCGGAACCGATTACGCCATGAAAAGAAGCCTTCGATTCAGCCACAAGATTCTTCTAGCAGCATCGCTGATCGTCATACTCGCCTTCAGCCTCTTCACCCTGTACAACGACTATCTGCAACGCAATGCAATTCGGGCCAACCTGGAGAACTATCTCTCCGAGATGGGTGAATCGACTTCCACCAACATTCGCAATCTGTTCGATGGCCGAATCAAACTGGTGGAAAACCTGGCACAGAACATTGCACAGTCACCTGCAACGGCTGAAACACTGATGGGCCAGAGCGCCCTGACCTCGAGCTTCCTGACCGTGTATCTGGGCAAAGTCGACGGCAGCTTCAGCGTACGTCCCGATGCGACGATGCCCGACGGCTACGACCCACGCACCCGCCCCTGGTACAAGGATGGCATGAACGCCAGCGGCGTCATGCTCACCGAACCCTACATCGACATGACCACCAACAAGATGGTCATCGGCATCATCGACAAAGTGTCGTCCAGCGTCGGCGTGGTGGGCGGCGATCTGGCTCTCGATGGCCTGGTGCAGATCATCAACTCGCTGAACTTCGGCGGCATGGGCTACGCCTTCCTGGTCAATGACCAGGGCAAGATTCTGGTTCACCCGGACCAGAATCTGGTAATGAAGTCGCTGTCGGACTTGTTCCCGCACAACTCGCCTAAACTGTCCGCCGACCTGACCGAAGTCGAGGCCGATGGTCAAGCGCGACTGTTGAGTTTCACGCCGATCAAAGGTCTGCCCTCGGCCAATTGGTATATCGGCCTGTCAGTGGACAAGGACAAAGCCTTCACCATGCTCAGCACTTTCCGCACGTCGGCGGTGATCGCCACCGTGGTGGCGGTGGTGATCATCATCGCCCTGCTCGGCCTGTTGATCCGTGTGCTGATGCAACCCCTGCACACCATGACCCGCGCCATGGAGAACATCGCCGAAGGCGAAGGCGATCTTACCCGCCGCCTGGCCATCCACAATCACGACGAGTTCGGCATCCTCGGCGCAGCCTTCAACCGCTTCGTCGAACGCATCCACGACTCGATCCGCGAAGTGTCCTCAGCCACCGAGCAGGTCAATGAAGTGGCCTTGCGGGTGATCAGTGCCTCCAACTCGTCGATGAGCAACTCCGACGAACAATCCAACCGCAGCAACAGTGTCGCCGCTGCCATCAACGAACTGGGCGCCGCTGCCCAGGAGATCGCCGGCAACGCCGCGCAAGCCTCGCAGCACGCCAGCTCCGCACGGCTGCTGGCCGAGGAAGGACAGCAGGTGGTGGAGCGCAACATCCAGGCGATGAATCGTCTGTCTGACCTGATCGTCTCGTCCAGCGCTCACATCGAGACCCTCAACAGCAAGACCGTCAATATCGGCCAGATTCTCGAGGTGATCACCAGCATTTCCCAGCAGACCAACTTGCTGGCACTCAACGCCGCGATCGAGGCGGCACGCGCAGGCGAAGCCGGCCGTGGCTTCGCTGTGGTCGCCGATGAGGTGCGCAATCTGGCGCACCGCACCCAGGAGTCGGCGCAACAGGTACAGACCATGATCGAGGAACTGCAGGTCGGTGCCCGCGAGTCGGTCGAGACCATGGGCCAGAGCCAGCGCCACAGCCAGGACAGCATGGAAATCGCCAACCAGGCCGGTGAGCGCCTGGACAGCGTAACCGTTCGTATCGGCGAGATCGACGGCATGAACCAATCGGTGGCCACTGCAACCGAGGAACAGACCGCCGTGGTCGACTCGATCAACATGGACATCAACGAAATCAACATGCTCAATCAGGAAGGCGTCGAAAACCTGCAGGCAACATTGCGCGCCTGTTCGGACCTGGAGCAACAGGCAACGCGACTGAAGCAGCTGGTTGGGAGCTTCCGGATCTAACCGACAGACCGCGTCGCCTTTATCGCGGGTAACCCGCTCCTACAGAAATCGTGACCCTTGGGGTTTCGATTCTGTATGAGAGGTTTACCCGCAAAGTACCTCCCGCCCCACCCAAGCTCGATCGAACAAACTATCCTTCATGTAGGTCAACTTCTAGGTGCGTCATCGCCGGTGGGTTACAGCCGGATGACAGACCCGAAGACGATCCTGGAGGGATGCTGATCGTGCACATCGCCGACATCACCATGTTCTACGCCCCGGCGAGCGGCGGCGTACGTACCTATCTTGATGCCAAACATCACCGCCTCGACGCCATCCCGGGCGTACGCCATAGCCTGTTAATCCCCGGTCGCAACGCCAGTCATGACGACGGCGTCTACACCGTGCCCGCCCCTCCTCTGCCGTTCGGCAAGGGTTACCGCTTTCCGGTACGCCTGGCGCCCTGGTGCAACGTCTTGCGCCAGTTGCAACCCGACCTGATCGAAGTCGGCGACCCGTACCTGACCGCTTGGGCGGCGCTGGAGGCGCGCCGTAAGCTGGATGTGCCGGTAATCGGCTTCTATCACTCCGATTTGCCGCTGCTGGTGAGCAACCGCATGGGCAATTGGTTCACGCCGAACGTCGAGGCCTATGTCAGCAAGCTCTACGGCAATTTCGACCGGGTCCTGGCGCCCAGTCAGGTCATGGCTGACAAGCTGCGCCGCCTGGGCGTGCGCGACGTGCATGTCCAACGCCTGGGGGTCGACCTCGCCACCTTCAACCCCGCGCACCGTGACCCACAACTGCGCGCCCAACTCGGCATACCCGACACCAGCCGCCTGCTGATCTATGCCGGCCGTGGCTCGCGGGAAAAGAACCTGCCGGTACTGCTCGACTGCATACGGCACCTGGGCCAGCCTTACCACCTGTTGCTGGTGGGCTCGAACATGCCGGCCGCCGTGCCCGACAACGTCAGCGTCATCGACCATTTCTGCCCGCCGGATGAAGTAGCGCGGTTGATGGCCAGTGCCGATCTGCTGGTGCATGCCGGCGACCAGGAAACCTTCGGCCTGGTGATCCTCGAAGCCATGGCCAGCGCCACGCCGGTAGTGGCGGTGCGCGCCGGCGCCTTTGGCGAGCTGGTCAACGAGCAATGCGGCAGCCTCTGCCAGGCTAACGACGGTCGGGCCATGGCCCAGGCCGTACGCGAGACGTTCGAGGCTGGCGTGCGCAAGCTCGGGCTCCAAGCCCGCCGTCATGTCGAGCAGCACTATTCGTGGGACAACGTAGTCAGCGGCCTGCTGCAACATTACCAGGCGGTGCTGGGCCACCAGCCACAGGTACGCGCCCATGGTTGAGGCCGATTCCACGGCGCCTAGCCTGATGCTGGTGTTGCATGACGTGGCGCCAGAGACCTGGGCGGACTACCAGCCGTTCGTCGAAGCCGTCGATGCCTTGGGCACGGTACCGATGACCTGGTTGGTGGTACCGGATTTCCACCACCGTAACCCGCTGGGCGGTGCCCCCGCCTTCTGCCAACTGCTCGAGCAGCGCCTGGCCCGTGGCGACGAACTGGCCCTGCATGGTTTCTACCATGCCGACGACGGCCCACCGGCCCGCAACCCTGCTGAATTCTTCATGCGCCGGGTGTACACCCACGAAGGTGAGTTTTTCGCCCTGGATCAGGCCCAGGCCTTGGAGCGCCTGGAAGCAGGCCTGGCAGTGTTCGCGCGACACGGCTGGCCGGTACAAGGGTTCGTCGCCCCGGCCTGGCTGATGAGCGAGGGTACCCGCCAGGCATTGCGCCGCCTGCCGCTAAGCTACACGAGCACCCCGCAGCACCTCTACCGGCTGCCGGAGTTCGCTGCCATCGACGCGCCCGGCCTGGTGTGGAGCGCGCGCAGTGCCTGGCGCCGCGGGTTATCCAGGGCAGTGTGCGAGTGGCAGCGCAAGCGCTGGCGCGAGGCCGATACCTTGCGTCTGGGACTGCATCCGGTGGACATGCGTCACCGCAGTTCGCGCCAATATTGGCTGGACACGCTCAAGGTTCTGCTGGCCCAGGGCCGTGAACCCTTGACCAAAGCCGCCTGGCTGCAGCGCCAGGCCCGCGCATGAACCGCCTGGGTTGGCTGGCACTGGCGCTGCTGTGTGCGGTACTGGTGCCGGCCTTGCTCGGCGGCAACGAATTGCTGCCGCGGCTCAAGGCCTTCGACAGCGGGTTGCTGCTGACCCTTCTGGGAATGATCTTGCTGTGCTGGATCATCAACGCCATACGCCTGCGTCTTTTGCTCGGTCAACAGGGTGCCCAACTGGGCCGGGTGCGCAGCCTTGGCGTGGTGATGGCCACCGAGTTCGCCATTTGCACGACACCCGGTGGCAGCGGCGGGCCGCTGACCCTGATGACCCTGCTCGCCCGCGACCGTATCGGCCCCGCACGCAGTGGCGCCGTGTTCGCCATGGATCAGCTGAATGATTTGGTGTTTTTCTTCTGCGCCATGCTGGCGATTGCCGGTTACGCCTTGTTCCACAGCCTGGGGCGCAGCCAGCAGGACATGCTGCTGGGCAGCGCGCTGTTGATGTGTTCGGCACTGGGAGCGATCGCCGCCTTGCTGCGCTATCGGCACGGCATGATGCGCTTCAACGGCCGGCTGTTGCGTGGGCTCGGTATGTCGCCGCAACGCAGGCGTCGCTGGGCACGCAAGCTGCTGCGCTTCATCAGAGCCTTGGCGCAGACCTGGCGGCTGCCCAAACGTACCTTGGCACTGGTGTTCGCGCTCACCTGCGCGCACTGGAGCCTGCGCTACAGCGTGCTGTACCTGGTGGTACGAGGGTTGGGGGTGGACCTTGCCTGGATTCCCAGCTTTCTGGTGCAGATGCTGTCACTGAGCGCGGGCCAGTTCAGCCTGCTCCCCGGCGGCGCGGGAGCCGCCGAGCTGACCTCGGCGAGCCTGCTCGCGCCCCTGGTCGGCAGCTCGACAGCGGCTGCCGCCATACTGATCTGGCGCGCGGTCACTTTTTACTTCTACCTGCTGGCCGGCGGGCCGGTGTTCGTCTGCCTGGTGGCGCGTCCATTGCTGCAGCGCCGCCGGCGCCAGGTCGGCTGATCAGTCGAACACGACGGTCTTGTTGCCGTGCACCAGCACGCGATCTTCCAAGTGATAACGCAGGCCGCGGGCCAGCACCATCTTCTCGACATCACGGCCGAACCGCACCATGTCCTCGATGCTGTCGGCATGATTCACGCGCACCACATCCTGCTCGATGATCGGGCCCGCATCGAGCTCCTCGGTCACGTAGTGGCAGGTCGCACCGATCAGCTTCACGCCACGCAGCGCCGCTTGGTGGTAAGGCTTGGCGCCAACGAACGAAGGCAGGAAGCTGTGGTGGATGTTGATGACCTTTTCCGCATAGTCCTGGCACAACTGCGGCGGCAGGATTTGCATGTAGCGCGCCAGCACCACCACGTCGGCGGCGTGCTCCTGGACCAGACGCGACACTTCCGCGAAAGCCGGCGCCTTGTCTTTCGGGTCGACCGGCACGTGGAAGAACGGAATGCCGTGCCACTCAACCATGCTGCGCAGATCGTTGTGGTTGGACACCACACACGGGATCTCGCAATCCAGTTCATCGGTGTGCCAGCGGTGCAACAGGTCGGCCAGGCAGTGCGATTCGCGGCTGGCCATCAGCACCACACGTTTCTTCTGTGCCGAATCGGTGATGCGCCAGGTCATGGAGAACTCTTCTGCGATCGGCGCGAAAGCTTCACGGAAGGCTTCGATACCGAACGGCAGGGATTCGGCGCGGATTTCATGACGCATGAAGAACCAACCACTCTGCTCATCGGAGTGGTGGCTGGCTTCGTTGATCCAGCCATTGTACAAGGCTAGGAAATTACTGACTTTCGCCACGATGCCAACACGGTCGGGGCAGGCGATCACCAGACGATAGGTGCGCATGAATGAGACTCCAGAACTTCGCAAAGGCGCCCATTCTAGCGGCCTGCAGTGAAAAACGCAGTAATCATTGCGCCGAGCGGGCCTGTCCGACGCACGCCCTGTCATCCTGCGGTGACGTCACAGCAACTGTTACCAGACATGACCAGATGACAGACTCAAAGTAAATTTTTCTTAACCTGAGAAATATGTTGTTGCCTAGTAATTAACAGGGTTGCGGTTATTTACATGTTTACTTGCGGGTATTGCCTGTCTATTATTGGCCTCACATTTCCCGAACTCGCACTAAGGACCACTCCATGTCCCTGATCAACGAATACCGCGCTACCGAAGAAGCCATCAAAGAACTTCAGGCCCGCCTGGCCAACCTGTCCCAGGATGACAAGCTGAAAAAAGAACTGGAGTTCGAAGGCAAACTGCGTGCGCTGATGGGCGAATACTCCAAGTCGCTGCGCGATGTGATTGCCCTGCTTGACCCGGAATCGAAACTGAGCAAAAACGCACGCGGCGTCAGCAAACCGGCCAGCACCAAACGCGCGCGCAAGGTCAAGCAATACAAAAACCCGCACAACGGTGAAGTGATCGAAACCAAAGGCGGCAACCACAAAACCCTGAAAGAGTGGAAAGCCAAATGGGGTGGCGATGTGGTTGAAAGCTGGGCTACCCTGCTGGACTAATAGCAGACCGCGACAATTCATCGCGGTACCCTGAAAACGCCGGCACATTGCCGGCGTTGTCGTTTTTACAATCAAGCGGTAATAGCATATTGCTCGCGCAGGGTCTGGGCATGTACCTGCCAGGCATCCAATACCCGTCGTCCCGCCTCGTCGGCGCTGGCCCACGCAGCCTGCCTGGCCTGCTCGAAATTCCCCAACGTATTCGGCGCTCCCAACTGCGGGTCGCACAGACGCTGCTGGCAGAATGCAAACCAGCGCTGCCGCTCCTCGCCATTGAGGGTCTCGGGGAAGTTACGGGCACGATAACGGAACAGTAACTCCGGTAGGCGCGGGTCGTCGAACATCCAATGGCCATGGCTCAACTGCGCGGGCTCCAGGGTTCGAACTTGCTCGCACAAACGTCGATCACGGTCACCGAGGAATCCGTCATACAACTGCTGTTCCGGATCTTCACAGGGGGCAAACTCTTCCGGGCCATAGATGTGCTCCAGCTTGTCACGCCATTGCCCCTGCTGATTGGCCAGTTGATCTGCCCGCGCTTGCAATAGGGTCATATCCACACCCAGCCGTTTTTGATCGACGGGGCGCAATACCGAAAGCGGTGCCAGCACAGGACAACGGTTGATTTGCACCAACTTCAGCGGAACCGGTAATTCACCGTCAGGTAAATCCTCGTGGCGCGTGTACAAACGCTTGCGTAGCACTTCGGCACTTTCCCTTATCAACGGTAGGGTTTCCTGCTGGAGGTCACAGACAATCAATGCATTGCGGTTACGCGGGTGCCACGCCAACGGCAATACCACGCCTAGATAACTACGGGCCGCGGAAAAACGCCCGGATATATGGACCAGCGGCTGCAACAAGCGCACCTGTTCCATGACTTTGTGCTTGCTGCGCAACTGGAACAACCAGTCGTACAACTTGGGTTGGCGCTGGCGAATCAAACGTGCCAGGGCAATGGTGGCCCGCACGTCGGAAAGAGCCTCATGGGCATGGCCATGCTCGATGCCATTGGCCTTGCTGAGCAGTTCCAGACGCAGGCTGGTGCGTCCGTCCTGCTGTGGCCACTCGATGCCGTCAGGGCGTAGCGCATAGGCGGTGCGCACCACGTCGATCAGGTCCCAGCGACTGTTGCCGCCTTGCCACTCCCGGGCATAGGGATCGAAAAAGTTGCGGTAGAGGCTGTAGCGCGTGACTTCGTCATCGAAGCGCAGGGTGTTGTAGCCTGCGCCGCAGGTGCCGGGACGCGCCAGCTCGGCGTGCACGCGGGTCATGAATTCGGCTTCGCATAGGCCCTGGTTGGCCAACTGCACCGGGGTGATCCCGGTGACCAGGCAAGCCATTGGATGCGGCAGAATGTCGTCGGAGGGCTGGCAGTAGAGATTGAACGGTTCGTCGATCTCGTTCAGTTCCAGGTCGGTGCGCACACCGGCCACTTGCAGAGGGCGGTCACAACGCGGGTTGATACCAGTGGTTTCATAGTCGTGCCAGAAGATGCTGGAGCTCACGGGATCGTCCTGTATCGAGGTCGCCCCGATTCTAACCCACGGATCTTCAGGCAGAGGCGTTGGCCGGCTTGAAACTGAAGTAATCGCGCAGCGAGCGGACGAAGTCCTCGTACTCGCGGGGTGCTTGCAGCAGCATGAATCCCGAATCGTAGTGGCCGGGCGTCTGGTCTTCACGGCACCACAGGCAACTGGCCGTGAGATCGACCAATTGCATGGCGCTGCCCGGCAGCGGCAGGCGCAGCTGCAGCTCGTAGTCCGGCCCGACCAGAACCGGCAACTGACTGATCAGCATCAACCCATCCTCGGAGGCGTTGCCCAACTGGCCGATCGGCTGATCGGTAAAGCGGTTGTACACCTTGAGCACACAGGGGAGCTGGTGGCGTTCGATATGGCGCTGGATGAACATGTTCGCAGGTGCAGTCCGTATCCGATGCCAGGAATACGAGGAACTGGCGGTTGTCGTTACATCTGGCTTACAGGTTACTCCACGCTGCCCGGCAATTCCCGTGAAATAAAAGACACCTTGGTGTTAACGCCAAGGAGTGGTGGTCACCGGACTGGCCACTGCGGATTCACCGCGGCGGTAATGACCGAGCTTTTCCAGGGTCTGCAGGCGGGCCTGGGCACGGTAGGCATACTCATTGCGCGGGTACTGCTGAATCAGGTACTCGTAGGTCTGTGCCGCGTCGACGTACAGCTTCTGACGCTCCAGGCACTGGCCACGCAGGAGAGACACCTCGGGGTGAATGAACGGCCGTGCGCGACTGGTACGGTCGACCTGCGACAGCTCCAGCATCACCCGCTGGCAGTCGCCCCGGTCATAGGCGCGGTAGGCATTGTTCAAGTGGTGGTCCATGGACCAACGGGTGCAGCCGACGGTGCTGACCGCCAGTGCGAAAACAATCAGGGCTCGCATGGGGAAATCTCCTTTGATGCCAGGGTATCGGCCTTTACCTATAAATCTTCACAGGGTTTTGCAAGGATACCGCCCCCGTTCAAACGCCACCCTGTGCCGTTTGCAGGTAGTGCAACGGAACAATGACTACAGCGCGATTCAGGAGTAGCCTTTCGCTGCGCTTCACTATAGGAGTCTGTGCATGACCATCCGCCGTACCAAAATCGTCGCCACCCTCGGCCCCGCCAGCAATTCACCGGAAGTGATCGAACAGCTGATCCTCGCCGGCCTGGACGTGGCACGCCTGAACTTCTCCCACGGCACCCCGGACGAGCACAAGGCGCGTGCGCGCCTGATCCGCGACATCGCCGCCAAGAACGGCCGCCATGTCGCACTGTTGGGCGATCTGCAGGGTCCGAAGATCCGCATCGCCAAATTCAGCAACAAGCGCATCGAACTGAAAGTCGGTGACAAATTCACCTTCTCCACCGCGCACCCGCTGACCGAAGGCAACCAGGACATCGTCGGCATCGACTACCCCGACCTGGTCAAGGACTGCGGCGTTGGTGACGAACTGCTGCTCGACGATGGCCGCGTGGTCATGCGCGTCGAAACCGCCACCGCCGATGCCCTGCACTGCGTGGTGATCATCGGTGGCCCGCTGTCTGACCACAAAGGCATCAACCGCAAAGGTGGCGGTTTGACCGCGCCGGCCCTGACCGAAAAGGACAAGGCCGACATCAAGCTGGCCGCGGAAATGGATCTGGACTACCTGGCCGTGTCGTTCCCGCGCGATGCCAGCGACATGGAATACGCCCGCAAGCTGCGCGACGAAGCCGGCGGTAGCGCTTGGCTGGTGGCCAAGATCGAACGTGCCGAAGCCGTGGCCGACGACGAAACCCTCGACCAGTTGATCGCCGCCTCCGACGCAGTGATGGTCGCCCGTGGCGACCTGGGCGTGGAAATCGGCGACGCCGAGCTGATCGCCATCCAGAAGAAGATCATCCAACACGCCCGCCGCAACAACAAGGCGGTGATCGTGGCGACCCAGATGATGGAGTCGATGATCCAGAACCCAATGCCGACTCGCGCCGAAGTGTCCGACGTGGCCAACGCCGTGCTGGATAACACCGATGCGGTGATGCTGTCGGCCGAAAGCGCCGCCGGTGCCTACCCCATCGAAGCCGTCCAGGCCATGGCGCGCATCTGCCTGGGTGCCGAGAAGCATCCGACCAGCCAGAAGTCCAGCCACCGCCTGCACACCACGTTCGAGCGCTGCGACGAAAGCATCGCCTTGGCAGCGATGTACACCGCCAACCACTTCCCGGGCGTTAAAGCGATCATCTCCCTCACCGAGAGCGGCTACACCCCGCTGATCATGTCGCGCCTGCGCTCGCACGTGCCGATCTTCGCGCTCTCGCCGCACCGCGCCACCCAGGCTCGCGCCTCGATGTTCCGCGGCGTCTATCCGATCGCCTTCGACCCGGCTGCGCTGCCAGCCGACAAGGTCAGCCAGGCTGCCGTGGACGAGCTGCTCAAGCGCGGTCTGGTGGAACAGGGTGACTGGGTGATCCTGACCAAGGGCGACAGCTACCACACCATCGGTGGCACCAATGGCATGAAGATCCTGCACGTCGGTGATCCGCTGGTCGGCTGATCGACCTCCAGGGCCGATCGTCGGTGGCCGGTTCCTACGATAGCCGTAGGAACCGGCTTACCGACGATGGGGCCGACGATGCCTCAGGCGTGCTCGAGGAACACGTCGGCGAATACCTGCCCCCGCGGCACCCCGGCAATGAACAGCCGCCGGGCGAACCGCTCGACACTCCCCGGCGATCCACACAGCAGCGCAATCGTCTGCCGCGATGACGGCCGCAATCCCGCCAGGGCAGTTTCCAACTGCTCGGCCAGCACACACTCGACATTCACCCCGGCCAGCGTTCGCAACGACTCGGCCAGGTAATGCCCTGCGCGCTCGTGCGCCACATGCAGGACCTTGATCTCGCCGCGATGCCCCTGGCGCAAGGCCTCGCGCAGTATGCCCGACAACGGCGCCAGCCCGGTCCCCGCTGCCAGCAACCAGAGCGGCCGCTCCTGCCAGTCCGGGTCGTAATGCAACGCTCCCCCGCGCAACTCGCCCAGACGCAGTTGGCTACCGAGCTGTACGCCCCGCAACTGGTCGCAAAAAGCGCCTGGACGCTGGCAATCGATATGAAACTCCAGGAAGTCATCGTCACCCGGCAGGCTGGCCAGGGAGTATGGACGCGCCACCGCCCCCAACCACAGCACCATGTGCTGGCCAGCCTGGTAGCGCAGCGCGCGTTCTGGTCGCAGGCGCAGGCGCAGCACAGTGCCAAACCAGTCGACGGCGCAGACCTGGGCCGGCAAACCGTCCTGCAGTGGATCGAACACAGCCACCCGCAGATCTTCGATCACTCGGCACTGGCAGGCCAGGCGCCAGCCCTGTGCATGCTTGTCCAGCGCCAGGGCCTCGGGCAGTGCATCGGCCGGCTGCCCGGCGAGGCAATGCACCAGGCAGGCATGACAACTGCCGGCACGACAGCTGTAGGGGACGTTGAGACCTGCCGCATTCAAGGCATCGAGCAGGTTGCTGCCGGTCGGCACCGTCCAGCGGCGCTCGCCCACGCAGAGTTCGGGCATTTCGGGAGATCTCCAGGTCGACGGTGGTGTTCATCGTACATGCCCAGCAAGAACGATGCCCGGGCATTGCCGACCATGGTCCTGACCACACGCAGGTGTTTCGCTCGTTGAGGCGCGCTATACTGCCGCGCCCTTTTGCGTCGGCCAGCCTGCCGGCGCGCCTTGCAAGGCGTTTCGACACGCTGGTCGGCACCGTCGAGCGTCTTTTTGAATGTTCCCGTCTTTAAGAGGAGCGCGCTGCATGACCGTGATCAAGCAAGACGACCTGATTCAGAGCGTCGCCGATGCCCTGCAATTCATCTCGTACTACCACCCCGTCGACTTCATCCAGGCGATGCACGAAGCCTACCTGCGTGAAGAATCGCCCGCCGCACGCGACTCGATCGCCCAGATCCTGATCAACTCGCGCATGTGCGCCACCGGCCACCGCCCGATCTGCCAGGACACCGGTATCGTTACCGTGTTCGTCCGCGTGGGCATGGACGTGCGCTGGGACGGCGCCACCCTGAGCGTCGACGACATGATCAACGAAGGTGTGCGTCGCGCCTACAACCTGCCTGAGAACGTCCTGCGCGCTTCGATCCTGGCCGACCCGGCCGGTGCTCGCAAGAACACCAAGGACAACACTCCAGCTGTCATCCACTACTCCATCGTCCCCGGCGACAAGGTCGAAGTCGACGTCGCGGCCAAGGGCGGCGGTTCGGAGAACAAGTCGAAGATGGCCATGCTCAACCCTTCCGACTCGATCGTCGACTGGGTACTGAAGACCGTCCCGACCATGGGCGCTGGCTGGTGCCCGCCTGGCATGCTCGGCATCGGCATCGGCGGTACCGCCGAGAAGGCTGCGGTGATGGCCAAGGAAGTGTTGATGGAATCCATCGACATCCATGAGCTGAAAGCCCGTGGCCCGCAGAACCGCCTCGAGGAAATCCGCCTGGAGCTGTTCGAGAAGGTCAACCAGCTGGGCATCGGCGCCCAGGGCCTGGGCGGCCTGACCACCGTGCTCGACGTCAAGATCATGGATTACCCGACCCACGCCGCCTCGCTGCCGGTGTGCATGATCCCGAACTGCGCCGCGACCCGTCACGCCCACTTCGTGCTCGACGGCTCCGGCCCGGCCGAACTGGAAGCACCGTCGCTGGACGCCTACCCGGAAATCGTCTGGGAAGCCGGCCCAAGCGCCCGCCGCGTCAACCTCGACGACATCACCCCGGAAGAAGTCGCCAGCTGGAAACCGGGTGAGACCATCCTGCTCAACGGCAAGATGCTTACCGGCCGCGACGCAGCGCACAAGCGCATGGTCGAGATGCTCAACCGTGGCGAAGAGCTGCCGGTCGACCTCAAGGGCCGCTTCATCTACTACGTCGGCCCAGTCGACCCGGTCGGTGACGAAGTGGTAGGCCCTGCCGGCCCGACCACCGCGACCCGCATGGACAAGTTCACCCGCCAGATCCTCGAGCAGACCGGTCTGCTGGGCATGATCGGCAAGTCCGAGCGTGGCCCGACCGCCATCGAAGCGATCAAGGACAACAAGGCCGTTTACCTGATGGCCGTTGGCGGCGCCGCCTACCTGGTAGCCCAGGCGATCCGCAAGTCCAAGGTCCTGGCCTTCGCCGAACTGGGCATGGAAGCGATCTACGAGTTCGAGGTCAAGGACATGCCGGTGACCGTCGCGGTCGACAGCAATGGCGAGTCCGTGCACATCACCGGCCCTGCCCTGTGGCAGAGCAAGATTGCCCAGAGCCTGGCAGTCGAAGTGAAGTAAGTCTGTAGAACGGCGGCGCCCCCTTCGCGGGGGGGGCCCCCCCCGGGGGGGCCGCCCGGTTGGGGGGCCCCCCGGCA
>NZ_JAHWIW010000053.1:0-29341 GCF_025377065.1 Pseudomonas sp. HD6422 | reverse complement strand
GGCGGAAGGGGCCAGTAGCGCCGCTACACACAATGGATCAACTCACGATCTAAATGCCAAGCCAAGCCAAGCCAAGCTCCCCGACAATCCGTGAAGAACCAAAAAAAAGCCCCGGCATCGCTGCCGGGGCTTTCTTTTACAAGCTACAACTCAACTTACGCCTGAACCACCGGGATCTTGGCGTTGGCCGCCGCTTCACGGAACTCGGCGATCTGGTCGAAGCTCAGGTAGCGGTAGACGTCGGCAGCCATGCTGTCGATGTCCTTGGCGTACTGCATGTACTCTTCGACGGTCGGCAGCTTGCCGATGATCGAAGCGACAGCGGCCAGTTCGGCCGAGGCCAGGTAGACGTTGGTCGCGTCGCCCAGACGGTTCGGGAAGTTACGGGTCGAAGTGGAGACCACGGTCGAACCGGTCTGCACACGCGCCTGGTTACCCATGCACAGCGAGCAGCCTGGCATTTCCATGCGTGCACCGGCCTTGCCGTAGATGCCGTAGTAGCCTTCTTCGGTCAGTTGGTGGGCGTCCATCTTGGTTGGCGGAGCCAGCCACAGACGGGTCGGGATACCCCCTTTGACCTTGTCCAGCAGCTTGCCGGCAGCGCGGAAGTGACCGATGTTGGTCATGCACGAACCGATGAACACTTCATCGATCTTCTCACCCTGTACCGAGGACAGCAGGCGGGCGTCGTCCGGGTCGTTCGGCGCGCAGAGCACAGGCTCCTTGACGTCGGCCAGGTCGATTTCGATGATCTCGGCGTACTCGGCGTCCGGGTCGGCCGACAGCAGCTCAGGCTTGGCCAGCCAGGCTTCCATGGCCTGGGCGCGGCGCTCCAGGGTACGGGCATCGCCGTAGCCTTCACCGATCATCCAGCGCAGCAGGGTGATGTTGGACTGCAGGTACTCGGCGATGGCCTTCTCTGGCAGCTTGATGGTGCAACCGGCAGCGGAACGCTCGGCCGAGGCGTCGGACAGCTCGAACGCTTGCTCGACGGTCAGGTCGTTGAGGCCTTCGATCTCCAGGATGCGGCCGGAGAAGGCGTTCTTCTTGCCTTTCTTCTCGACGGTCAGCAGACCTTGCTGAATCGCGTAGTAAGGGATGGCATGGACCAGGTCACGCAGGGTGATGCCCGGTTGCAGCTTGCCCTTGAAACGAACCAGGATCGACTCCGGCATGTCCAGCGGCATGACGCCGGTGGCTGCGGCGAAGGCGACCAGGCCGGAACCGGCCGGGAACGAGATGCCGATCGGGAAACGGGTGTGCGAGTCGCCACCGGTACCGACGGTGTCAGGCATCAGCATGCGGTTCAGCCAGCTGTGGATGATGCCATCGCCTGGGCGCAGCGACACGCCGCCACGGGTGCGGATGAAGTCTGGCAGGGTGTGGTGGGTGGTGACGTCGATCGGCTTCGGATAGGCCGCGGTGTGGCAGAACGACTGCATGACCAGGTCGGCGGAGAAGCCCAGGCACGCCAGGTCTTTCAGCTCGTCGCGGGTCATCGGGCCAGTGGTGTCCTGGGAGCCGACGGTGGTCATCTTCGGTTCGCAGTAGGCACCTGGGCGCACGCCCTGGCCTTCTGGCAGACCGCAGGCGCGACCGACCATCTTCTGTGCCAGGGTGAAGCCCTTGCCGGAGTCGGCAGGTTGCTCTGGCTTCTTGAACAGGTCCGATGGGCCCTGGCCGAGTTCGGCACGGGCTTTTTCGGTCAGGCCACGGCCGACGATCAGCGGAATACGGCCGCCAGCGCGGACTTCGTCCAGCAGGACTTCGGTCTTCAGCTCGAAGTTGGTGACCAGCTCGTCGCTACCGTGACGGCGCACTTCACCTTTGTAGGGGTAGACGTCGATGACATCGCCCATGGCCAGGTTGGTGCAGTCGAATTCGATCGGCAGGGCACCGGCGTCTTCCATGGTGTTGTAGAAGATCGGGGCGATCTTGGTGCCGAAGCAGAAGCCGCCGGCGCGCTTGTTCGGTACGTATGGGATGTCGTCGCCGAAGAACCACAGCACCGAGTTGGTGGCGGATTTACGCGAGGAACCGGTACCGACCACGTCACCGACGTAGGCGACTGGGAAGCCTTTGGCCTTGACCGCTTCGATCTGGGCCAGCGGGCCGACCGAGCCAGGCTGCTGTGGCTCGATGCCGTCACGGGCCATTTTCAGCATGGCCAGGGCGTGCAGCGGGATGTCAGGGCGCGACCAGGCGTCCGGAGCGGGCGACAGGTCGTCGGTGTTGGTTTCGCCAGGCACCTTGAACACGGTCAGGGTGTATTTCTCGGCGATGGCCGGACGCGAGGTGAACCACTCGCCGGCAGCCCAGGAATCCAGTACGGCCTTGGCGTGGACGTTGCCAGCCTTGGCTTTTTCGGCCACATCGTGGAAGGCGTCGAACATCAGCAGGGTGTGCTTGAGCTGTTCGGCCGCGACGGCGCCCAGTTCGGCGTCATCCAGCAGCGCGACCAGCGTCTCGATGTTGTAGCCGCCCTGCATGGTACCCAGCAGTTCGGTGGCGTGCTTGCGATCGATCAGTGGGGAGGTGGCTTCGCCCTTGGCCACGGCGGAGAGGAAAGCGGCCTTGACGTAGGCGGCTTCGTCGACTCCTGGCGGAACGCGGTTGGTGATCAGGTCTACGAGGAAGGTTTCTTCGCCAGCTGGCGGGTTCTTCAGCAGCTCGACCAGGCCTGCAGTTTGTTCGGCGTTCAGCGGCTGGGGCACGATACCCAGAGCGGCACGCTCTTCGATGTGTTTGCGGTAGGCTTCAAGCACAGTTATTACCCTCATCAGTGGTCCCAAATAGGGTGTCCGGGACGCTCATCCAGCATTCAATGCACCCATGCGCGGGTCACGGCTTCTTGGGCCGCCCAGCCAGGGTCGCAGAGAATCCTTACAGAAGCTGCTTTCAAAGTTTTACGCCTGCAGAACGGGAGCTGATGAGGGCTGGCACGGGCATGCGAGGGGTGCATGGCCCGGGCCAACGCCGTTCTACCGGATGAACTGTGCTCGTGACGCTTTGAAAACAGCTTCCAACGGACATGGTTGCCTCGAAAAGGCCGGATGATTCTACGGCAAAAAATGTCCGAAGGTAAGGCGGCGATCGCGACTTTAACGGGTGACCCTGGTTAGACAAAGGGCTAACATGGGCTTGTGTTCTACCGCCAAGCCGTTGTTTTCCAATGTCCAACCAGTCAATCAAGACCCCTTGCGTCGGCCTCTGCTCGACGGTGTACGGCGACACGGTGTGCCGTGGCTGCAAGCGTTTCCACCATGAGGTGATCCAGTGGAACGGTTATGACGACGAGCAGAAACGCGCGGTCTGGCTGCGTCTGGAGCAACTGCTGGTGCAGGTGATGATGGCCAAGCTGGAAGTGTTCGACAAACACCTGCTGCGTCAGCAATTGCAGCAGCGCTCGATCCGTTTCGTCGAGCAGCAATCGGAGTATTGCTGGGCCTATCAGTTGATCGCCCGGGGGGCGCGGATGATCCGCGACCTCGAAGCCTATGGCATGGCCTTGCTCCCCGAATTCCGCGATTGGGAGCTGCCGCAGCTGCGCGATGCCATCGACCGCGAGTTCTTCCTGCTTTCCGAAGCGCACTACGAGCGCTACATCGCTCCCGCATTCCTGCGCGCCACGATGGAGTGACGCTTTTTCCGACGCCAGTGCCGATCAAGCGCCATTCCCAGGCCGGTGAAGGCCTGGGGCGGTGGATCAGTCGCCGGAATATTCGCAGCCGCTGGTGCAGGTTTCATGGATCCGTACTTTGCTCAGCTCAGGCAGCAGCGGCTTGACCTGATCCCAGATCCACTTGGCGATCACTTCGCTGGTAGGGTTTTCCAGGCCAGGGATGTCGTTAAGGTAGTTGTGATCCAGTTGCTCGTAGATCGGCTTGAACACCGCCTTGATTTCGGCGAAGTCGCGGATCCAGCCGGTGTGCGGGTCGAGCGGGCCGGTCAGGTGCAGGCCGACCTTGAACGAATGACCGTGCAGGCGGCCGCATTTGTGGCCGGCAGGGACATGGGGCAGGCGGTGGGCCGATTCGAAAGTGAATTCCTTGAAGATTTCCACGCTGTCATAACTCTGTGTGAATCGATGAATGCGCGCAGTCTACCAGCATGGCCGCTGCATGGCTTGCCGGCGTTGAGGCAGCCGCCCGATGGTGTCTGCCCGCCATGCGCGCCACGGCGCAAAGCTGCGCTATCATGCCGCCAGCGCTTTTCAGGTTGAATTAAGGACCGCTGGGTAATCTTAACCCCGTAGACAACTTGAACATCTCCCAAGGAGAAACACCGATGAAGACTTTGACTGCCCTGTTCACCGCCGCCGCTCTTGCCCTGGGTGCCAACGCCGCCTTCGCCAAAGATGTGCAGCCAGACGAAGTGGTAAAGCTGGTCAATGCCAATACCATCAAATCTCTGGACGAGCTCAAGGCCACTGCCGTGGCCAAGCACCCGGGCTCGACCGTCACCGATTCGGAGCTGGAAAACGAGTACGGTCGCTACATCTACAAGGTCGAACTGCGTGACGCGCAGAACGTCGAATGGGATGTGGATATGGATGCCAAGACTGGCGAAGTCCTCAAGGACGAACGAGACAGCTGATGATCCACTTCGCTCGGCCAGCGCGATACCTGGCGCTTTCGCTGCTGGCCGTCTGTTCTCTGGCGATGGCCCGCGATCTGGATCAGGACGAGGCGCTGAAGCTGCGCCAGCAAGGCATCATCCTGCCGCTGGAGCAGCTGCTGGAAACCGCCCTGGGGCGTCACCCCGGGGCACGCCTGCTGGAGGCCGAGCTGGAAGAGGACGACGACCGCTACGAGTACGAAGTCGAGCTGCTGACCCCGCAGGGGGTCGTGCGTGAAATCAAGCTCGATGCCAGTACCGGTACTTTGCTCAAAGACGAGGAAGACGACTGAACATGCGCCTGTTGCTTGTCGAGGACAATGTGCCGCTGGCCGATGAACTGACCGTCAGCCTGCAGCGCCAGGGTTATGCGGTGGATTGGCTGGCCGATGGCCGCGATGCGGTATTCCAGGGCCAGAGCGAGCCTTACGACCTGATCATCCTCGACCTCGGCCTGCCGGGGTTGCCGGGTTTGCAGGTGCTGGCCCAGTGGCGTGCCGGCGGTATGGCAACCCCGGTACTGATCCTCACTGCACGCGGCTCGTGGTCCGAGCGTATCGAGGGGCTCAAGGCGGGGGCGGACGACTATCTGAGCAAGCCGTTCCACCCCGAGGAGCTGCAGCTGCGTATCCAGGCCTTGCTGCGCCGTGCGCGCGGCCTGGCCAACCAGCCGACCTTGGAGGCTGCCGGTCTGCAGCTGGATGAAAGCCGCCAGTGCGTGTTGCGCGATGGCGTCGATATCCAGCTGACCGCCGCCGAGTTCCGTCTGTTGCGCTATTTCATGCTGCACCCGCAGCAGATCCTCTCCAAGAGTCACCTGGCCGAGCACCTGTACGACGGTGAAACCGAGCGCGACTCCAATGTCCTGGAAGTGCACGTTAACCACCTGCGCCGCAAGCTCGGCCGCAGCGTGATCGAAACGCGCCGCGGACAGGGTTACATCTACGCAGGGAGCGCTGGGTGAAGTCGATCCAGGCTCGCCTGAGCCTGGGCCTCGTCGCCGTGTTGTTGGTGGTGGGCGTGGGGCTCGCGCAGCTCACCCTGTGGCTGTTCGAGGCCGGTTTGCAGCGCTATCTGGAAAACGGCCTGCGCAAGGAGTCGGAGAATCTGCTGGTCGCCCTGGTGAATGGGCCCAATGGCTTGCAGTTGGACGAGCGACGCATCTCCGCAGCCTACCAACGGCCATTCTCCGGCTATTACTTCCGCATCGACTTCGACAAGCGCACCTGGCGATCCCGCTCGCTGTGGGACCTGGACATGCCAAAACCGGCGGCGCCCGGGCTTTCCGACAGCCATGAACTGGGTCCGGAAGGGCAGCAGTTGCTCGCCCTGCGCGCGGACTATCGGCGCCTGGGGCAGGACATATCCATCAGCGTGGCGCAGGACTACTCGCCGGTGCGCGAGGGTTTTCGGCGTCTGCAGCAGATCGGCCTGGGCATGGGCCTCGTGGCGCTGTTGCTGATCCTGGTGCTGCAGCGCATCACCGTCACCCGCTCGCTGCGCCCGCTGGAGCGTGCACGTCAGCAGATCGCCCAACTGCAGCAGGGCCAGCGTTCGCAACTCGACGCCCAAGTACCCATCGAACTGGCGCCGCTGGTCGACCAGATCAACCACCTGCTCAGTCATACCGAGGACAGCCTGCGCCGTTCGCGCAACGCCTTGGGCAACCTCGGCCATGCCCTGAAAACGCCGATGGCGGTGTTGCTCAGCCTGGCTTCCAGCGAGCGCCTGAAGGACCTGCCCGAGGTGCGTGCGCAGATGCGTGATCAGCTGGCGCAGATCGAACAGCGCCTGGCCCGGGAGTTGAACCGGGCGCGCCTGGCCGGCGATGCCTTGCCCGGCGCGCAGTTCGACTGCGATGTCGAGCTGCCGGGTTTGCTCGCCACCTTGGGGATGATCCATGGCGAAGGCCTGCTGATCGCTCGCGACGTCACGCCTGGTCTGCTCCTGCCCTGGGATCGCGAAGACCTGTTGGAGCTGCTCGGCAACCTGCTGGACAACGCCTGCAAGTGGGCCGACAGCGAGGTGCGCCTGGGCATCGCGCCGAGCGCCGATGGCTTCCAGGTGTGGGTCGACGACGATGGTCCGGGCATTCCGGCTGGGCAGCGCGAGCAGGTGCTGGAGCGAGGTTCGCGCCTGGATGAGCAGGTCGATGGGCATGGCCTTGGCCTGGGAATCGTGCGCGACATCGTCGAGGCCTGGGGTGGGCGTCTGGCCTTGCTGGAGAGCCCCATGGGCGGTTTGCGGGTGAGTATCGACTTGCCGCGCAAGAGTCGCTGACCTGCATAGGCGCCGAATACAGGCATAAAAAAAATTGCACTAAAGCGGCATTTTTTTGCATTAGTCACTACCGTACGCGCCCGGCACAATGACTTGGCGAAACCCTTCAGGTTTCCATCACCTCCACGGACGGAGCCTCTTGTGTCATTGCCACGGCAATGCAAGGCCCAGGCCGGCTCGGCTGGGCTTTCTTTTTAGAACAGAAAAACGACGTAGTACGAATATTCCAATGCCTGCCTCGCGTTTCGAAAGTCGTCTGCAGCGATTGTTGCCGGCGCCCCTCACGATCACCCCTAAACAATGGATACGTGCCGGTATCGGCGCATCGCTTGGGCTGTTCCTGGCCGGCTGGTTGACCAGCCTGGCTTACGGGCCCGCTATCGCTCTACACCTGCTGGGCCCGCTGGCGGCTTCGGCGGTGCTGGTGTTTGCCGTGCACTCCGGACCGCTGGCCCAGCCGTGGCCAGTACTCGGCAGCTATGGACTGGCCTGTCTGGTTGGGCTGGCCATGCGCGCGGGCTTCGGCCCAGGATTGTGGGTCGCCGCCGCAGCGCTGGGCGTCGCCATCCTGGTGATGTGCCTGTTGCGGTGCCTGCACCCGCCGGGGGGAGCCGTTGCGGTCGGAGCGGTGCTGGCCGATCCGGGGCTCACCGCGCTGGGCGATCACCTGGTCGAACCGGTGCTGCTCAACGCGTTCATCCTGGTCGCCGTGGCGGTGGTCTACAACCGGCTCACCGGCGTGCGTTATCCCAAGGGCGCCGCGCCGCGCAAGGATCTGCACCATACCCGCGATTCTTTGCCTAGCGAACGGGTGGGTGTCACCGCCGCTGACCTGGACTTTGCCCTCGAGGAGATCGGTGAGTTCGTCGATGTCACTCGCGACGAACTGGAGCGCATTATCCTGGCCACCGAGCAACATGCCCTGCAGCGCAGTCTGGGCGGTATCACGGCAGCCTTGGTAATGTCTCGCGACGTGCAGTTCGCCTCGCCCGACACCACCTTGGAACAGGCCTGGAAAATGCTCGACAGCCACCACCTGAAAACCCTGCCGGTGCTGCAGCAGGGCCAACTGGTCGGCATGGTCAGCCTCAGCGACCTGGTCGGGCCGGCCATGCGCCGGCGCCGCGGGCTGTTGCGGCGCAGCAAGGTGCGCATGGCCGAGGTGATGACCCGGCACGTGATCAGCGTCAGCAGTCAGCATCCGCTGGAGCGCCTGCTGCCGCTGCTGGGCGAGCAGGGACTGCATTGCCTGCCGGTGCTCGACGGCGATCAGCTGGTGGGGGTGATCACCCAGACCGATCTGATCGCCGGACTCAAGCGCCAACTGCTCCGTGTTTCCGAGCCAGCATCAGATCAACGGATCCCATCGCTGTGACCAGTCGCTGGTGCCAGCCGATACCAGTCGGCGCAGCACCGCGATTGCCTGCTGCAAGGCTTCGCTATCGCGCTCGCGCGGATAGACCAGGAACGTCGGATAGGTGAACTCCGGGGCCTGTGGCACCCGCTCGAACAGGCCGCTGTCCAGGTAGGCCTGGACCACTCGCGTGCGGAAGTAACCGCTGCCGCCCTGGTCGAGAATGAACTGCAGGGCCAGGGGGCCGAGGTTGAAGCTCAGTGCCGGGCGCGCGCACTCCGGCAGGGCGGCGTCGTGCTGACGGCGGAAGGCTTCGCCCCAGTCGATGTAGATATAGGGTTCGGGGCGGTCGACCCGGCGCACGCGGATCAGCTTCTCTTCCATCAACTGCTCCACCTGCAGGCCGGGGCCGTAGGTCGGCTGATAGACCAGCACAGCGTCGAGCAGGCCCATTTCCACCTTGCGCAACAACGACTCGCCATCGCTGACCTCGCTGCGGATGGCATGGCTGGGCAAGGCCTGGTGCAGGGCGCTGACCCAGTCGAGCATCATCGGATTGCCAAGGCTGACCTCACCCCCGATGTGCAGCAGTTGTTGGCAACCGGTAGGCAGCGGCAGATCGCGCCGGGCGGCCTCCCAGGTCTGCACCAGCTGGTTGGCATAGCTGACGAAGGCCTCGCCATCGCTGGTCAGGCTGGCACCGCTGCGGCTGCGCACGAACAGCTGGCAGCCCAGTTGTCGCTCCAGGCGCTGGACCCGCGCGGAGATCGCCGTCTGCGACACGAACAGGCGTTCGGCGGCGGCGACCAGGCTGCCGCAGCGCACGATTTCCAGAAAGGTTCGAGCCTGATCGATGTCCATGAGCTGCTCTGTGGCTGGGAGGGGCGGCTATTCTAGAACCTTTGCACTGTTATGGGGCATTTCGGCGTCCATGCAAATCTGCAGGTCGGTTGTGACTTTAGTCCCATGGCGGCGCTGGCGCTGGGGTCCATACTCAGGTTTCGCCCTTCAATAACAACAAGTACCGGGTTTTCGTCACCATGACCTATCAGCACAGCTACGCCCAATCCATCGCCGACCCTGCTGCCTTCTGGGCCGAACAAGCCGCCCGACTGGCCTGGTACCGCGCGCCCAGCCAGACCCTGCAAGCCAATCCCGACGGCACCCATCGTTGGTTCGCCGACGGCACCTTGAACAGTTGCTACCTGGCTCTGGACCATCAGATCGAACAGGGTCGCGGCGATCAGCTGGCGTTGGTCTACGACTCCCCTGTGACCGCCACGCAACGCACCTTCACCTACCGACAATTGCACGACGAGGTGGCGCGCCTGGCCGGGCTGCTGCGCAAGCTAGGGGTAGGCAAGGGCGATGGGGTGATCATCTACATGCCGATGGTGCCCGAGGCGGCCATGGCCATGCTCGCCTGCGCGCGGATCGGCGCTGTGCATTCGGTGGTGTTCGGCGGCTTTGCCGCCAACGAGCTGGCGTTGCGCATCGACGATGCCCGCCCGACCCTGTTGCTCACCGCCTCCTGCGGGTTGGAGTTCGACCGGGTGATCGAATACAAGCCGTTGGTCGACCGCGCCGTGCAACTGGCCCGTCACCAACCGCGTCATGTGTTGGTGCTGCAGCGGCCGCAGGTTGCCGCGACATTGCAGCCCGGTCGCGACCTGGACTGGCAGCAATCGCTGGCTGGCGTCGAGCCGGTGGAGCCGGTGGCGCTCGAGGCGGGCGATCCGCTGTATATCATGTACACCTCCGGCACCACCGGCAAACCCAAGGGCATCGTGCGTGAGAACGGCGGTAATGCGGTGGCGCTGCGCTACGCCATGCAGCACATCTATGGCATGCAGGCCGGCGATGTGTGGTGGGGCATTTCCGACGTAGGCTGGGTGGTCGGCCACTCGTTGATCGTCTATGGGCCGTTGATGAGCGGCTGCACCACGGTGTTCTACGAAGGCAAACCGATCCGCACGCCGGATGCGGGGGCCTATTGGCGGGTGGTCGAGCAGTACCGGGTCAATGCCCTGTTCTGTGCCCCAACCGCCATGCGCGCGATCCGCAAGGAAGACCCCGACGGCGAATTGCTGCAGCGCCACGACCTGAGCTCGTTGCGCCAATTGTTCCTGGCCGGCGAGAAGCTCGATTCCAGCACGCACGCGTGGCTGGAGCAGGTGAGTGGCAAGCCGGTGCACGACCACTGGTGGCAGACCGAAACCGGCTGGCCAGTGACCGCGCCCTGCGTAGGCCTGGCCGGCAGCGAGGCGCGTCCGGGGTCGAGCAATCGTGCGGTACCGGGTTATCACGTGCAGGTGCTGGACGACGAGGGTCATCTGCTCGGGCCCAATCACCAAGGTTCGATCGTGATCGCGCTGCCATTGCCACCGGGCTGCAGCCAGACCTTGTGGGGCGATCATGAGCGCTACCTGCAGGCCTATCTGCAGACCTATCCGGGGTACTACCACACCGGCGATGGGGGCTACCTGGACGATGAAGGTTTCGTCTACATCATGGGGCGCACCGATGACGTGATCAACGTGTCCGGGCATCGCTTGTCGACCGGTGAAATGGAAGACCTGGTGGCATGTCATCCGGCAGTGGCCGAGTGCGCGGTGATCGGTGTGCACGACGACATCAAGGGGCAGGTGCCGCTGGCCCTGGTGGTGCTCAAAGACGGCGAGGGGATTGCCGAATCGCAGTTGCGGGTGGAGTTGGTGGGCAGAGTACGCGAGGCAATCGGCGCGCTGGCCTGCTTCAATCGGGTCCGCGTGGTCAAGCGGCTGCCCAAGACGCGCTCGGGCAAGATCCTGCGCGCGGTGTTGCGCAAGATCGCCGACGGGCAGGCCTACACGCCGCCGTCGACTCTGGATGACCCAGCGGTACTGGGGGAAATCGAGGCGGTGCTGGCGGACTTGCCCAGGGTGGGGTGATTCGTATACCTCGCTGGTCCTTTCGCGGGTGAACCCGCTCCCACAGGAATCTCGCTGTATCTGTGGGAGCGAAGAGGCCGGATCAGGCGACGGGGCTTTCCGGCCCCACCTGATGCAACTGCCCCAACCGGCTGCGCGTGCGCATCAGGTCGGCAATCGCGCCCCCCAGGCTTTCTTCCAACGGACGCCGGCCGATCACGGTCAACTGACGGTCCTGGTCGTAGAGCACGTCCACCAGGTTGACGAAGCGTTGCTGCGCCGCCAACGAACACTCGGAAAGATCGTCCAAGCCATCGATGATCCATTGGTCGTACTGCCCGGCCAGTGCCAGGTAGTCGATCACCGCTGTAGGCTGCTCGCACAGGTCTGCGAAGGCGAACATCACCCGTCGGCCCTCGCACGCCAGGGCCCGCAGGCCGCGCTGGTTGATTTCGAGGATGACCGGCTGTGGGTTTGGCACCTGCAGCGCCTGGCGCTGCGCGGCGTCGCCCGGCCATGCATAGTGACCTTGGGTGAAGCGCTGATGCGCGCGGTTGGCCGGCAGGCTGCGAAAGTCGGTGTCACCGCCGACTTCCAGCACCTGCATGCGATCGTTGATCAGGCGGATCACCGGTAGGAAGCGCTCGTGGTACAGCGGATTGGGCAGCAGTCCCTCGGGTGCGTAGTTGGAGGTGACCAAGAGGAAGATGCCGCGGGCGAACAAGGCGTTGAACAGGCGCGTCAGCAGCATGGCATCGCCGATGTCGTGCACATGGAATTCGTCGAAGCACAACACCTGGCAATCGCCCAGCAGTTCGTTCAACGTGGTGGCCAAGGCATCGTCCAGGGCGCGGTGGCGGTGCATACCCTGGTGCAGGCGGGCGAAGAAATCATGGAAGTGCAGGCGGCGCTTGGCCTGGACCGGTACGGCCTGGAAGAAACCATCGAGCAACCAGCTCTTGCCCCGGCCCACGGCGCCATACAGGTACAGGCTGCGCGGCTGACCGTCGCCCAGGTGAGCCAGTTGTTCGGCCATGCAGTCGATCACCGTACGTTGGCCATCGCTGAGCTGGTAGCCGCGCTCGGTGGCCTTGGCCTCGAACCAGGCCAGCAGTTCACTGTGCGTGGATGAATGGGAGCGCGAGCGCTGGACCCGCTTGCGCAACGGGTTGGGAATCCAGGCGGACAAGACGTAGCCTCCTCGGGCGATGGCAGGGCAGCGCGCAGCTTGCCCGAGGATGCGCGTTTTGACCAATAGAAAAAATGCCCGGCGATGATCGCCAGAACAGATAGGTCAGGCCTTGCGCTCGAGTTGACGCTCGATCATGAACTTGATCGCGAGGCGGCGCTCCTTGAGGTGGCGCAAGTCCTCATCCACGAAATTGCCTGCGGAGATGGCTTCCGCTGCCAGCACCTGATTGTCGATATCCACGTATTCGTCCAACAGTCGGTCCAGGGTCGGATCATTCTGGCGACGTTGCTGGACGATCTCGCGAGGGTAGTGCAAATCTTGGTAGAGGTCGTGAGAGACAGGCATGGGGTTCCTCCTTGCATGCACAGGGTTATCTGATTGGAATGGGCGAACGCGATTGAGTTGAAGCATTACCGGGGAAAAACGACAGGTGGTTGCCCCCGATAGAGGTACAGACCACTAACTCGCTGTTTTATTGAATCTTTTTTTGCATCGGGGCTTCACAGATCGAATTAATGTTGTTAAAGTGCCGCGCATTCCACGACAGCAACCACACGCTGTCAGTCATGTGGAATTGTCAGAGCAGCTTTCGCTGCATCCGATACAGGGGCGTCGCCAAGCGGTAAGGCAGCAGGTTTTGATCCTGCCATGCGTTGGTTCGAATCCAGCCGCCCCTGCCATTTTCTCTATTCTGATTTTTTCTTCTCAGTGCAGGCATGCGCTGGGATTGGTCGTTTCCGTCATTTTTTCAGGTAATGGGCAGCAGAAATGCCCGTGGGCGCAGGGGTTCCGCGCCCACGGGCATCTGCCGTGAAAGGGCTAATGGACGCGCAACAGCTCGTTCAGCACCCGGGCCAACTCCTGGGCCTGCACCGGCTTCTGGATGACCACGCTGTCCGGCAGTTCCAGGCCCTGCAACTCCGCATATCCGGTCAGGAATGCCACCGGCAGGCGCGGGTAGCGCAGGCGGGCCGCCATGGCCAGTTGCGCGCCGTTGAATTCAGGCATGGCGAAGTCGGTCAGCAGCAGGTCGATGCCATCGTCCAACAGCGCCAACGCTTGCTCGCCGCTGTGGGCCTGGCGGACTTCATAACCGAACTGGCGCAGTACGTCATCGAGCATGTCCCGCACCAGATGGTCATCGTCCACCAGCAGCACAGTGCGGTCGGTGCCGCTGTCGGCCAGCGACTGCATGGCGACCGGGGTCGGCGCTTCGCAGGCCGTCGGCTGCTTGACGGCCGGTAGATACACCGCCACCAGGGTTCCGCGCCCTGGCGCGGTATCGATGCGCACGCCGCCGCCCGATTGCTTGGCGAAGCCGAACACCTGCGCCAGTCCAAGGCCGGAACCCTTGCCGATGTCCTTGGTGGTGAAGAAGGGTTCGAATACTTTCGCGACCACTTCTTCGCTCATGCCACAACCGGTGTCACGGATGCTCAGCATCACGTAGTCGCCCGGCTCTGGATCCTCCGGGCGCTGAGGGGGCGCGTCGATGCGGGTGTTGTGTGTCGAGAGGGTGAGTTGGCCGCCATCGGGCATGGCATCGCGGGCGTTGATCGCCAGGTTGAGAATGATCATCTCGGTCTGGGTCGGGTCGGTCAGGGCCTGCCAGAGGTTGGGGTCCAGATCCAGGCGTACCGAGATGTTGCCGCCCAGGGTGCGGCTGAGCAGTTCCTCGAGACCTGCCAAGGTGCGGTTGAGGTGCAACGGCACCGGCTCCAGGCGTTGGCGGCGGGAGAAGGACAGCAGCTGTGAGGTGAGCTTGGCGCCACGCTCGCCGGCTTCGCGGATATGCGTCAGGCGGCTACGCGCCTTGTCGACATCGCCGCGGGTCAGATCGCGTTCGAGAAAACTGGCACCGGTGAGGATCACTGTCAGCAGGTTGTTGAAGTCGTGGGCCACGCCAGCGGTGAGCTGGCCGACAGCTTCCAGACGTTGCATCTGTTGCAGTGCGGCTTCGATACGCTCGCGTTCGGTGATCTGCTCGCGCAGGCGGCTGTTGGCCTCGGCCAAGTCCAGGGCGTTTTCTCGCTCGCTGGTGATGTCGCGGGCGACCACATAGAGCAGGGTATCTTCCGGTACCACCGCCCACGACAGCCAGCGCAGTTGGCCGCTGGCATGCTTGATGCGGCCGACGAAGCGGGCGCTGGTGCGGCCATGGGTGAGGGCGGCGAGCTCGGTGAGCAGCGCTTCCTGGTCGGCGTCCGGCAGCAATTGCAGCAGTGATGCTTGGCTCAGCCGTTCACGGGAGAAACCCAGGCTGGCTTCCCAAGCCGGGTTCAGGGCGACGGGGGTGAGGTCCTTGTTAAGCACGGCCAGCAAGTCCTGGGACAGTTCCCAGGCACGATCGCGCTCGCGGGTACGGCGCTCGACCCGCTCGCCAAGCATCTCGTTGAGCTGTTTGAGCGCCTGGGTGGCCATGCGCTGGGCGTGGATGTCCTGCAGCACGCCGGAAAAGCGCACGCATTGGTCATCGACGAACTGGCATTGACCGCTGCTCAGCAGCCAATGGGGCTCACGGCCCTGGGGCTGGATGCGAAACTCGACCGAGTAGCGGCCATCGCTGTCTGGGCGCATGGCCTGGTGCACGGCTTCGCGCACCCGCTCTCGGTCTTCGTCGTAAATCCCGTCATAAAACACTTCCAGGCTCATTTCGGTGTCCACCGGCAGACCGAACAGGGTCTTGCAGCGGTCGTCCCAGAGCAGCAGGCCCTCTTGCGGTCGCAGGTCCCAGGTGCCCATACCGGCGGCATCGATGGCGATGCGGGCGCGCGCCTCGACGTCGGCCAGGGCCTCCTCGGCGCGACGCCGGCGCTGGCGTTCCTGGACCTCGGTCAGGGCCCGGCGCACGGCCTTGGGCAGCAGGGGCAGGTTCTTCTTGAGCAGGTAATCGGTGGCACCCAGGCGGATCATCTCCACCGCGTGCTCTTCGCCATAGATGCCCGAGAGGAAGATGAACGGCACATCCGGCGCCATGCGTTGGGCGATGGCCAGCACCTCGGTGCCGGAAGACCCCGGCAGCACGCAATCGCAGAGGATCAGGTCGAAGCTGGCCTCACGCAGGGCATGCTCGACGCCGATGTGGTCGAACACCAGTTGCGACTGCAACTGCAGGCCGCTGCGCTCCAGGCGCATGAGGGTCAACTCGGCATCCAGCGAGCTATCCTCGACCATCAGCAGTTTTAGCGGGTTTGGCAGCATCTTCGCGTTGGCCTCAGTGACTGCCACGACGGCTCAGGCGCAACGAACCGGGCGGTGGCTCGTTGAGCACCGCCCAGAAGATGCCGAGATCGGAAATGGCTGCGACGAACTCCTTGAACTCCACCGGCTTGACCACGTAGGCATTGACGCCCAGTTCATAGGCGCGCAGCAAATCGGGTTCCTCGCGCGAGGACGTCAGCATCACCGTTGGAATGCTGCGCAGCTCTGGCGTGGCACGCACTTCCTTGAGCACCTCCAGGCCATCGACCTTGGGCAGCTTGAGGTCAAGCAGCAGTACCGCCGGGTTGCCATCATCGCGATCGGCATAAGCATTGCGGCGCAGCAGGTAGTCAAGGGCGTCGGCACCGTCGCGCAGGACGATGACTTCATTGGCCAACTGGCTGCGTTCCAGGGCCAACAGTGTCAGTTCAAGGTCCCTGGGGTTGTCTTCGACCAGCAGGATGGGTTTGAGCATGATGTTACGGATGCCTCAGATAGACGGTGCGGAACGGGGTAGGGTGAAATGGAAGCTGGCACCCTGGTCGAGCTGGCCCTCGGCCCAGACCCGGCCATCGTGACGTTCGATGATACGTCGTACGCTGGCCAGGCCGATGCCGGTGCCTTCGAAGTCTTCCATGCGATGCAGGCGCTGGAACACTCCGAATAGTTTGTTGACGTAGGCCATGTCGAAGCCGACACCATTATCGCGGATGCACACTTCGATTTCCTGCGCATGCTCCACGGCGCCGATGTGGATGCGTGCGACTTCCCGGCTTCGGGTGTATTTGATGGCGTTGCCGATGAGGTTCTGCAGCGCCAGGTTGATGAATGCCGGGTCAGCGATCACCTTGGGCAACGGCTCGATCTCCCAGACGATCTTGCGGCCTTGGTAGTCGGGGGCGAGTTCGTTGCGGATGGACTCGACCAAGGCGTTGAGGTCGACGTCCGACAGGCGCAGGGCCGAGCGCCCCATCTGCGAGAAGTTGAGCAGGTTGTCCACCAGGGTGCCGGCGAAATGCGCAGCTTCTTCGATGTGCTGGAGAAAACGCAAGCCACGCTCGCTCAAGCCCTTGCCCTCGATTTCGCTCAACAGCTCGGTGTAGCCGGCGATGTGCCTGAGCGGCGCGCGCAGGTCATGGGACACGCTGTAGGAAAACGCCTCGAGTTCCTTATTCGATCGGCGCAGTTCGCCGGCAAGTTGCGCCATTTCCTCGGCTTTGCGCAGGACGATGCCGAGCACGGCATTGCGCAATTCGGCCACGCCTTCGATGATCAGGGGGTCCCATGGCATGCAATAGCCGCTGATCTGCTCCTGCCAATGGTCGAAGCTGTGCCGAGGGTTGAGCATGCCTTGCGGGCCGATTTCCTTGTCGGGGCGGCCGGCCCAGTCCACCGTGCGCACCTGCTCGGGGCGGAACCACAACAGATAGTGGGAATGGATCTTGGAAATGGGCACGGCCAGCACGCCGCCGATGCACTCGGCCAGTTCCGGAAGGGGCTCGATATCGCGGCCCACGTTGTCGGTCTGGAAGATACTGTCGTCGCCTCGCTCGGCCAGCCAATGCACCAAGGCATTGACCTGGGCAGCCGAAGGCGTCTGCCCGATCAGGTCGCATCGCTCGGCGGAAATCAGCGCCGCGCCAGTGGCACCGGTGAATGCCAGCAGAACGTCGGGCAAGGCGCGCAGGCCTTCGCTGACACTGTCGTGGTCGGCCATCGAGGAAATCATCTGCACGATGTGCCGACGCAGATCGAGCAGCTTGCGCGTGTAAGCGTGCGACTCACGCGACTCGATCTGCAGGGACAGCACGCTGGCCAGTAGTTCACAGGCGGTACGCGTGCGGAAATCCACCGGGCGCGGGGTGTCATGGTGGCACGAAATCAACCCCCACAGTTCGCCATCGACCATGATCGACAACGACATCGACGCCAATGTGCCCATGTTGCGCATGTATTGCAGGTGCACCGGCGAGACGCTGCGCAGGGCGGCGAAGCTCATGTTTAACGGTTTGCCCGTACGCGGGTTGTTGCCGGGGACCAAGGGCGACGGCTGGTAGTTGGCGTCTTCGATGACCCGGATGCGGTTGATCCGGTACAGCTCGCGGGCCTGTCTCGGGATGTCCGAGGCCGGGAAGTGCAGGCCGAGGTAGCGCGGGTAGCCAGCGTCGGCCACTTCCGCGAGCACCTGGCCGTTGCCTTCGGCATCGAAGCGATAGGCCTTGACCCGACCGAAGCCGGTGATGCGCCTGATCTGCTCGACCGATTGCTGCAGCAGTTGTTCAAGGGTCTCGGCATGGTGCAGGCTGCTGACGAAGCCGCGCACCAGTGGGTAGTAGTCACCTTGCTCGGTCAGCTCGGAGCCAAGACGAGACGGCTCGAACTCGGCGATCAGCACCTGGTCGTGGCGATGCGCCAACAGACGCAGGGACTCGGTGTAGGGGGCGCCCTGGCGCAGGTGGACGTCGCCGATATGGAACGGGAATACCTCGTCCTCGGGCAGCAGCCCGAGCTTGGCACGCAGGTCGAAGCCTTCGCTGACCAGGTCGTCGAAGCGCTGGTCGACCAGGTCGCTGGCCGAGATGCCGAGCCAACGCTCGACGTTCTCGCTGGCCTGGAGTATGCGCAGGTCTTGTTCGTCCAGCACCAGCAGGAAGCCCTGGGGCTGGATGCTGCCAGGGATCTGGATCGGTTCCTGGGCACAGCGTTCCACGGCCGCGGCCAAGGCGTTGTCTGCAGTCATTGATGAAACACTCCGTTTTGGCTGTCCGGGCGAAGTCCCTGCGCCTGGTACAGGTCGGTGAACGTCATGCACCGTACCAGAATGTCGAAGGCTTTGCCGGCCTATGGCCATTGGAGGCGCAGGATCGCGAGGGGTTCGACCCATTCGTGAAATTTCTCCAGTACCTGTCGCTGGACTAGGTCTTTGGCGTTAACACCAAAGAGCGCTGGCGTATCGAGGCCGGGTTGCTACGTTCAACCCATGGATGCCGAAAAGGATAGTGCAGTGCTCGAACGCTCGTTGGCCATTCTGATAGGCCTGCTGGCCGGCAGCAACGTCGCCATGGCCGCGGACTTTCTGGTGGAAGTGCGGGTGCAGGTGCAGCGCGGCTGCGTGTTGGTCACTCAGCAGCGCGACGCCGGCGCGCAGGCCCTGGGTCGAATTGACCTGGGCAGCGCTGCGCGCCTGGACGGCCCGGGTGCGCCGCTCAGTGGCGTGCTGCTCGCCCAGCGCCCGCCGCGCCTGGAGTGCAACCCCGGTACCGCCTATCAGGTGCGGGTCGACGGTGGCCAGCATGGTGGCGTCGGCGAGCTGCGTTTTCTGAGCAGCGGCGATGGCCAGGCACGGCCCATCCCTTACCGCCTGTACCGCGATGCGGCGTGGCGACAGCCCTTGCCCGTCGACGTCGCGCAGTCGGCGCGGGTGCCTGACAGCGGCTCGGTGGAGCTTCCGTTGTATGCCCGAATCGACCGCTTGGCCTGGGTCCCCCGGGCAGGCCTGTATGCCGACCTGCTCAAAGTCACGGTCACCTGGTAGGAGGCCGCCATGCACAAGGATGTGTCGCCATGAACCGCACCACGATCCTGCTGCTGTCCCTGGGACCGCTGTTGGTACCGAGCGCGGGGGCGCATGGCACCAGTACCGGTTTCATTCAGGCTCGACTGGTGATCAGTGCAGCGTGCCAGATCGATAGCGACAGCGAGCAACCGGCGACCTTGGCCAACCCCGGGCTGATGGACTTCGGCGAGCGTGGACCGAGCTGGGAACAGCCGCTGCGCACGCGAGTCGATGAAGCCGGCGGCGATGGCCGCTTGCAAATCAGCTGCACGCCTGAGGTACGGGCGTTCAACGTACGCATCAATGGCGACCTTAACGGCAGCGATGGCGTGCGGCGCCTGAGCAATGGCCGCGAAATGATCCCCTATCAACTGGCGGTCGATCCAGGCGGTAACAGCCGCTACGGCATCGGCCAGGCACGAGCCTTCACCATCAACAGCACTCGGCAGATCCCGATTCCCATCTACGGCGTAGTGGTGGCACAACCGCGCTCGCTACCCGCCGGGCTTTACCGTGACACGTTGAGGGTGACCCTGGACTGGTAGCGACACAAGGAGACTGACACATGCCCAACCACATGACCCGTTGCCTACTCGCCGGCCTCGGTCTGGCACTGGCCTCGCAGGCCCACGGGGCCACCGTGACCGGAACCATCGACTCGACCCTGACGCTGACGTCGGCCTGCCAGGTCAACGGCAGCGCCGGCACTTCCGGGTTGAACTTCGGTGCCCTGGACTTCGGCACCCAGGATGCTTTGTTCGGTAGCGCCAACGCACAGGTACTGGGCCCCGGTGGCGGTGCCATGAGCATCCTCTGTTCTGCAGGCACCGTGCCGTCGATCCGCGTGCGCGCCGGCGCCCACGATGGCCAGTCGACCGGGGGCACGCGAGCGCTGGCCGACGGCGCCGGCAACTTCGTGCCCTATGACTTCTACACCGATGCCGGGCGCACCCAGTTGCTGGCCATCGATGGCACCATCACCCTGCCGACCAGCACCGGCGTGGCGCAGACCGTCAACCTGTATGGCCAGGCGCTCGGCAAGGCGGGTCTGCCGGCCGGGGTGTACACCGACACGGTGGCGGTCGAGTTGACCTTCTGAGCCATGCGCCGAAGCCTGTCGTTTTGCCTTGCAGGGGGCGCGCTGCTGCTGGCCGCGCCATTGCCTGCGGCGACCACCAGCACGTTCCAGGTAACCGCTCAGGTGGTTGCCGGGTGCCTGGTAGTGGGCGGCGTGACCCGCTACGGCAGTCTCGACTTCGGCACCCAGTCGGCCTTGGCCACCAGCACGCTGAGCACCTCGCTGGGAGGCACCACGGTGACCTTCCAGTGCACCCCCGGCGTGGCCTTGTCCATGAGCCTGGACGGCGGCCAGAACAGCGCCAGCGGCACGCGCAACCTCAAGCGCAGTGGCGGTACGCAGTTGCTCGCCTACCAGTTGTATCGGGACGCCGCCTACAGCCAGAGCCTGGGGATCGGCCAGAGTGTGGCGCTCACCTACACCGACGCCGCTGCGATCAAGCTGCCGGTGTACGCCCGTACCCAACTGCCCGGCACGTTGCCGGCAGGGACCTACACCGATGCCGTCCAGGTGACGGTGACCTGGTGATCGTTTGGCATCGACAAGTACGAAACAAGGAGAGCGCTATGCGCGCAGGCGTCAAAGGGAAGTGCGGATTGTTCGGTTTGCTGCTGCTGGCGAGCTTGCCGCTGCAGGCTGCCACCTCGGTGCTGATCTGGCCGATCGATCCTGTGCTCGAAGCCGACCAGAAGGCCGGTGCGCTGTGGCTGGAAAACCGTGGAACGGCGCCGGCCAGTCTGCAGGTGAGGGTGTTCGCCTGGCGCCAGGGTGACTACCAGGAACAGTTCCAGGCCCAGCGCGAGATCATCGGCAGTCCCCCGGTGGCCAACATCGCACCGGGGCAGAAGCAACTGATCCGCCTGACCCGTACCGGCAGCTCGCCCGCAGGCCAGGAGAAGGCCTATCGCATCATCATCGACGAGATTCCTTCGGCCTTGCCGGCCGATGCCGCGGAGAAGGGCACGGCGGCGGCGATTCGTCTGCAGATGCGCTATTCGGTGCCGTTGTTCGTGTATGGCGAAGGCCTGTGGGGCAAGCCCGATCCGCAAGGTCGGCGCAGCGCCGAGGGCGTCGGTCAGCCGCAACTGAGCTGGCGTCCGGTGATGGTGCAGGGCAAGCCCTATGTGGAATTGCGCAACACCGGCCCCGTGCACGCTCGCCTGACCGATGTGGTGATGCAGCAGGGCGGCCAGTCCAAGCCCCTGGTCGAGGGGCTGCTCGGCTATGTGCTGCCCGGCGCCAGCATGCGCTGGCCAGCGCCCGCCGCGGCCAATGCAGCCAGTGTGCTCAAAGGCCGAGTCAACGGCCAGGACAGCGCCGAGGCCATCGTGCAAGGGCGATAGGACTGACGACGAAGCAGTAGGGCCCAGGGAGGACCCGACCATGGTTGGAAGCCGTGCGTGAAATGTCTGCCATCGACTGCCCGCCTCTGGAGTCTGGGGTTGGTCCTGTGCGGGCCGAACCTGGGGGTGGCCGACGATCTGCCGCCGCCTCCCACCGAGGCTGCGGTGGTGACCGATGCCACGCTGTACCTCGATCTGCTGGTCAATCAGATGCCCAGGGCTGAGCTGGTAGCGGTACAGCAGCGTGCCGGGCATTTGTACGTGGCCAGCGATGTGCTGCGCGCGGCGGGTGTAACGCTGCCAGGCAACCCGCAGGGCGAGGTGGCGCTGGATGAGGTGGCCGGCCTGCACAGCGACTACGACAGCCAGAACCAGCGTCTGCTTCTGCAGGTGCCGCCTGCCTGTTGCCGGACCAGCAAGTGGGTAACCGCAGTCTGTACCCGGCCAGCGAAGCCCGGAGCAGCTTCGGTGCCTTGTTCAACTACGATGCCTACCTCAACGACACCGACGACGGCGGCACTTATCTGGCGGCCTGGAACGAACTGCGGGTGTTCGACGGTTGGGGCACCTTCTCCACCACCGGGCAGTGGCGTCAGTCGTTCAACGGTGCCCCGGATGCCGACACCCGAGAAGGCTTCCTGCGCTACGACAGCACCTGGCAGTACACCGACGAGCAGCGTCTGCTGACCTACGAGGCCGGCGATTTCGTCACCGGTGCCTTGCCTTGGACCAGTTCGGTACGGGTCGGCGGCTTGCAGCTGTCGCGCGACTTCGCCGCCCGTCCCGACCTGGTCACCTACCCGTTGCCGGCCTTTGCCGGTGAGGCGGCCGTACCGACCTCCCTCGACCTGTTCATCAATGGCTACAAGTCCAGCACCACCGAGCTGCAACCGGGCCCCTACACCCTGACCAACGTGCCGTTCATCAACGGGGCCGGCGAGGCGGTGGTGGTCACCACCGATGCACTGGGCCGGCAAGTGTCCACCACGCTGCCGTTCTACGTCACCAGCAGCTTGCTGCAGAAGGGCCTGTCGGATTTCTCGGTGGCGGCCGGTAGCCTGCGCCGCGACTATGGCGTGCGTGATTTCGGCTATGGGCCTGGCGTGGCCTCGGGCAGTCTGCGCTATGGCCTGAGCGACGCCTTCACCCTCGAGAGTCACCTGGAAACCGCCGAATCGATGCTGCTCGGTGGCCTTGGCGGCACCCTGCGCCTGGGCAACTTCGGCGTGCTCAACGCTGCCCTGGCGCAGAGCCGGTTCGATGGCGAGAAGGGCCATCAGACCGCCTTGGGCTATCAGTACAACAGCCAGCGCATCGGCTTCAGCTACCAGCGCCTGCAACGCCATGGCGACTACGCCGACCTGTCGCGGGTCGATACTCCGGATCTGCAATTGAGCGAGAGCAGCGAACAAGTGACCCTGAGCCTGAACCTCGACCGCTACGGTAGCGTCGGTGCGGGTTACTTCGACGTCCGTGCCGGCGACGGCTCGCGCACCCGCCTGATCAACCTCAGCTGGAGCAAACCCCTGTGGGGGGCGAGCAGCTTGTACCTGTCGGCCAACCGCGAGGTCGGCGACAGCGCCTGGGCGGTGCAGGCGCAACTGGTGATCCCGTTCGACTTCAATGGTGGCACGCTGGCCGTGAGCGCGGAGCGCAGCAAGGACGGTGAGGACTTGCAGCGGGTCAACTACAGCCGTGCGGTTCCGGTTGGCGGTGGCGTGGGCTACAACCTGGGCTATGCCACGGGTGGCGCGCGGGACGCCTATCGCCAGGCCGATGTCACCTGGCGCCTGCAATCGGTGCAGTTGCAGGCCGGTGTCTACGGCAGCAGCGGCGAGATGACCCGCTGGGCCGATGCCAGTGGCTCGCTGGTGTGGATGGATGCCGGGGTGTTCGCCGCCAATCGCATCGACGATGCTTTCGTGGTGGTCAGCACCAACGGCTACGGCGATGTGCCGGTCAGCTACGAGAACCAGGTTGTCGGTCGCACCGACGCCAAGGGTCACCTGCTGGTGCCGTACAGCAGCGGCTACTATCGCGGCAAGTACCAGATCGACCCGATGGACCTGCCGCCGGACGTGCTGGCGCCCCAGGTGGAGCAGCGCGTGGCCGTGCGGCGAGGTAGCGGCTACTTGCTCGAGTTTCCGCTGCACCGGGTGCTGGCGGCCAGTATCGAACTGGTCGATGGCCAGGGTGAGCCGCTCAAGCTGGGCAGCAAGGTACTCCACGAAGAAAGCGGCGGCCAGGCGGTGGTGGGCTGGGATGGCCTGGTCTATCTGGAAAATCTGTCGCCGCATAATCGGCTGCAGGTGGAGGTTGTCGACGCTGGCCGGTGTTCGGTCGAGTTCGATCTGCCGCACGAGGAAGGCTCGATACCCCTGATCGGCCCGCTGCCATGTCGATGAACAGCTGGCAGCGCGGCATGCTGGCGGTGGGCTTGTTGGCCCTGGCGAGCCCCGCCTGGGCGCTGTGTTCGTCGGTGGCCACTTCGCCGGCCTCTTTCGGCACCGTCAACTCGACCCTGGTGCGCACTACCGTGCAGAGCGCCTCGAGCCTCAATTCCGGGCTGCAATGCACCGGATCGCTGCTCAGCCTGCTCACGTCCACTGACCACTTCTACGCCACCATCACACCAGCGTCCGGCGGTCTGGTCGGGCCCAGCGGCGATGTCATCAACTACACCCTTTATGCTGACAACAGTACCAGCTACCCGATCACTCGCGGCGTGGCCTTCGACTTCGCCCGTAACGGCATTCTCGACCTGTTGGGGCTGCTCAACGGCTCTACGCCCAAGGCGGTGCCGCTGTATATGCGGACGCAGATCGGCAGCAATGTGGCCGCCGGCGTGTACCGCGAGACCCTGACGGTGGCCTGGAGCTGGAATTACTGTTCGGGCATCGGCATCGGCAGTATTTGCCTGGGGCGCGATATCGGCTCGGGCAGCCAGACCCTCAGCGTGTCACTCACCGTCAGCAACGACTGCCAGATCACCACGCCCAACATCAATTTCGCCAGTGCGCCGGTGGTGGCAGGTTTCGGCACAGTGAACCAGAGCATCAGCCTGTCGTGCACCAAGGGCAGCAGCTACACGGTCGGGCTCGACGACGGCCAGAACGTCTCCGGTGGGCGTCGGCGGATGAAATCCGCTGCCAACAACTACCTGGCCTATGACATCTTCAAGAGTGCCGGGACCGTGCGCTGGGGCTCGGTGAGCAGTGCCCGGCGTTCGAGCAGCGATGCCGATGTGAATCCTGGCGTCGGCACGGGAACGGGCAGCCAGGTGTTCAACTACAACGCGAAGATCTATACCGATCAGGCCACGCCGCCGGCAGGCAGCTATACCGACAGCGTGATTCTGGACGTGCAGTTCTGAAGGGCACCCAGGCAACTGTCTTGCTCAGATCCTGGAGTCTGGCGCATCCCCTGTGGGCGGGCTTGCCCGCGAGGAGGCCCTTCCGGTTCAGCGCAAATCCGCGACCATTTTCGCCAACGTCTCCAACACCGCACCCGCCAGGGCCTTGGAGCGCGCCCCCGACCACCCGGTGAGCGCATTCGGTGCGTCGTCGTGGTCCTTGAACGGCATCTCCAGGGTGAGCGACAGGCAGTCGTAAGTTTGGCCAACCGCATTGCAGGCCAGGGTCAGGTTGGCCTGACCGGGCTGGTCGCGGGTGTAGCCGTGCACGGTCTGGAAGTCTGGGGTAAGGCTGCACAGGGTGCTGCGAAACTGCTCTTCGAGTTTTGCCAGGCGCGGCGTATACCCAGGGTTGCCTTCGCAGGCGGCAGTGAACACATGGGGGATTTCCTCATCGCCATGCACATCGATGAAGGCATCCACCCCGTACTGCTTCATCTGCGCCTGGGCGAAGAACACCTCCGGGCTCAGCTCGACGCTGGCGTCCTGCCACGCCCGGTTCAAGTCCTTGCCCTTGAAGTTGGTGCGCAGGTGACCGAGGAAGGCGCCGTCGGGGTTCATGTTGGGAATCAGGTACAGGTCGGCCTTGGCCAGCAACTGCTGAATCACCGCATCGTTGGCTTGCAGGCGGTCGATGACGCCCTCCATGAACCACTCGGCCATGTGTTCGCCGGGGTGCTGCTGGGCAATGAACCACAGTTTGCGCTTGCCTTGAGCACCGTCGCCTGCACGCAGCAACGGAATATCCCGGCCCTGCACGCTGCGCCCGTGGGCGAGCAGTTCGACGCCGGGAATCTGCTGGGCTCGCTCGATCAGTTGGTTGTGGCGGGCGCGGGGATAAGGCTCGAAGTAGGCGAACCAGGCCTGCTCCTGTGCAGCCTCGAGTTCGAACGACAGGGCCTTGCCATCGAACTGGCTGGGCACGCGGAACCAGGTCTGCTGATCGTAGGAGGCCACGGCGTGGTAACCGGTCCAGGCGTTTTTGTAGGACGACTCGGAGGCATTGCCGAGGCTGAAGCGGTGGACCTGGCCGGGGATGAGGCCGCTGACCTTGAAGTGGAACCACTGGAAGTGGCCGCTGTGGGTGTCCGGGCGGATGGCCAGGTCTACCTGGGACGGATTGCTGGCGTCTACGACCTGGATGTTGCCGGCATCGAAGTCGCAGTCGATCTGCAGGGGGGACAGCGTCGCGGTCATTGGCTGTGGCTCCTTGGGGGGCTTTGTTGTGGGGGTACTTTACACCGGGTGGATGGGTTGTGGGGGCTCAGGCTTTGCTCGAACAGTTGGCAGTGAAAAAAAGGGTGGTGTGGAAGGATTATTCCCACAAAAGTCTAGGAAGTTTCCCTCTCTTTCTGCGCTTTGAATGATTGAGAGCTTATTTATTATGGGAGTGATGGAAGCCGCGAAAATAAAATGGACCTGGCGTGAAACGATTCCACATTCTCTTATTGCTGTTGATGAGCCTTCTTGGCGTGTTCCCTTTAGACGTCATTCTGCCTTCCTTTCATGCACTGGCGAGTGAGTATGGCGTCGAAGTGCGGCAGGTTTCGTATTCTGTAAGCATGTTCGTCATCGCTGTGGCTTTGGCCCAGACGGTGATCGGCCCTCTGTCAGACTGGATGGGACGTAAGCGATTGCTGTTGGCTGGACTGGCTGTCGCTGTGATTGGCAGCGCAGGATGCATCGTCGCGCCCAACTACACGGTCTTCATGGGCTTTCGGATAATACAGGCGCTGGGGTGTGGTTGCTTTGTGCTGAGCCAAGCACTTGTAGAGGATACGTACTGCGGTCGGGAGCGGAACTCGATGCGGATTCTACTCTCGAGCGTCAGTGGCTTATTCATCTCGTTTTCACCGCTTGCAGGTAGTTTGTTGCAGCAGTATCTGGGTTGGCGAGCAAGCTTCTGGGTATTCATTGTGATCGCCATTTTCGTAGGCATGCTGGCAATGCTGCTGCTAGAAGAGCGGCCGGCAGGGTCCGTGGGTTCAAGGTGTTTTCATAGTTACGGAGTTCTTGGCAGAGATCTGCCGTTTCTCGGCTATTCGTGGATCAATGCGTTGGGCTTTGCCTGCCATTTCAGCTTTATCGTCGTCTCGCCGATCCTGTTGATGGAGCGTCTCGGATTATCTAGCTGGGCGTTTTCCTGGGTGTTCGTGGGCTATGGCTTCTCTTTCATCATTGGGGGCTGGGTCGCCAGGCAGATCAATCATAGGGTCGCGTCTCAATTGCAGATCAAGATAGGTTTGGTGCTGATCGGAGGAGCGGGATTGCTAGGTGGAGGTTGGCTCGTTTTGGGGGGGCTTTCGGTTGTTGGTGTGGTGATTCCGATGATCGTTTGCACGACCGCAACAACCGTGCTGCGACCAGCAGCGACAACTCATGCCCTGAGCCGTTATCCCGAGATAGTGGGTGCTGCTGCTTCGCTGGCTACCACCATCATTTTGGCGATTGGGGGGGCGGTGAGCAGCTTGGTGAGTATGTTTCAAGCGATGCTGCCCTTGAATATTATGATGGTCTTGGTCATGACCAGTGTCTTTGGTCTCTTATTATTGGATCGCATGACCCTGTCTGCTCGATGAAATTATATAAGTTCGTGTCGCGCCATTTTAACGGTTTACGGACTGCCTGAGGCGTATGATTACTCGATCAACCAGCTCGAATCGCCTTCGACCAGAGTGCCGCCGTGGCTAGTGGTATCACCTTGGCGTGCGGCGGGACTGCCTTCGATCAGCATGTGCTGGGCACCGGTCTCGATAATGGCTCCGCAGCTGGTTTGGTCGCCGACACGGGCGATGGCGTTGCCATTGACGAAGGCAGAGCTGGCGCCGGAGATGACGACGCCTTCTCCGTGGAGCGGGCAGAGGTGGCGGTGGCCGACCAGAACGATGGGGCTCATGGCTTTTCCTTTGAGGGATGTGATGGGGGTAAGGGATCTGGTAGGGGTGGTGATAGCTAGGGCGCGGTGCGGGACTCCAGGTCCATATCCGGTGGCCAGGAAACCTTTGGGGCGAGACGTAGTGCGGATTCGCACCAAAGGACATCGTTATGATCTTTTGGTGGGCCAGGCGGAGGGAGGGCATCTGGGCCTTCTTGCATGTAAGTGCAGATGTAGGCCCAAGTGGTTACGTCCGCATCCATTGTGCTGAGATTGAATCTGTCGATTACATCGTTTGTTCCCGGTTCGACGATTGAGAGTTCCACGCCCCATTTGAAGATGAGGCCTCCGGAGACAGCTCCTATGTGTGACCATCGCTCCGCACGGACCTGCGACCAGTCGTAGCTGACCGGGGAGACCCTCCATTTTCCAAAGGGATTCCACCACTGGTATTTGAAGTTGTAGGCGTAAATTTTTTGGCGAGCCCGGTTGAATCGAATGGGTGAGTCTCTGGGTGGGGCAATGTCGATTCGAATTCCGAAGGTGACGACCCAAACAATTAGTCCTAATTCAAAAATATTCAACGGGATAAATTTGGGACCTAGGGCGTTAAATTCGAATATGATGCTGTATGTGTTGAATAAAAGTATTGGGCTTGCCAGGGCTATTAGGGCAGACATTATTCCGCGGAGCGAAATGGTCGTTCGCGGTAGCTCAAAATAAGTTGAGTCCAGATGGTTGGGCGTTTTTCTGCCCAGCAAAGTCTCTGAATCCGGTAAGGCGTGAGGGGAAGGGAGGTCTTCTCTCCATCCTGTACACGGAGGATTCAATAGCGGTTTAGTCATTGTTTGTCGCCTCGCATTAATCGGATCTTGTCTTCTTTTAAAGTGATGCGTGAGTACCCATTCACATCATTTTTGTCGGCCATTTCTCCCTGTTTTCTGCTTCCTGGGCGGTATCCACCACAGCCTGGGCCGCTGCCCTGGCTTCGTTCAGTTCACGGATGCCCAGCAATGCCTGGGAGGTGAAATATTCGAAGTGCCGCTGGGGCTCTGCACGCCATTCCTGCATGCGCCGAACCCACGTAGTGCGCTGTACGTTGGCTTCCATCACCAGGCCGACCGGGTCGGGGACGGTCAGGGCCAGAACACCGTTGGGCAGGTCCTCCTCCAGAACCTTTGTGCGCACGAAGTTGCGTGTTGCCGGCAGGCGGCTCATGCGCGAATAAAAGCCATGGGCGCTGGTGAACTTGCCGGGATAGGCAGCCCCATACTCCAGAACGTCGCCTAGGCCGAGGTCGCTTTCGGTCATGGCGATGCCGACGCTGCCAGGGTCGTTGCGGGCGACCTCCAGGTCTAGCTCGACGAATCGGTCGATGAAGTCGGGTCGCTGATTGGCGATACCGTCCCGGTAGCGGTCGAGCACATCGCGGGACCAGGGGTCGTTTGCGATGGCGATCCAGGCTTTCCGGTAAAGCGCAGTATTGATGTTGATAAAGGAGGCGATGACATCATGGTTGTGCGT
>NZ_JAHWIW010000052.1:0-29835 GCF_025377065.1 Pseudomonas sp. HD6422 | reverse complement strand
CGGAGGGCCGGATGCAGGAGCAAGCGGTTTTGCCTACTTTTCCCAAGAGAAAAGTAGGCCGCCGAAGGCGGAAGGGGTCGGTAGCGCCGCTACACGTCTCGGATCAACCATCCAATCCCCAATCCCCAAGCCCAAGCCCCACCAATCCAAGAAGAACCCCTAGCTCGCGGGACGGAAGGCCTAGACTACGGAACGCTGGCGCAGCCGCACATGATTTCAACAGTCGCCGTTTTGACATCCTCCGCCCACTGCGGCAGAGTGCGCGCTTTTTTTAATCGCAACGAGGAACGCCAAACCATGAATGCAGTGATCGCCGCAGTGGGCATCATGCTCGTTCTGAGCCTGTCACGCGTGCACGTGGTCATCGCCCTGATCATTGGCGCACTGGTCGGTGGGTTGGTCGGTGGGCTGGGGATCGAGGGCACGCTCAACGCATTCAATGGCGGCCTCGGTGGTGGCGCTACCGTAGCGCTGTCCTATGCCTTGCTCGGTGCTTTTGCCGTGGCGATAGCCAAGTCGGGTCTCGCCCATGCCTTGGCCGACCGGGCCTTGTCGATGGTCGACCTGAAGGGGCGTGCCGAGGGTGGCAAGGTCAAGGGCCTGCTGATTGGCCTGATGCTGGTGGTGGCCGTGGCGTCGCAGAACATCCTGCCTATCCATATCGCCTTCATCCCGCTGCTGGTGCCGCCGTTGCTGTATGTGATGACGCGCCTGCGCATCGACCGGCGGATGGTGGCCTGCGTCATCACGTTCGGTCTGATCACCCCTTACATGTTCCTGCCCGTGGGGTTCGGCAACATCTTCCTCAATCAGATCCTGCTGGCCAATGTGGCCCGTGCCGGTGTCGATATCAGCGGGGTCAATGTCAGCCACGCCATGGCCATTCCGGCGGCCGGGATGCTGGTGGGGCTGCTGCTGGCGGTCTTCTTCAGTTACCGAGGCAAGCGTGACTACGACCTGGCACGCATCGAGCAGGTTGAGCAGGTCAGCGTGCAGTACAACCCTTTGACCTTGCTGGTGGCCGGCCTGGCGATTGCCTTGGCGTTCATCATCCAGTTATGGGTGGGGTCGATGATCATCGGCGCCATGGTCGGCTTCCTGGTGTTCTCGCTGTCGGGGATCGTGCGCTGGAAAGACACCGATGACCTGTTCACCGAAGGCATGAAGATGATGGCGATGATCGGTTTCATCATGATCGCGGCCTCCGGCTTCGCCGATGTGATGAAGGCCACCGGCGAGGTCAACAGCCTGGTCGAGGCCGCGGCCCAGTGGATCGGCCATAGCAAAGGCGTGGGGGCATTGCTCATGCTGCTGGTAGGCCTGTTGGTGACCATGGGCATTGGCTCGTCGTTTTCGACAGTTCCGATTCTTGCGGCGATCTTCGTGCCGCTGTGCGTGCAGCTTGGTTTCGACCCACTGGCCACGGTCTGCATCGTCGGCACCGCCGGCGCGTTGGGCGACGCTGGCTCGCCCGCATCGGACTCGACCTTGGGGCCGACCTCCGGGCTCAACGTCGATGGCCAGCACCACCATATCTGGGATACCGTGGTGCCGACCTTCATCCACTACAACCTGCCGTTGTTGACGTTCGGCTGGTTGGCGGCCATGGTGCTGTAACGCAGGGTCAGCCTTTGTTCGGCGGTGGGGAGATGCTGTTGAGGACGGTGCTGCCGTCCTTGCTGCGGGTCAGGTAGACCGGCAATACCTTGGGCAGGTTATCCACCAGCCGGCTCACTTCTCGAGTGTTGTAGATGCCGCTGATACGAACCCGGCCGGTGGCTTGGTCGGCCAGGCGCAATGGCGACTCCAGGTAGCGATTGATGACCGGCAGGGCCTGATCGAGCGGGAGGTTGTCGAGGATCAGCTTGCCGCTGCGCCAGGCCAGGTTGTTGCCGTAATCGTCACTCTGGGCCAATTGCGGCTCGAAGTCGCCCGCCTGGTAGTGAGCCTGCATGCCCGGGCTCAGATGGTAACCCGCACCGTTGCCGCTGCTGCTGACCAGCACGGAGCCTTCGACCAGTGTGACCTTGACCTGGTCCTGGTATTTCCAGACGTTGAACTGAGTGCCGGTGACCTGGGTCTGGCCCGCGCCTGCGTGGACGATGAACGGGTGAGTGCTGTCGTGCGCGACCTTGAAGAACGCCTCGCCGTGGTCCAAGGTCACGTGGCGCTGATCCTTGTAGTTGAGGAAGGTCAGTTCGGTGTGCAGATTAAGCTCGACGGTGCTGCCATCGCTCAATTGCACGGTCTGCATCTGATCGCCGGCTTCGAAGTGCTGGTAATGGTTGGGCAGCCAACCTTGCTCCCAGCCCAACCAGCCGAGCAGGGGCAGTGCGACCAGCGCGACCACTGCAGCCGAGGCCAACGGGCGCCAGTTGCGTGGTGCCTTGGCCGCGGCCAGCGGGTTGAAGTCGACCACCGTCGCCGTGCGAGGCAGGAAATCGGCGGTGTACCAGATCTCCAGCATCGCTTCGTATTCTTCCCGGCGCCGGGAATCCGCTGCTATCCAGCGCGAAAATGCCTCCCGCTCGGCTGCTGTGCAGTCATCGGCATGCAAGCGCATGCACCAGTGGGCGGCAGCATCGGTCAGGTCATCATCGGGGCTGGGGTCGAGGCGGTCTTGGTTCATTGCGGCTCCGGGTTTTGCGCATTCTACCCTCGCAACCGGCGATCGATAAACGCTGTAATGGCGAATGACTATCAGTTGTGTGTTTTTTCGTCGGAATTGCGAGTGATTCCGATCCCGAAATGACTGTATTTGATAGCTTGCTAATCAAGGCTTTGACATTGACTGCCTAGGCAGTAATATTTGCATACAATTGTCCGAGTCATTCGCCATGCCTCATTTCACCCCGGAAAATTTCGAGACCTGTGCCATCGGCATCTTGCTGGGACGTGCGGCGCTGCTGAAGGACCGCATCCTTGACTCGCATCTGGAGTCCGAAGGCATCACCGCGGCCCAGTTCAAGGTGTTGATCATCGTCACCCAATATCAGGTGGATACCCCGGCCGAGCTGTGCCGCTATCTGGGGCTGGACAGCGGTTCGATGACACGCATGCTCGACCGCTTGGTGCAGAAGGGCCTGGTCGAGCGCAATCGCTGCGCCCTGGACCGCCGCCAGGTGCGTCTGGCGTTGACCAGCGAAGGCCAACGCGTGGCCAACCGCTTGCCTGAAGTGGGTGCTGCGGCAATGAACGAGCTGGTCGGCGTGCTGCAACCCGAGGAACTCGCCACCCTCGAAAGCTTGCTGGCCAAACTGCTGATGAATGCTGGCGACCCGCTGATGATCCGCCGTTTCGGCGATCGTTGAACCCTGTTACGTACTAGCCAAGGTATTATCATGGCCACTTCCACTGACACCCCGAACCCTGCCGAACAGGGCTCGCCACGCAAGCGCAAGGCCTGGTTGCTGGGTCTGCTGCTGTTACTCATTGTTGCTGGGGCCTGTACCTGGGCCTGGTACGCGCTGGTCGGTCGCTGGCAGGTCAGCACCGATGACGCATATGTCAACGGCAACGTGGTGGAGATCACCCCCCTGGTGACCGGCACCGTGACCAGCATCGGTGCCGATGATGGCGACCTGGTGCATGCAGGGCAGGTGCTTCTGCAGTTCGACCCTGCCGACAGCGAAGTGGCATTGCAGGCTGCCGAGGCCAACCTGGCGCGCACCGTGCGCCAGGTGCGCGGGCTGTACAGCAACGTCGACGCGCTCAAGGCGCAATTGCAGACGCGTCAGGCCGAATTGCAAAAGGCGCAGCAGAACTACAATCGGCGTAAGGTTCTGGCCGACAGCGGCGCTATCGCTGCGGAAGAAATTTCCCACGCCCGTGATGACCTCGCCGTCGCCCAGGCCGCCGTCAACAGCGCCCGTCAGGAGCTCAAGACCAGCAGCGCCTTGGTGGACGATACGCAGGTTTCCTCGCACCCCGAGGTCATGGCGGCCGCTGCCCAGCTGCGCCAGGCGTTCCTCGACAACGCCCGTACCACCCTGGTGGCACCGGTCACCGGCTACGTGGCCAAGCGCACCGTGCAGCTCGGCCAGCGCCTGCAGCCTGGCACCGCGACCATGGCGGTGATCCCGTTGGACCAGGTGTGGATCGACGCCAACTTCAAGGAAACCCAACTGCGCGACATGCGTATCGGTCAGCCGGTGGAAATCACTGCCGACCTGTACGGCAGCGATGTCAAATACAGCGGTACCGTCGATAGTCTGGGAGCCGGTACCGGCAGTGCCTTTGCCTTGTTGCCTGCGCAGAATGCCACCGGTAACTGGATCAAGATCGTTCAGCGCGTACCGGTGCGTATCCACATCAATCCCGATCAGCTCAAGGACCATCCCCTGCGCATTGGCCTGTCGACCGTGACCGAAGTCGACCTGCACGACCAGAGCGGCCCGACCCTGGCGCAGCAACCGCCGCAGCAGGCCAGCTTCACCACCCAGGTCTACGACCACCAGTTGGCCGAAGCCGATGAGCTGATCGCCCGGCTGATCCACATGAACAGCGCCGCCGGCAAGACGGCCCAGCGATGAGCAAGGAAGCGCCTGCGCAGTTCACCCCGCCGAGTCTGTTGTTGACGACCATCGGTCTGTCTCTGGCAACGTTCATGCAGGTGCTGGACACGACCATTGCCAACGTGGCCCTGCCGACCATTTCCGGGAACCTGGGCGTGAGTTATGAGCAGGGCACCTGGGTGATCACTTCGTTCGCGGTGAGCAACGCCATTGCGTTGCCGCTCACCGGTTGGTTGAGCCGACGCTTCGGCGAGGTCAAGCTGTTCATTTGGGCCACCCTCCTGTTCGTGCTGGCATCGTTCCTGTGCGGTATCGCCCAGTCGATGCCGGAGCTGGTTGGCTTCCGGGTGCTACAGGGTGTCGTGGCCGGGCCGTTGTACCCGATGACCCAGACCCTGCTGATTGCCGTGTACCCGCCGGCCAAGCGCGGTATGGCCTTGGCGTTGCTGGCGATGGTCACGGTGGTGGCGCCGATTGCCGGGCCGATCTTGGGCGGCTGGATCACCGACAGCTACAGCTGGCCATGGATCTTCTTCATCAACGTACCGATCGGCCTGTTCGCCGCTGCCGTGGTGCGCCAGCAGATGCGCACGCGTCCGGTGGTCACCAGCCGCCAGCCCATGGATTACATCGGCCTGCTGACGTTGATCATCGGGGTCGGAGCGTTGCAGGTAGTGCTGGACAAGGGCAATGATCTGGATTGGTTCGAATCGACGTTCATCATCATCGGCACCCTCATCTCGGTGGTATTCCTGACGATCTTCATCATCTGGGAGCTGACCGACCGGCACCCGGTGGTGAATCTGCGGCTGTTCGTACACCGCAATTTTCGGATCGGTACCCTGGTGCTGGTCGGTGGCTATGCCGGCTTCTTCGGCATCAATCTGATCTTGCCGCAGTGGTTGCAGACGCAGATGGGGTATACGGCGACTTGGGCGGGGCTGGCGGTGGCGCCTATTGGCTTATTGCCGGTGATCATGTCGCCGTTCGTGGGTAAGTATGCGCACCGCTTCGATCTTCGGGTGCTGGCGGGGCTGGCATTCCTGGCCATCGGTGGCAGTTGCTTCATGCGGGCTGGGTTCACCAGTGAGGTGGACTTCCAGCACATAGCCCTGGTGCAGTTGTTCATGGGTATCGGTGTGGCGTTGTTCTTCATGCCGACGCTGAGCATTCTGCTGTCCGACCTGCCGCCGCATCAGATTGCCGATGGCTCCGGGTTGGCGACTTTCTTGCGCACGCTGGGTGGCAGCTTTGCGGCGTCGTTGACCACTTGGATCTGGATTCGTCGGGCGGAACAGCATCATGCCTATCTGAGCGAACACATCAGTACCTTCGATCCGGCGACCCGGCACACCCTTGAGCAACTAGGTGGTGCGGGGGAGCAGGGATATGCGCGCTTGGAGCAGATCCTCAACGGGCAGGCATACATGATGTCGACGGTCGACTATTTCACCCTGATGACTTGGGTGTTCGCGGGGTTGATCTTGTTGGTGTGGTTTGCCAAGCCGCCGTTCACTGCCAAGCCTGCGGCGGGGTCGGCTGGGCATTGAGGGTGGGTTTGGGCGAACAAACGCTGTACCCCAGATTCTCAGATTCCCACAAACCGGCTTTTCCCCTATTGTCGAGGACCCGTTACCAACGATGGGCAGATCTATGGAGAAAGTCATCATCATCACCGGAGGCAGCCGCGGCATCGGCGCGGCCACTGCGTTGCTGGCCGCTCGCCAGGGCTACCGGGTGTGCATCAACTACCACACCGACGACCAAGCCGCGGAGCGCATCCTCACCCAAATCCGTACGCTCGGCGCCGAAGCCATCGCAGTGCGTGCCGATGCCAGCGTCGAGGACGAGGTGATCCAGCTGTTCCAGCGCGTCGACCACGAGCTGGGACCCATCACCGCGCTGGTCAACAATGCCGGCACCATCGGCCAACAGAGCAAAGTCGAGGACATGTCCGAATTCCGACTGCTCAAGATCATGAAGACCAATGTCGTGGGCCCGATGCTCTGCGCCAAGCATGCGTTGCTGCGCATGTCCCGTCGCCACGGCGGGCAAGGTGGCGGCATCGTCAACGTCTCGTCGGTAGCCGCCCGTCTCGGGTCGCCCAATGAATATGTCGACTACGCCGCTTCCAAAGGTGCATTGGACACCTTCACGCTCGGGCTGGCCAAGGAAGTGGCCGGCGAGGGCGTCCGGGTCAATGGTGTGCGCCCCGGCTATATTCACACCGGGTTCCATGCATTGTCCGGTGACGCCGACCGCGTCTCCAAGCTCGAAACAGGCTTGCCCATGGGCCGCGGCGGCCAGCCGGAAGAGGTGGCCGAGGCCATTCTCTGGCTGCTGTCGGACAAGGCTTCCTATTGCACAGGCAGCTTCATCGACCTCGGCGGAGGGCGCTAGCGGCGCGCTATTCGTGGCGCAGCAGCTTGCTCACGCACGTGGCCAGCTGTTCCAGGTTGAATGGCTTGCGCAGGACTGCCGAGTTGGGCAAGGTCTGCCCGGTGCCCAATGCCGCGCGCTCATCGTAACCGGTGATGAACAGCACCTTCAGGTCCGCGCGCAGGGCCATGGCCTGCTCGGCCACCTGCCGACCCTTGAGCCCATCGGGCAACTCTGTATCGATGATCAGCAATTGGGGATGGGGCAGCTGGCCGCAGACGTCGATCGCCGCACGCCAGGAGTCCAACGCCTGAACTGGATACCCCAGGTCCGCCACGACCTCTCCGATCACTTGGCGCATCGCCATGTCGTATGCCAGCAAAGCGACCCGCACAGACCCTGCGTCGGGCTTCGGTGCAATGTGCGGTGGTTTTTCGACACGCCTCACGTCTGCTCGGTGACAGGGTAGGTAGAGGCGAACATGGGTGCCCACGCCAAGTTCGGATTCAATGCATAGCTGCCCCTCTGATTGGCGCGCGAAACCGTACACCATCGACAAACCGAGCCCCGTTCCCTGGCCTAGCGGCTTGGTGGTGAAGAACGGCTCTATGGCACGCTCCAGTACCTGGGTCGACATGCCCAGACCGTTGTCCTCGACGCCAATACAGATGAAGTCGCCTGCGACCAGGCCCAGTTCGCTGGCTAGTTGGGTGTCGAGCGAAACGTTAGCGCCATGAATACGGATGGTGCCGCCATCTTGCAGGGCATCGCGGGCATTGAGGCAGAGGTTGAGCAGCGCGCTTTCCAGCTGGGGTGGGTCGACGAACGTAGGCCATAGTGTTTCAGCGAAATGGCAGTTTAGCGTCAGGTCCGGTCTCAGGCTGCCATGTATCAGGTATTGCATTTCATCGACCAGGCGACGTACATCGGTCGGCTGCGGTTGCAGGGTTTGCTTGCGGGAGAAGGCCAGCAAGCGATGGACCATGGTCGATGCGCGCTCTGCCGAGCGATTGCTGACGGCGAGAAGGGGGGCAAGCTCGCCGAATCGCTGCTGCTGCAACCGCTGCTGCATGACCTCCTGAGCGCCAAGGATACTGCCGAGAAGGTTGTTGAAGTCATGGGCGATGCCACCGGTGAGTTGGCCTACGGCTTCCATTTTCCGTGCTTGGTACAGAGCCTGCTCGGCTTGCTGCAAACGCTGTTGATCGTTGACCCACTCACTGATGTCGTAGGCGAAGACGAACGCTGCAGTGACGTTGCCGTCGTCGCCACGAATGCAGTCGAAGCGCAGCTCATAATGGCGCTGTGCAGCGCCCTGGCCAAACCTCTCGGTCACGGTGAACTGCTCGCCAGCCAACGCTCGCTGCCAAAGCGTCAGCGCAATGACGCGGTCGTGCTGGTTGGCTGGCAGCAGCTTCGGCAGTTCATCGCCCACGTTGGGGGTGATGCCGTACAGGTGATGAAAGTCGTGCTTGGCCTGACGATTGATCGCCAGCCATCGCAGCTCGGTATCCAACACATGGACATTGGCCGCGCTGTGATCGACGAGTTGAGCGAACAACTGTCGCTCCGACATCGCGATGTGGACGCGTTGTTCCAGATCCTTCTTGATCTGCTGCAGCAACTGTTCGGCCTTGCTCCGCTCGGTGACATCCCTGAACAGCACCGCCACCTGCCGCCGAGCCGCCGGTTCGATGCGAAAGCTGGTGACCGAGAGGACGTGGCCGGTGGCGATCAGCGTTTGTTCGAAGTGGGACGGCTCGCCCGTTCGCCACACTTCACGGAACCGCGCTACCCACAAGTGGGCTTCGTCAGGGATCAACTCACGTACGGATTTGCCGATTACTTCGCAGCTGCCTGCATGCCTGGTATAGGCCGCGTTGGTCAGCACATGTATGTAATCGCTGAGCGGGCCGTGCGGACTGTCGAGCAGCTCGAGGATGCCAAAGCCCTCGTCCATGGTTTCGAACAGGGAGCGATAGAACGACTGGTCATTCTGCCGATGCAACGCCAGACAAGCCTGCAACTGAGCGTTGCTGCGCCGCAGCTGCGCGATCTGCCGTTTTGGAGAAAGGTGTCGGCGGGATGACATGAGCGTGCTCGACTGGGGACCCAGCACTGACTTTAGCGGGTCCGTCGGCTGAACACTAACGATTCGCGATCGTTAGAACGATCGGATGATGCGCCCCAGCGTCTCCATGGCGTTTTCGATGCTAGTGCCCCAAGGACTTCCGTAATTCAGGCGGATGCAATTGTCGAAACGTCGGCTTGGGGAAAAGATCGGTCCCGGGGCGATGCTGATGCCCTGGGCGAGCGCGAGCTGGAACAATTTGAGCGCGTCCACTCGTTCAGGCAGCTCGAGCCACATGAAGTAGCCGCCGGACGGTTGGCTGACCCTGGTTTGGGCAGGGAAATAACGGGTGATGGCCGCGAGCATGTTGGCCTGCTGGCCTTCCAACGCATAGCGCAGCTTGCGCAGGTGACGATCGTAGCCACCGTGCTGCAGGTAGTCGGCTATGGCCGCCTGAGCGGGCATCGAGGCGCACAGCGAAGTCATCAACTTGAGCCGTTCGACCTTGCGCGCGAAGCGTCCGGCAGCCACCCAACCGACTCGGTAACCTGGCGCGAGGCTTTTGGCAAAAGAGCCGCAGTGCATCACCAGGCCTTGAGTATCGAATGCCTTGGCCGGTTTTGGGGCCTGTTGAGCGTAATAGAGTTCGGCGTAGACATCGTCCTCGATCAGTGGCACCTGATGCCGCGTGATCAATTCCACCAGCGCCTGCTTTTTCGCTTCCGGCATGCTGGCACCTATCGGGTTCTGGAAATTGGTCATGCACCAGACCGCCTTGATCGGGTGCTTCTCCAGGGTTTGTGCCAGTGCCCCGAGGTCCATGCCTTCGCGCGGGTGCACGGGAATTTCCACGGCCTTGAGTTTCAGACGCTCCAATATCTGCAGGCAGGCATAGAACGCAGGTGCTTCGATGGCCACCAGGTCGCCGGGCTCGGTCACAGCCTGCACACACAGATTCAATGCCTCCAGGGCGCCATTGGTGATCAGCAGTTCCTCCATCGGTAGCATCAGCCCGCCGACCATGTAGCGCAGGGCAATCTGTCGTCGCAGCTGCGGGTTGCCTGGCGACAGGTCGGTGACCACCATGCGCGGATCCATGGCACGGCTGGCGCTGGCCAGCGAGCGCGACAGGCGCTGCAGGGGGAACAGCTGCGGACTCGGGAATGCCGAGCCGAAGGGGACGGTGCCGGGGTCCTTGATCGATTCGAGTATCGAAAAGACCAAGGCACTGACATCCACCTCCGTCGACTCGCTGAGCGCTGGCTCGAGCTGTGGCTCGCAGAAGAAGCGCGGCGTATGGGCGTTGACGAAGTAGCCTGATCGCGGTCGAGCGCGGATGAGCCCCCGGCGCTCCAGCAGATAGTAAGCCTGGAACACCGTGGAGGGGCTGATCCGGTGGGTCTGGCTGGCGTAGCGAACCGACGGCAGGCGCTGGCCAGGGCCAAGCACCCCGGAGCGGATCAGTTCAGCGATGTCGTCGGCAAATTGTTCGTAGCGTTTCATACGGGTCTGCTGGCCAAGGTGAGACCCAGTATGGCGCCGGAACTGTTTGCAATACAGAAGCAGGTTAGCCGTTTTCAACCATATCAGATGACCGAGCCGGGGGTACTGGCTTTGAGATGCCTGCGGCTGTCCCGCGCTCCCGCGACGGTCAATGCATCGGCTTCGGCTTCGGTGATCGGTATTCGTTCACCGGCGAGCACTGCCACCGACATGCGCAGGCGCTCATCGGTGAAGATCTCGATCTCACTCCCTTTACCCTCGATACGCAGTCGGTCGCCAATCAGGGTGCAGTGGTGTTCGTTGATTTCGATGGGCATGGCTGTGGCCTCCTGGGGCGGACAATCATTCAGACCGTGGTTTCGAGGTGGATGCTGCATTTATTCGCAGCTGCCCACTGCGGGGGAACAGATTTCTCTGGGCCATGGTCAACCGCTTACCGACAACAGACCGACGTAGCGAGGGTGCGCTGATGGACCCATGGTGGGATTCGATCTGGCAGGCCGTCGCGGCCGAATTCGCCGATGTCACCGATCTGCACGAAGTGACGCAGATATTGGTGCGCCTTCTGATGGCCGCGCTGCTCGGTGCGGTGCTGGGGTTCGAGCGTGAACACCGAGGCAAGTCGGCGGGCGTGCGCACTCATATGCTGGTGTCCCTGGGGGCTGCTTTGTTCGTGTTGGCACCGAGCATGGCCGGCGCCGACGAGCAGGCAATGAGCCGGGTCATCCAGGGCATCGTCGCCGGCATCGGTTTTCTTGGCGCCGGTACCATCCTCAAGGGCAACGGACGGGACACCAGCCACGTCAAGGGGCTGACCACAGCGGCGGGATTGTGGATGACGGCGGCCATCGGCACGGCGGCAGGTATGGGGCGTGAGGCCACGGCCCTGGTCAGCACGGTCATGGCGCTGCTGGTGCTTGGGACGATGCCGTTGCTGGTCGAGAAGGTGGAGGGGCAGGACAAGGAGGAGCAGGCGATGAAGCAGGAGGAAGAGGGCAGGAAGCACTGAGGGGAGCCGAAGCTCCCCTCAAAGCGTTGTTGCCTGCTCTTTTATTATTATTGGAGACGGGCCTTTTGTTGTTTTTGTAAGCCTGCCTCGGTGTCGCGGGCGACCCCCACTCGGGGTCAAGAGCAAACGTATTTTTTTGAGCGCTGACCGATTTTCATCCTGAGATCCGTTCTGACTGCCGCTACCTGAAGGTAGTTTTATTGTTCTGTGTCAGTCCGCGGGGCGAACCCCTGAAAAAGCTGTCTACTCCAAAAAAATCTGCTTGCTGCGTCTCTGCCGTGTTGTTCTTGTTCTGTCAGAGCCGTTATCTGTTGTTTTTATTGGGTATCGCATTCTTGTTGTTCTTGTACCAAAGATATAGCAGGTCTCGTGCCAATTTTGAAAAATCCTTTTAAATCAAGCGGATACGATTTTCACTGAAAAAGTCACTCGGGAAATTCTATCGATTTGTTTCCCTGTTACCCGATTTTCTGTGGAGGAGGGCAGGGGCGGTAACACTCCCGCCCACACCGGTGTGGCACCTGCACGAATCAGTGTGCGCTGCGCGCCCTCGCCACGCGTGAACCATTGGTGCGGCCCAGCACATCACTGATCCGCTGCCCTGCAGCGATCAGCCTGTCCAGGTCGATGCCCGTGTGGATGCCCAGTCCATGCAGCAGATACACCACATCCTCGCTGGCGATGTTGCCGGTGGCGCCTTTGGCGTAGGGGCAGCCACCGAGCCCCGCCACCGAACTGTCGAACACGGCGATGCCTTCGAGCAGGCTGGCATAGACGTTGGCCAGGGCCTGGCCATAGGTGTCGTGGAAATGCCCGGCCAGTTGCTCTCGTGGTATCTGTGCAGATACCACTTCGAACAGGCGGCGGGTATCGCCGGCGGTTCCTGTGCCGATGGTGTCGCCCAAGGAAACCTCATAGCAACCCATGTCATGCAGGGCCCGCGCCACCGGTGCCACCTGCTCGGCGCTAACCTTGCCTTCGTACGGGCAGCCCAGTACACAGGACACGTAGCCACGCACCCGCACGCCATGGCTGCCGGCGGCTTCCATGATTGGCTCGAAGCGCTTGAGACTGTCGCTGATCGAGCAATTGATGTTGCGTTGTGAGAAGGCCTCCGACGCAGCGGCGAACACCGCCACTTCTTTCACGCCGGCCGCCAGGGCATCTTCGAAACCTCGCAGGTTTGGCGCTAAAGCCGCGTAGGTGACGCCGGGACGCTGATCGATCGAAGCGAAGACCTCGGCGGACCCGGCCATCTGCGGGACCCACTTGGGCGAGACGAAGCTGCCGACTTCTATATAGCCCAAGCCCGCTGCGCTCAGGTCGTCGACCAGACGCACCTTGTCGGCGACGCTGATAGGTTGGGCTTCGTTCTGCAGGCCATCGCGTGGCCCTACTTCGACCAGGCGGACTTTGTTCGGCAACGACATGGCAAGGGCTCCAGTGACAGGTCAGGCTTTCTGGTTGTTGTTCAGAGTGGCGGCCAGGGCTTGTTCGCAGCGCTCCTGGGCGGTGTCGAGCTCGAGTTGCATCTGGTGGATGTCGAGCATCTGCTGTTCGAGCTGGCTGCGGCGTTCGGCGATCTTCGCCAACATGCTGTTGAGCTGTTTGAGGTTGCCGCTACTGGGATCGTAAAGCTCGATCAACTCGCGGCACTCGGCCAGCGAGAAACCGATTCGCTTGCCCCGCAGGATCAGCTTCAGGCTCACTTTGTCCCGTGCCGAGTAGACGCGCTCAAGCCCACGCCGCTCAGGGCTGAGCAAGCCTTGCTCTTCATAGAAGCGGATGGCCCGAGTGGTGATGTCCAGCTCGCGGGACAGGTCGGAAATACTGTAGGTCTGGCTGCTCATGCGTGGCGCTCGACGGAAGACATGCAGCTATCCTGAAGGCAGGTTTACGTAAACGTCAAGCGGAAGCCTCAGGCACCCTGCATCCCGGGATGTGAGTCAATCCGGCTGCTGCGCGCGGCGATAGTGGTTGGGGGTCTGGCCGCTCAAGCGCTTGAAGAACCGGGCGAAGTACGTAGGGTCGCTAAAGCCAAGGTTGTCGGACAGCTGGCCGATGCTCATCTGGGTGTAGGTCAGGTTGCGCCGCGCTTCCAGGAGCAGGCGCTGATGGATCACCTGCAGCGCGGTTTGTCCGCTCAGTGCGCGGCACAGCTGGTTGAGTTGCAGACTGGTGATGTTCAGGCGCGCGGCAAACGCCTCCACGCTCAGGTGTTCGCGGTAGTGCGCCTCGACCAGGCGCAGGTACTGACCCAACAGTTGGCGGTCGCGTTCGTCGCGATTGCGAGGGGCCTGGCCTAGCTGCTGGCGGCGGCTGAGCCAAACCATCAGTGCCGTTACCAAGGCCTCGAGCATGACCGCCCGTGCCGGAGCGCTGCCTTGATACTCCCGTTCCAAGGTTTCGATCAGGCCTCGCAGCGACCGTCGGTCCTTGCCAAGGGCATAGCAGGCGGGCGCCATCAGCACATGCAGCGGCGCGTCAAGGCGCTGCTCCAGGTCGGCCACCAGCGCCGGGCCAAAGGTGAGGACGTAGCCTTGGATATCGGCGCTGAAACGAAAACCGTGCACCGCCAAAGGCGGTACCACCTGGATGGCAGCCTCGTGCAGGGTGGTGTTCACCCCTTCGATCTGCACCTGGGCCTCGCCGCGCTGGACGTACAGCAACTGATAAAGGTCGGGATGCTGGTGCGGCTTGATTTCCCAATGGTGCAGGCGGCTACGCGCCGGGATCGACTCGCAATGCAGCAGATCGGTGCTCGGCCAGGCCTGATTCTCACCGTACAGCTGAAACAGGGGTACACCAGGTAGGCTTGATTTCATGTTTTTCTGCCTGTCCGTTAATCGAACGCTTTTTGTAAAAGTGCAGGTTTTGCATCGGATAGCACAGTTTATTGGCCATGTTTGCCAGTAAAAATGCAAGGGCAAACCCTAACAGCAGATGTGCGCCACTGCCAGAGGTGGGGCGGCATCGCCACAAAGAGACAACAACAATGAGAACTCAGGTTGCAATTATCGGAGCGGGTCCGTCGGGCCTGCTGCTTGGCCAGCTGCTGCACAAGGCTGGCATCGAAACCGTCATCCTGGAGCGTCAGACTGCCGAATACGTGCTTGGCCGCATCCGCGCCGGTGTGCTGGAGCAGGGCACCGTAGACCTGCTGCGCGAAGCTGGCGTTTCGCAGCGTATGGACCAGGAAGGCCTGGTGCATGAAGGGGTCGAGCTGTTGGTGGCGGGGCGTCGCCAGCGCCTGGACCTCAAAGGTCTGACCGGCGGCAAGACGGTCATGGTCTACGGACAGACCGAAGTCACCCGCGACCTGATGCAAGCACGGGAAGCCAGCGGTGCGCCGATCATCTATTCCGCCAGCAATGTTCAGCCCCATGAACTCAAGGGCGAGAAGCCCTACGTCACGTTCGAGAAGGACGGCGAGACCTATCGCCTGGACTGCGACTACATTGCAGGCTGCGATGGATTCCATGGTGTGTCGCGCCAGAGCATTCCCGAAGGTGTGCTCAAGCAATACGAGCGCGTTTATCCCTTCGGTTGGCTCGGGCTTTTGTCCGATACGCCGCCGGTCAATCACGAGCTGATCTATGCCCACCACGAGCGTGGCTTCGTGTTGTGCAGCCAGCGTTCCAATACGCGCAGCCGCTACTACCTGCAGGTGCCTCTGGATGACCGCGTCGAGGCCTGGTCCGACGAGCGATTCTGGGACGAGCTCAAGGCGCGCTTGCCCGAAGACGTCGCGGCTCGGTTGGTGACTGGGCCTTCTTTGGAGAAGAGCATCGCTCCACTGCGCAGTCTGGTCGTCGAGCCGATGCAATACGGCAACCTGTTCCTGGTCGGTGATGCGGCGCATATCGTTCCACCCACCGGGGCCAAGGGGTTGAACCTGGCGGCTTCCGACGTCAATTACCTGTATCGCATCTTGGTCAAGGCCTACCGCGAAGGCCGGACCGAACTGCTAGAGCAATACTCGCCGTTGGCTTTGCGCCGAGTCTGGAAGGGTGAGCGGTTCAGCTGGTTCATGACGCAATTGCTGCATGATTTTGGTGAGCACAAGGATGCCTGGGACCAGAAAATGCAGGAGGCGGATCGGGAGTATTTCCTGTCGTCCCAGGCAGGGTTGACCAACATTGCCGAGAATTATGTGGGGTTACCGTACGAGGACGTGGTTTAGGTTCACATTCGGCTATCGGCAAGAACAAGCCCGTGCTAAAACGGCTGACCGCCATTTGAAAGCTGAATACCAAGATGTCCAACAGCGTCAAATCGAATAGGACCTTGTTCGACCTCGACTTGCTACGTGCCATTGTCGTCGTGGCCGATTGCGGTAGCTTCACCACCGCCGCCACGCGACTGCACTCCACCCAGTCGACGATCAGCCAAAAGGTGCGCCGCCTGGAGGACATGGTCGGCCACCGCCTTCTGGTCCGCGGCAAGCGCGATGTCCTGCCGACCGATGCCGGGCAGACCCTGCTCGGCTATGCCCGTCACATGCTCGCGCTCAACGACCAGATGCTCGAAGCCCTGGCCGGCGCCATGGTCGGCGTCAGCGTTCGCCTGGGCGTGCCCGAGGACTTCGTCGGCGGCCGTACCACCCATGCCCTGTCGGCTTTCAGTCGTCAGCACCCGCAGGTCAAGTTGGAAGTCACCAGTGGCCTGTGCCGCGATCTCAGCCAAGCCTACGACAATGGTGAGCTCGACCTGGTGCTGCTCAAACAAAAGCGCAACAGCCGTGAAGGCGTGGCCTCTTGGCCGGAGCGGTTGCAATGGATCGACAGCGCCCGCAGCCCGACCTTCGAGCTCGATCCTGTGCCGTTGGTGACGTTCCCTCCACGCGGGCTGTATCGCGACGATATGATCAGCGCCATCGAGAGCATGGGCCGGCGCTGGCGCATCAGCTTCACCAGCTCGAGTCTCAGTGGCATCCAGGCCGCTGTAGCCAACGGCATGGGCATCAGCCTGTTGCCGCCGCGGGCAGCCACCCACGAGCATCGGGTGCTCGGTGGCGCACAAGGGCTGCCCGAGGTGGACAGTTACGAAATCGTCGTCAATCACCGGCCCACGGCCGATATCATGGTCAAAGCGCTGGCCGACGTGCTGCAACAACTGCTGGCTGCCGGCGGAATCTGACTGGCCCACCTCCAGGTGCTGCCTCTGCGGCGTAGTGGTGGCGGTGGTTGGATTCGATACCGGCACGCGGTAAGTGTTTCAGTCTGTGGCTGTAGGGAATCGCCGGGAGTGGGTGCGGTCCGACCTGTTACGTGGGTAGGACATCCCACCCACTCCAAAACCAGGGAGAGACCCCATGAAAACACTGCTGCTCACCGCGTTGCTGGCCAGCGTCGGCGTGGCTCAGGCCGCACAGACCGTGGAGCTGAAGATGGCGGGACCAGATGGTCCCGGCAAGACGATCGGCACCGTCAGCATCGAGCAGAATCGCTACGGGACGCTGCTGACGCCAGACCTCAAGGATCTGCCGCCTGGCGTGCACGGTTTCCATCTGCATCAGAAAGCTTCCTGCGCCCCTGCCCAGGAAAACGGCAAGGCCGTACCGGCGGGTGGGGCAGGCGGTCACTGGGACCCCGATTCGAGCAACGCGCATAAAGGACCCTACGACGACACTGGCCATCGTGGCGACCTGCCTGCGCTGTACGTAGGTGCCGACGGCAAGGCCACCTATCCGGTGTTGGCGCCACGCTTGAAGGCCGCGGACTTCAAGGGGCATGCGCTGATGGTGCACGCTGGCGGTGACAACCACAGCGACCAACCAGAGAAGCTTGGCGGCGGCGGTGCCCGGGTGGCTTGTGGCGTGGTGCAGTGATTGGTCTGGCGGCCCTCGGGCAGGGTCGCCGTCCCACGGCGCGGTTCGCTGCGCTTCAGGGTTGCCGCTCGGCCACGGCGCGCAGGGTGCGTAAGGTCACCACCGGGGCATCGACGACGAAGCGGTTGGCCAGCCAGCCAGGCACGTCACCGGCCGGGTCGGCCTGGAGCTGGTAGGTCACCTCGGTCTCGCGCTCGCCCAGCGGTTTCATGATCCATTTTCCGCTCAGGTGCTGCACGCGGATCATTCCCGGCTCCACGGGCAGCTTGCCCGGTTCGGCCTGCAGATGACGTACCAAGGTGCCGTCGTCGAACCGCTCGGTGCTGACCTTGAGGATGATGTCCCGGGGGAGGGTCGGCCACGGTAAGTTGGTGGTCAGGTACACCCAGGTACTATCGCCTTCGACCTCCACCAAGCGCATCTGGTCGCACGCGTACAGCCATTTGCAGGCCACTCGCAGGTTTTCCTGCAGGTCGGCAAGGGTGCGTACGCTGGCCTTGATGGTGCTGACGCCACGAAATTGCTGGTAGGGCGAATCGACCACGCCGCTGAGGTACACACGGATGCCCTCGCGGTCATAGGCGAGGTTCCAGTCGTCGGCCTGTCCGAGCGGGGACAGGAGCGCAAGGGCTAGCAACAGGCAGCGATGCATGGAAAGAGCCGCATTAGTTGAGCGTTTCGATTATGCGCGGCAAACGACCGGTGCGCCATGGGCGTCGGGGATCAGGTCCGATCGTCGAATGAGTGGATTCCCACCAGAGTCAGCGTCGTTTCTAAGTGAGTGCACAACATTTGCCTAGATATCTCGGCCAGGGCGGGAGCGTATCGTTTTTCCGTCTGCGGTAGCCGTGCAAACACGACGACTGCTGCAGCGCTCCTTAACTCACAAAGAAAGGCACCTATGAAATCTATTGCATGGATAACGCTGGTGGCGATGACCGCCCTGGTTCAAGTCGCACACGCACAGCATCTCCCGCCTTGCCCGGAAGGTACGTGGGAAACGCTTCAAGGCTACTGCGTGCCGGACTCCGATTGGGAATGAGTCACCGCTCCAGCGCACGCTGACTCAGCTACGGAACAGGCCGGCCAGTAGGCGGCCTGTCGCACAACCTAAACGTCTTGGAGGAATACCATCTTGAAATCGATCGCATGGCTGACGCTGGTGGCGATGACCGCCCTGGTTCAAGTCGTACACGCGCAGACGCGACCACCATTACCTTGTCCAGAAGGTACCTACCCAACATCGGCAGGTCATTGTCAGCCGGAATGGGATTTCGACTGACCTTGAATGGTTTGAGCGGTCACCAGCGGCATAGCCCGCTCGGGTGAAGAGCGCTGGAAAGGAGGGGCAGGCCCTGACTCGCTATTCGCGGCCGACAACGCTCCACCTTTCCAGTCCATGCATTCAAGCGACAGAAGCCATCAGCGCTGCGGGTTGAGCGTCAAGTGCACGTGACGGTTGACGTCCTTGTACAGCAGGTAGCTGAACTTGCCCGGGCCGCCGGCATAGCAAGCCTGCGGGCAGAAGGCACGCAGCCACATGAAGTCGCCGGCCTCTACTTCCACCCAGTCCTGGTTCAGACGATACACCGCCTTGCCTTCGAGCACGTACAGGCCATGTTCCATTACATGGGTTTCGGCGAATGGAATCACGCCGCCAGGCTGGAAGGTCACGATGTTGACGTGCATGTCATGGCGCATGTCGGCCATGTCGACGAAACGGGTGGTGACCCAGCGGCCTTCGGTACCCGGCATCTCGATGACGGTGGCGTTGTCGCGGTGGGTGACGAAGGACTCCGGCACGTCCAGCCCTTCGACTTTCTGGTAGTGCTTGCGCAGCCAGTGGAAGGTGACGTTGGACTTGCTGTTGTTACGCAGGCTCCACTCGGCGCCTGGCGCCAAGAAGGCATAGCCGCCCGGTACCAGGGTGTGGTGCTTGCCTTCGACGGTGATGTCCAGTTCGCCTTCGACGATGAACACAACGGCTTCGGCATTCGGGTCCAGTTCAGGGCGCTCGCTGCCGCCTTCCGGAGCGACTTCGACGATATATTGGGAGAACGTCTCGGCGAAACCGGTCAGCGGGCGGGCGATGACCCACATGCGCATCTTGTCCCAGAACGGCAGATGGCTGGTGACGATGTCACGCATCACGCCTTTGGGGATGACGGCATAGGCTTCGGTAAACATGGCACGGTCAGTCAGCAGCTCGGTTTGAGCCGGGTGCCCACCGTGGGGGGCGAAGTACGAATGATTCGACATGGACGATCTCGACTTGTTGTTCTCTCCCCGTGCCTTGGACCACACCGGCCGGTGCGTGCAGGGGATGTGCAGACAGAATAAGAGCCTGTGCATGGCATCCACAAATTAAATGTTGGAATACCCTGTATTTGATTACTGAATGCCCTGACTGCTATGTCTCGAATGGCCCTGAGGAGGTTGGCTTGTAGCGAAAACCCCCGGGTACTGCGGTCTTCCTTTACATATTTTTCACATCCGCTTGCTAGGATCCTTGCGCCAATCAAGGAGCCTCTACATGCCCATCCTGCGCAGCCGCGGCTTTCGTCTCGGCGTGATCACCACCGCTGGCCTGCTTGCCGCTACCCTGAGCTTTTTCGCCTGGCAGACCTTCTATCCCGTTCAGGCCGCCGATGGCTGGACGGTCGATGTGCTGCACAGCAATGTGGAGAAGGCGGCGTCCTTGCTGCCCCAGGCCGACGGCAGCCTGATCGTCAGCCGTGAGCTGGACGATGGTCGCGGCAGTATCCTCAAGATCACCCAGCACGGTGATCGTGTGGTGCTGGTGAGCAATCTCTCTAAACCCGATGGCATGGTCGCGGTACAGGGAGGATGGGTGTTCAGCCAGGAAGGCGGGCGGGCGCCGGTGAGTCTGTCGCGTGACGGCCAGGTGACTCGCCTGTTCGATGGCGAGAGTGTGCAGGGGTTGTGGAGCGATGCTGATCACCTGTTCGCCATCGAAGACCGCAAGGGCAATGGCCGTCTGCTGCGTTACGACTGGCAGAGTGGCCAGCTCGACGTGCTGCGCTCGGGGCTGCGGGAAACCGAAGGCCTGACCCGCTGCAGCGATGGGCGGCTGCTGTACACCGAAAAGGCCGCTGGTATCGTCCGCGCACTGTCCGACGATGGCCGGGACCCAGTGGTGGTCAAAGGCCTGCGCAACCCCACCTTCCTGCTCTGCGACCAGCGCGGTCTGTGGATCAGCGAGGACAACACCCACCGTTCCCGGCTGCTGCGCGTGGACGCTGATGGCAGCCAGCACACGGTGCTGTCGTTCCTCAAGGCGCCACAGGCCATCGCGCCCGATGGCAAAGGTGGCTACTTGCTGGCCGAGGGTGGTCGCGACCGGGTGTTGCAGTTGACTCCGCCGGTAGAAAAAACAATCGCCCGGCGTTGAAACTCATCCGGCTATCAACAGCAAGGACTGCGGTACCACGCTCTGCGGGTGCTGCGGCTCTTGCAGGCTGAGCAGGCCAAATCCCCCCATCTCCAGTGCATTCAACCAGCTCCCAAGGGTTCGGAAGTACCACGGCATCGGCTGCCAGTCGCCATTGAAACCGGTAAACGACTCCTCCCTCCAGCCGTCTTGATAGTCCCCGTTTGCCGTGCTCCAAGGGTGCAAGGTCTGGATCACCAGCGCCCCGCCGGGCGACAGCAGCGTTCTCAATGCGGCCAGTAACGGGATGATGTCCTGGTGCAGCAAGGCGAAGTTGGCGCAGATCAGGTCGTAGTTCCTGCCGATATCCACCTCGCCGCTGGCCAATTGCGCATAGCTGGCCCGATGGACGTGGGGCGAACCCGCAGCCTGGGCAGCGGCAACCAGGGACGCGTCGCCATCCACGCCCGTGGCATCGATGCCGCGCTCTGCCAATGCGCGCAGCAGCCAGCCCTCGCCACAGCCGAGGTCGAGCACCCGCTCGGGCTGGCGACCGAGGATCGCCAGCAGGATGGCCTGATCGGTAACCTGCCGGCGGCTTTCTATGGCACCGCTGCGAACGGCGGCGATCCAGGACTGGGCATTGTGCCGCCAGCTTTGCAGCAAGGCGTTTTCAGGATCGTGCATTCAAGGCTCCCAGGCAGTGGTCAGCAGCTAGCATAGGCGCTCACTGGTAAGTATCTGCAAGTTCGATCCGTTTGAAGCGTCGCAAAACAATCCGATTGAATTATTTCCTCCGGTCTCGGCTCCATTAGGCGAGTGCTGACTGAGGAGTCACTGATGGCTGGAACCAACCTGTACGTAATTGAATACGCGCTTCACGGAGAGTACCGCACGTTCATTCTGCGCGCCGAGCGCATGGACAATGCCGAAGCCTGGCATTGGGCCAGTTGTGATGCCGGTGTCGGCATCATTCCACGTTTCGGCCAGCACAAGGTCAAGAAAGTCAGTCGTCCTATGGCTGAGCGCTACGGTTTGTCGAACGTACGCTGGCATCGATCCGGGCAAGGGCCTGAATTCGTGCCGTTGCCGGTGGATCCGAAAAAATTCACCGAATCGTTATAAATCGGCAGGGGCAGGGGGCGCAGTCCATGGAGTCCAGTCCCTGCCATCGCCCAACGATCGCCGAGGAATGCGTACCGTGCCACGTATCATTACACCTGCCACCCCTGAGCATGAAATCACCGAACTGACCGAAGGTAACGCCAGGGTGTTCGGTTCGCCCAAGGACCGTCTGGATTTCTACCGGCGCGAGATCCATTACGAAACCAGCATTCTCGCCAACCGTACCGATGCCTATCTGGCCGCTCAGGCGTTCCTGGTGATTGCTTTCTGCTCTTCCATGGCCAACCTCAATCCAGACTGGGGCAAGGCTTTCACCTTGGTGGTGCCGCCGTTCCTGGCGCTGCTCGGTGCTTTCAGCTCGTTGAATGCCTGGCCGGGCATTCATGCCGCGTACAAGATCATCGAGCATTGGCAGTTCAAGCAGAGCCAGCTGTTGCGCAGCGAGCCGATGATGGGCATGGCCTACGACGAGTCGCCGCTGTTCAGCGACACGGAAACCTCACAGCAAGGCTACCGTAAAGCGTTGTTGTTTTCCTTGCGCACGCCGTGGGTGTTTCTGGCGTGTTGGATCTTTCTGGGAGTCTATTCGCTGTTCGTGCAATTGGCCTGATTGCCTCAGACATCAGCGGCCGGTTTGCTCGCGATCATCGGCGCAGCTTTTGCCATCCACCGAAAGGATGGAACTGCCCTGCCGCCAGCTTGCCAACCGCAATAGATCCCTGACGTTTGGCAACCAAGGAGCGGCCAATGACCTCTGCACCTGGCAATTCCGTGCAAACCCTACATTTTGGCGATGACGGCGCCACCCCGAACAGCGCCTTGCCGGTCCTGTTGTATCCCTCGCGGTTAAGTGCAATCGACGACAAGGCCGCCGAATTCGAGGCCCTTTGCGCAGACCATCGTTGGCGGGCGCTCTGGCGCGGGGGCATCTTCGACTATCACCACTTCCACCCCAACGCCCACGAGGCACTTGCAGTCGCCAGCGGCCATGCGCGGGTCACCCTGGGCGGCCAGTCGGGTCAGACCCTGACCATTCGTGCCGGCGACGTGCTGGTGCTGCCAGCCGGTACCGGTCATCGCTGCGTCGAGCACAGTGCTGATTTCGTGGTGGTCGGTGCCTATCCGCACGGCCAGGAAGACTATGAGATCCAGCGGCCTGCTTCTGGCTCCCACGCCCGTACGCTGATGCGCATCGCCCAGGTGCCATTGCCTGAGCAAGACCCCCTGGCAGGTGCAGCGGGACCGTTGATGACGGCATGGGGCAGGCGACGCGTTGCGCACTAGCCCGGCAGTGGGTCGCATCGCCAACGGAAAGATGGAACTGCGGCGCTGCTGCGCTTGCCCACTGCCCTGAACGGTTCACATTTGTCCGCATACGAGGAGGCGTCAATGCCCAACGCACAAGGGAAGGTTCGCTATGCAGTGGTCGGAGGCGGTTCGATTTCCCAAGGGGCGTTCATGCCCGGTGTCGGCCAGACTGACAACTCGGTGATGACCGCGCTGGTGACCGGGGACCCGAAAAAGGCCCGGCTGCTGGCGGACCGCTACGGCTTGTTGGCCTACGACTATGACCAATACCCCGCGTTGCTAGCCTCTGGCGAAATCGACGCGGTGTATGTCGCCACGCCCAATTTCCGCCATCGAGAATTCGTGGTGCCGGCACTGGAGGCGGGCATACACGTCCTGCTGGAAAAACCCATGGCCAGTACCGAGGCCGATTGTCTGGCCATCATCGAGGCCGCCAAGCACTCGGACGCCAAGCTGATGGTTGCCTACCGCTTGCACTGCGAGCCCGGGACGCTGGACATGATCGAACGGGTCCGTGCCGGCAATTTTGGCGATCCACGACTGTTCACTTCGACCTTCACCCAGACCGTCAAGACCAACAACCACCGAACCCAGAACGGCTTCGCCAGCGGCCCGGTGATGGACATGGGACCGTACCCGCTGAACATGGTGCGCCAACTGTTCAATGCCGAACCCATCGAGGTGTCGGCCATAGGCGTACGCAGTCCAGGCAGCCAGATGAATACCTGGGACACGGTGACAGTGAGCCTGCGTTTTGCCCAAGAGCGCCTGGCGCAGTTCACCCTGAGCTACAGCCTGCCGGACTCCGAACGGTTCCAACTGCTCGGGACCGAGGGCGAAATCGAGGCGTCGCCGTGCTTTGGCTATGGCGAGGGGGTTTCGATCAGCTATCGCGCCACCTTGGATGGAGAAACCCGGGTACATGTGAATCCGGTGGTGGATCAGTTCGCCGGTGAAACGGCCTACTTCTCGGATTGCATTCTCAACGATCAGACCCCTGAGCCTGACGGCGAGGAGGGGTGGCGCGACGTACGGGTGATCCTGGCCATTGCGCGCGCCCTCGAAACCGGCCAGTCGCAACGCCTGGAACCACTACCGCCGCGACGCCTGGCCCAACGTGAGCAGCGCCGCACCTTTGCTTTGGCGAGCGTGCCCGATTACATCGATACCGAATCGCCGACCGAGTAGACCGTCCATTTCGTTCAAATCAGGAGAGCGATCATGACTGACCCTGTGACGTATTTCTGGATCGCCTTGGTGGCGATCATTCTGCTGGTCGACCTGTGGGCGATCGTCAGCGTGTTCCGCAGCGACAAGTCCGATGTCACCAAGATCATGTGGGCCTTGCTACTGGTGATTTTGCCGGTGGTCGGTCTGATCATCTGGGGCATTGCCGGGCCACGCGGTATCAAGCGCGGTACGGGCCCCAGTTCACCGGAGCACAGCAAAGGGTAGAGAGCAGCAGAGTCTCAGTCCTGCTGAGCCTGCAGCTGACGTGCGGTGGCCTTCAGTGTCTCGGGGCAGTCCAGGTCGCTGATCCAGGCCACCAGACGCTTAGGATCGTCGCCGCCCATGCGCTTGAAAGTATCCGATTCGAGCATGGCCTTGGTCCGCCAGCCCAGCGCCAAAAGATGTTCGACCATGTCCGGACCTACGGGGCCGTTGTCCTCCAGCGACAGCCCACTGCGACCGTGCTGGATGGCAAGGTGGTACTGGTTGGCGCCGAGACCGTCACCACTGCCAGCCAGGACCACGGTGTAGCCGGCGCCGAGCAGGCTCGCCAGGCGTTGCTGGACCAGGTCGAGCAACGAGACAGGTAACTCGTCGTGCACCGCGCAGGCGAGAACGTTGGGGGCGAATGGGGGCATGGTGGGTCTCTGCTGTGGCATTTGCATATGGCTGAAAGAGTAGGCCAGCCTAGGGTCAAGGAGAGTTAAGCGCGGGTAAAAACAGGTAATACCCGCGCGTCACTCAGAAGGTCTGGCCCAGAGAGAACTGGAACACCTGTGTCTCGGCGTTATCCGGCTTCTCGACCGGCATCGCCAGGCTGAAGCTCAGCGGCCCCATCGGGCTGTACCAGGTCACGCCAACGCCCAGCGACACCGCCAGTTGGTCGAGGCTGACCGTGCCGCAGCCCTGGGTGGTCGACAGGTAGCAGGTATCGGCATACACGTTGCCCGCATCGACGAACACCGAGCTGCGCAGTTGGTTCTGGTCCTTGATGAACGGCATCGGGAAGATGTATTCCGCACCGCCGGTGATGAGGATGTTGCCACCCAGCACGTCGGTGTCGCGATCGGAGTAATACGCCTGGCCGGCGCTGGAATAGGTTCCGGTGGCTGGCGTGCTGCGTGGCCCCAGGGTGCCGTCCTTGAATCCACGTACCGAGCCTTGGCCACCTGCGGTGTAGCTTTCGTAGAACGGCAGACCATCGGTCGAGCCATAGCCGTTGCCGTACCCGAGGCTGGTGTGCAAGCGCACGCTGCTGCTGTTGCTGACCGGCAGGAAGGTCTGGCCGTTGTAGTCGATCTTGTAGAACGACAGGTCACTGCCGGGCGTGGTAGCCATCAGGGTCAGGCTTTGCGAGTGACCGCGGGTCGCCAGCACGCCCTTGTTAAGCGTGGACTCGGACCAACCGATCGACGCTTTGAGGTTGTTGAAGCTCTTGCCTTCGCGCTCGATGAAGTCATAGATCTCGTCGGCGCTGTAGGTACCCGGCGAGATATCATCGTGTTGCAGGGTCAGGCCGTAGCTCAGGCGCGACGTTTCGTTGATCGGGTAGCCGAAACTGACGCCGACGCCATAGCTGTTGATGGCGTAGTAGGACACCCCATCGTCGTAGTAGTCGCTGTAGTCGGTGCTGCTGTAGAACAGGTTGTAACCCAGGCTCACGCCGTCTGCGGTGAAGTAGGGGTCGGTGAAACCGAAGTTGTACTTGGTCTGGTACTCGGAGCGGGTCAGTCCGATGGACACCTTGTTGCCGGTGCCGAGGAAGTTGTTCTGGCTGATCGAGCCACCGAGGATCAAACCGGCGCTCTGGGCGAAGCCGACGCTGGCGGTGATCGAGCCGGACGCCTGTTCCTCGACGCTGTAGTTGACGTCGACCTGATCGTCGGTGCCGGCCACCTGGGGTGTTTCGACGTTCACGGTCTTGAAGAAGCCCAGACGCTCGAGACGGGTCTTGGACTGGTCGATCAGGTAGGTCGAAGCCCAGCCGCCTTCCATCTGACGCATCTCACGTCGTAGCACTTGGTCTTCGGTCTTGGTGTTGCCGCGGTAGTTGATGCGGTTGACGTAAGCGCGTTTGCCCGGGTCGACGACGAAGGTGATGTCGACGGTGTGATCTTCGTCGTTGGCCTGAGGCACGCCGTTGACGTTGGCGAAGGTATAGCCTTCGTTGCCCAGGCGACGGGTGATCAGGTCGGAGGTATTGGTCATCACCTTGCGCGAGAACACCTGGCCCGGCTGCACCAGCAGCAGCGCGCGGACCTGATCCTCCGGTACCTTGAGATCACCGGAAAGCTTAACGTCGCGGACGCTGTATTTTTCGCCTTCGTTGATGTTGACCGTGATGAACACATGCTTCTTGTCCGGGCTGATCGAGACCTGGGTAGAGGCGATGTCCATGTTGATATAGCCACGGTCCAGGTAATAGGAGCGCAAGCGTTCCAGGTCGCCGGAGAGTTTTTCCCGGGCGTACTTGTCGTCGTTCTTGAAGAACGACAGCCAATTGGTCGTGTGCAGTTCGAACAGTCGTTTCAGCGTGTCGTCGTCGAACACGTCGTTACCGACGATGTTGATGTGCTGAATCGCGGCGACGGTGCCTTCGTTGATCTTGATCTTAAGCGCCACGCGGTTGCGCGGTTGCGGCACCACCTGAGCATCGACCTCGGCGGAGTAGCGGCCCTGGGCCACGTACTGGCGCTGCAACTCATTACGCACGCCTTCCAGGGTGGCGCGCTGGAAGATTTCGCCTTCCGCCAGCCCCGACTGTTTCAAGCCCTTCATCAGGTCTTCGGTGCTGATCGCCTTGTTGCCTTCGATCTCGATACCGGACACCGAGGGGCGCTCGACCACGTTGATGATCAGGACGTTGCCGTCACGGTCCAGCTGGATGTCCTGAAAGAAGCCGGTCTTGAACAGCGAACGGGTCGACTCCACCAGGCGCTTGTCGTCGGCCTGATCACCCACGTTCAGGGGCAAGGCGCCAAAGACGCTGCCGGCGGACACCCGCTGCAGGCCATTCACGCGGATGTCAGCGATCCTGAACGGCTCGGCCTGGGCCAGGGAGGCTTTTAGCAGCAGGATGGAGAGCAACAGTCGCGGGTAGTTCATGGGGGATTCCAGACGAGCGGGTAGAGGAGGTGACGGCGTCACCGAAGGCGCACGGCGGCTGCCAGCAAGCGGGCGATGAGAATAAGGGCGGGCTGTGTACGGCGCCGTTAACCCTGGGTAAAGATGTGTAAAGTTGCGGCGCTCGGCGGTGACAGCCCCGGCTCCCCAGGGCGATCATTGATCCTCCGAATAACTGACAACGAACCCACCATGACCCCCGTGCTGTTGGTCGACGACGACCGTGAACTCACTGAGATGCTCGCCCTTTACCTGGCCCGCGAGGGCTTTGCGGCCACCGCCGTGGGCACTGGCGAGGAAGGCGAGCTAAAGGCCCTCAGCGGCGCCTTTCAGTTGGTGGTACTGGATGTAATGTTGCCGGACATCTCGGGTATCGAGGTGTTGCGGCGGATCCGGGCGCGCAGTCAGGTGCCGGTATTGCTGCTCACCGCGCGTGGCGACAACATCGATCGGATCGCCGGACTGGAACTGGGGGCCGACGACTATGTACCCAAGCCCAGCTCACCGGGTGAGTTGGTGGCGCGGCTGCGGGCGATCCTGCGGCGGGTGCAGCCGCAATGGGTGTTGGAAAGCCTGGTGCCCGAGCGGGTGAGCAGTGGCAATCTGACCCTCTGGCCCGGCCGTCGGCAGGCGCAGTGGGGCTCGGCGGGGCTCGAACTTACCGGCACCGAGTTCAGCCTGCTGGAGGCCCTGGCGCGCAACGCCGGGCAGTTGGTGAGTAAGCAGGACTTGTCGCTCAATGCCCTTGGCCGGCCCTTGACGCGTTACGACCGGCGTATCGATGTACACGTCAGCAGCATCCGCCAGAAGCTCGGCCCGCGCGCCGACGGCAGCAGCTGGATCCAGAGCGTGCGGGGCATGGGCTACATGTTGATCGTCGAATGAACCGCCGGCGCCTGTTCTGGAAGCTGTTTCTGGCTTTTTGGCTGGCCAACAGCCTGACCTTCCTGGTCGGCGCTGGCGCGTTCATGCTCGATGAGCTGCGTGGCGACACGCCGGCGCTAAGCTCGCTGCTTGCTACCGAATTGAACATGTTGCAACGCTATGGCGAACAGGCTGGGCGGCAACTGCTCAACGTGACGCCCCAGGCGCCGGAAGTACAAGTGGGCCTGTACGACGAGCAGGGGCGATTGCTGGCGGGGCGCGCCGTTGCGCATGCGCGCTTCGAGCAAACGGTGCTAGACGTGAGAGGTCGCCCGTTGATTCTGCGGGCATCGGCGGCTAGTGGCATCGACGAGGCGCCGCGTCCCCGCGGCATGGGGCCTTTGGTTACCGGTACGCTGATGAGCGCGTTGTTCGCTTTGCTCTGCAGCCTGTACCTGACGCGCCCGCTGGCCTGGTTACGCTCGGCGATGGCCGAGGTCGCCCAGGGCCGTTTCGACATCCGGGTGCGGCCGCGCTTGGGGCGGCGGCGCGATGAGATCGTCGATCTGGCCGAAGATTGCGATCGCATGGCAGGGCAGCTCAAGGCCTTGGTGCAGGCACAACAGAACCTGCTGCACGACATTTCCCATGAGCTGCGTTCGCCGTTGGCGCGCTTGCATGCTGCCATCGGTCTGCTGCGCCAGCAACCGGAGCGGCATGAGATGCTCGAACGCATCGAGCGTGAATCGCGGCGCATGGACGACCTGATCGAGCAACTGTTGACCCTGGCCCGCGTCCAGGCGCAGCGGGGCGAAGAGGTGGGTGCGGCGCTGGACGTGGTCGAGCTGTTGGCGCAGATCGTCGAGGATGCGCGGTTCGAGGCGGGCATCAAACAGTGCCAGGTCGTGCTTGCCGCGCAAGCGCCTTTTCTCACCCATGGTCATGAGGAGCTGTTGTACCGAGCGTTCGAGAACGTCATCCGCAATGCGGTGCGCTACACCACTCCCGGTACGCAGGTGCGGGTAGAGGCGACGTTGCTGGCGGGGGAGCGTTTGCAGGTGTGCATCACTGACGAAGGTCCCGGTGTCGATCCGGCGCGGCTGCAGCGCATTTTCGAGCCGTTCGATCGGGGTGGCGACTCTGGTGGCGATGGTTTCGGCCTTGGTCTGGCCATCGCCCAACGTGCCGTCGCCCTGCACCAGGGCACGGTCACGGCCCGGTCAGGGGGCGAGGGTGGCCTGCAGGTGTGTATCGAGTTGCCACGGCTGTAGTCGAGCCCTTGAGCGGGCTTGGCCACGCCTGAATTTTGGTTCTTCATGGATTGTCGGGGCTTGGCATTTAGATCGTGAGCTGATCCATTTTTTGTAGCGGCGCTACTGGCCCCTTCCGCCTTTACGGCGGGCAACTTTTTTCTTGGTGTATGGACCGGACACATGGTGGACACATGTACGGGGACATGGTGGACACATTATCGCCTGCCATCCGGGT
>NZ_JAHWIW010000051.1:0-31313 GCF_025377065.1 Pseudomonas sp. HD6422 | reverse complement strand
GCTGGGGGGTTGCATAATACGTATTTATGTAGGCGGCCGCGGCCGTTTCGGGGCACAACCCCGCACCCACCCTGCTGTGGGGTGCGCCTGTGGGAGCGGGCTTGTCCCGCGAAGAGGCCGTTACAGATCAAACACGCATCAGCCTTCCAGCTCAGCCCAGCGCTCGACCAGCACATCCAGCTCGCCCTGCAGCTTCTCCAGCTGCGCCAGCACCGCCGACGTCTCCTCGATCGGACGCTGATAGAAGCCCGACGCATTGACCTCTTCCTGGACTTCAGCCATCCGCTGTTCCAGTTCGTCGATCTGACCCGGCAACATCTCCAACTCACGCTGCAGCTTGTAGCTCAGCTTCTTCTTCGATGCATCGGCCGTTGCGGCAACGGGAGCCGGCGCAGGCTCGGCCGCCTGTTTTTCCACCACGGCACTGTTGAGCTCGGACTTGCCGCCCTTGCTCTCGGTCACGCCCAATAGCTTCGGCGAGCCGCCCTGACGAATCCAGTCCTCGTAGCCACCTACATATTCGCGCACCTTGCCCTGCCCTTCGAAGACCAGGGTGCTGGTGACCACGTTGTCGAGGAAGGCCCGGTCGTGGCTGACCATCAGCACGGTGCCCTTGTAGTTGCACAACACTTCTTCGAGCAGTTCGAGGGTCTCGACGTCCAGATCGTTGGTCGGTTCGTCGAGCACCAGCAGGTTGGCCGGCTTGCTGAACAGCTTGGCCAGCAGCAGGCGCGCACGCTCGCCTCCGGACAGGGCCTTGACCGGCGTCCGGGCCCGCTGCGGGCTGAACAGGAAATCGCCGAGGTAGCTCAGTACATGGCGGTTCTGACCGTCGATCTCGATGAAGTCCCGACCTTCGGCCAGGTTGTCGATCACGGTTTTCTCCAGGTCCAGCTGGTGACGCATCTGGTCGAAATAGGCGACTTCCAGCTTGGTGCCGCGCTCTACCTTGCCCGCAGTGGGCTCCAGATCACCGAGCATCAGCTTGAGCAAGGTGGTCTTGCCGGTACCGTTGGCACCGAGCAGGCCGATGCGGTCCTGACGCTGCAGAACCATGGAGAAATCCTTCACCAGCATCGGGCCGTCGGCATGGGCGAAACTGACGTTCTCCAGCACCATGACCTGCTTGCCGGACTTTTCCGCCGCCTCGATCTGGATATTGGCCCTGCCCTGACGTTCACGGCGCTCGCTGCGCTCGACCCGCAGCGCCTTGAGCGCACGCACGCGGCCTTCGTTGCGGGTGCGGCGGGCCTTGATCCCCTGGCGGATCCACACTTCCTCCTGGGCCAGGCGCTTGTCGAACAGCGCGTTGGCGGTTTCCTCGGCCGCCAGCGCAGCCTCCTTGTGCACCAGGAAGCTGGCGTAGTCACCGTTCCAGTCGATCAGGCCGCCGCGGTCGAGTTCGAGGATGCGCGTGGCCAGGTTCTGCAGGAACGAACGGTCGTGGGTGATGAACAGCACCGCACCGTTGAAGGTGCTCAGCGCCTCCTCGAGCCAGGCAATGGCACCGATGTCCAGGTGGTTGGTCGGTTCGTCGAGCAGCAACAGGTCCGGCTCGGAAACCAGCGCCTGGGCCAGCAGCACACGCCGCCGCCAGCCACCGGAGAGCTCGGCGAGCGTCTTGTCGGCAGGCAGTTGCAGGCGGCTGAGGGTGCTTTCCACCACCTGCTGCAGGCGCCAGCCGTCACGGGCTTCGAGCTCGTGCTGAACGCGCATGAGTTTTTCCAGGTCTTCGTCACCCTGGATGTTCTGGCTCAGGTGGTGGTATTCGGCGAGCAAGGCACCGACGCCATCGAGGCCCTCGGCCACCACGTCGAACACGCTGCGCTCGTCGGCCACCGGCAACTCCTGAGGCAGCTCGCCGATCTTCAGACCGGGGGCGCGCCAGATCTCGCCGTCGTCGCCCTTCTGCTCGCCCTTGACCAGGCGCAGCATGCTCGACTTGCCAGTACCGTTGCGGCCGATGATGCACACCCGCTCGCCACGGGCGATCTGCCAGGATACTTTGTCCAGCAGCGGCATTGCGCCGAATGCGAGGGACACATCGCTGAATTTGAGCAGGGTCATGTTCGTCTCCAGAAAGCGGGGGCGCATTCTACCTGACTTGGGCCTGCACGGCATCAGCCCGTCGGCCAAGAGCGAGCTTTACGACGCCTGGTCGGGGTAAATGCCTTGATACAAGCACAGTGCTTTCACCCACTACCGGCAACCGGCTAAGCTAAGACCAATCGCTTCCAACAGTGCTGGCTCAGCCGTCACTTCCCCATGGTTCAACTGCCCGGACGTATCATGCGCAGCCGCCTGTTACAGATTGCTTCATGCCTGCTGCTCACCGCCGCCACCGCGAGTGCGGCGCAAGCCACCGATCTAGCCCAGCAACGCCAGCTCTATGACGAGGCCAAGCGTGCCTTGGCCAAAGGCGACAAGGGCCCCTACCTGCGCAACGCCCAGGCGCTGCGCGATTACCCGCTGACCCCGTACCTGGCCTACGATGAGCTGACCGCTCGACTTAAAAGCGCCAGCAACCAGGAGATCGAAGCCTTCCTGGCCAAGCACGGTGACCTGCCCCAGGCCAACTGGATGAAACTGCGCTGGTTGCGCTGGCTGGCCGAGCGCGGCGAATGGGACACCTTCCGTCGCTACTACGACCCCAAGCTCAACTTCACCGAACTCGACTGCCTGAACGGCCAGTACGAGTTGAGCCACGGCCTGCGCGCCGAAGGTTTCGCCACTGCGGAGAAGGCCTGGAACGTGGGCAAGTCGCAGCCCGCCACCTGCGACACGCTGTTCGGCATGTGGGCCGCCGAAGGTCAACTCACCGAGGCCAAGCGTTGGCAGCGCGCCAAGCTGGCCGCCCAGGCACGCAACTACAGCCTGGCCAACAGCCTGGTCAAGACGCTACCCACACTCGGTGCCCAAGGCCGGTTGCTGGTGGACGTCGCGCAGAAGCCCCAACTGCTCGATCAGCCATCGCGTTTCGTACCTGCCAACGAGGCGATGTCCGACGTGGTCAGCCTCGGTCTGCGCCGCCTGGCCCGCCAGGACCCGGACCGGGCCATGGCACTGCTCGACGACTACGCCCGGCGCATGCATTTCTCGGCTGAAGAAAAGGTCGCCATCGCCCGGGAAATCGGGCTCACTCTGGCCCGCCGCTACGATCCCCGCGCCCTCGATCTGATGACCCGCTATGACCCACAGCTGAGGGACAATACCGTCAGCGAATGGCGTCTGCGTCTACTGCTGCGCCTGGGTCGCTGGGAAGAGGCCTACGAGCTGACCAAGCGCCTGCCGCAGGACCTCGCCGAAAGCAGCCGCTGGAAGTATTGGCAGGCCCGCAGCCTGGAGTTGGCCCAGCCGAACAATCCGCAGATCCCGCTGCTGTACAAGACCGTGGCCCGCGAGCGCGACTTCTATGGCTTCCTCGCCGCCGATCGGGCGCAGACACCGTATCAGCTCAACAACCGTCCGCTGGCGCTGAGCCCGCAATTGGTGAACAAGGTGCGCAACACCCCTGGCATCCAGCGCGCCCTGGAATTCCATGCGCGCGGCCAGATCGTCGATGGCCGTCGTGAGTGGTATCACGTGAGCCGGCACTTCACCCGCGACGAAATGGTCGCACAGGCGCGCCTGGCCTACGAGTTGCGCTGGTACTTCCCCGCCATCCGCACCATCAGCCAGGCCAAGTACTGGGATGATCTGGACATCCGCTTCCCGATGGCCCACCGCGACACCCTGGTGCGCGAAGCCAAGGTCCGTGGATTGCATTCGAGTTGGGTCTTCGCCATCACCCGCCAGGAAAGCGCCTTCATGGAAGACGCCCGCTCCCCGGTCGGCGCCAGCGGCCTGATGCAGCTCATGCCGGCCACGGCCAAGGAGACCGCTCGCAAGTTCAGCATTCCACTGGCCTCGCCCGCACAAGTGCTCAACCCGGACAAGAACATCCAGCTCGGCGCTGCCTACCTGAGTCAGGTGCACAGCCAGTTCAACGGCAACCGGGTGCTCGCCTCGGCAGCCTATAACGCCGGGCCTGGGCGCGTGCGGCAATGGCTGCGCGGCGCCAAGCACCTGAGCTTCGACGTGTGGGTCGAATCGATCCCATTCGACGAGACCCGCCAATACGTGCAGAACGTGTTGTCCTACTCGGTCATCTATGGCCAGAAGCTCAACGCGCCCCAGCCGCTGGTGGACTGGCACGAGCGGTATTTCGACGACATGTGAGGCCAGCCCCTGGCACCGCCTGATGAACGGAGCGGCGTTGCGACCCATCGGCAACGCACGTCGCTCCCCCAACCACCGCGCTACTCCAGGATCTCCACGGGCATTCCCACCTCCAGCACGCCGCTGCCATCGACCGCCAGGTTCTGCCCGAACAACACATCGCCCTCTTTCTCGCGGAATGTCTTGAGCGTCGTCAAAGGTTCCCGGTCTGCACTGCGCTCGCCGGTCGCCGGGTCCAGCGTGGTCAGGATGCAACGCACACTGGGTTTGAGCAGGCGAAACTGCAGTGCGCCGATGCGTATCCGCTTCCAGCCATCTTCGGCGAACGGTCCTGCTCCCTGCACCACCAGGTTCGGTCGGAAACGCAGCATCTGCATTGGCCGACCAATGCGCCGGTTCAGTTCATCCAGCGAGCCCTGGCCGATCAGCAACAAGGGAAAGCCGTCGGGAAACGCCGCACGGTCGCTGTTCAGGCCATAACCATTGGGCAGGTAACGCGCCCGGGGCTCGGGGCAATACACCAGGCGCACCGGTTTGCCCAGCAACTGGCTGAGCCAGTCCGCGGCCGCATCGCCCGCATCGGGCACACGCAGCGTGTCACGCCAAATGGTCACGCCTCGCAGGTTGTCGTCAGCCTCCGGCACGGCCACCTCAAGAAGGGTGTGGCCGGAGGCCTGCAGCAGCAACTGCCCCGCTTCACCGTAGCCTGCCTGGATGCGCCCCAGTTGCGGCCAGGCGCGCTGGGTCAGGAAGCGTCCGTTGTCCGCCTCCACCACCATCCAGCGCCGATCGCCCTGCAAACCCAGATGATCCACTGCCGATGCTGGCAGAGACTGCCCCTGCCCCGACTTCACCGGATACCGATACAACTCGCTGAGATACATCCCCACTGGCCTCGTACCATCGTAAAACGTCCAGCTTATACCTGGACGCAACGATCACCCAGCGGTGGTATCCAGTTGCAGGCGCTGCTTGACCACCTCCACCAGGCGATCCGGCTGGAACTTGGAGAGGAAGTTGTCACAACCGACCTTCTTCACCATCGACTCGTTGAAGCTGCCCGACAGCGACGTGTGCAGCACCACGTAGAGGCGACGCAGTCGTGGGTCGTTACGTATCTCGGTGGTCAGGCGATAGCCGTCCATTTCCGGCATTTCGGCGTCGGTGAACACCATCAGCAGCTTTTCGCAGACATCTTCGCCGGCATCGGCCCAGGCCTTGAGCATGCGCAACGCCTTGAGACCGTCGCTGGCCACATGCAGCTTCATCCCCAACTGCGACAGCGTATCGCGCAACTGCGCCAGGGCGACGTTGGAATCGTCCACCAGCAATACCTCGCAGCCACGGGCACGGGCAAGCACTGGATCGGACAGTTTTTCGCTCGAAACCCGCGCGTTGTAGGGCACGATTTCGGCCAGGACTTTCTCCACATCGATCACCTCCACCAGTTGGTCATCGACCTTGGTGATGGCGGTCAGGTAATGCTGGCGTCCGGCGCTGGTGGGCGGCGGCATGATGGCATCCCAGTTCATGTTGACGATGCGGTCGACGCCCCCCACCAGGAAGGCTTGCACCGAGCGGTTATACTCGGCGACGATGATCGTGCTGCCTGGTCCCGGTTGCAGGGGGCGCATGCCAATAGCCTGGGACAGGTCGATCACTGGCAGGGTCTGGCCACGCAGGTTGACCACGCCACAGACGTAGGCATGGCGCTGCGGCATCAGGGTAAGCTTGGGCAGTTGCAGCACTTCCTGGACCTTGAACACGTTGATCGCGAACAACTGGCGCCCGGCCAGGCGGAACATCAGGATTTCCAGGCGGTTCTCACCTACCAGTTGCGTGCGTTGGTCTACCGTGTCGAGAATGCCAGCCATTGGAAAGCCTCCAGGCTTTTGTCGGAAAAGGTGAGTTCATCGGCCTTGTATCGGCGGCTTCGCGCCCAGCTTGACCCCCCGGTAAAATTGCTACGAAGCCGATTGATATCACTTTACCATCATGCTTTACTTCGGACACTCAGTCAGCTCCGCTTCACCTTGCCACCCCTAGACTCCTATCAGGGAAACCCCTAGAGGCAATCGGGCGCAACCTGATGTTCGCGATATCCTTTAGCCATTAATGTGACGCCATTCTCATTGCATGAATGGAGTCAGGCTTTTGCTAGCAATCGTTTTCGCGTGGCACTTCATCGCTCCCGCCCACCGTGCTGGAGTCACATGATGGATACCCCACCCTTGAACAGCGGCGCCCTGCAGGAATTCCTGCTGGACGCGCAGGTATTGCTGACGCAGTCCCAGGAATGCTTGCACCACCTGGAACTGATCGACAACGATCCTGATGCTTGCCAATGCCTGCACAGTGCCCTCGAGACCCTCGCCCGTCGCGCCAATGACCTACGTCTGGTCGAAGTCGCCCACTACGCTGCCGGCCTTCAATTGCTACTGGCTCCGGCATGCCACCAGCAGCGTCTGCTGCCCGAGGCCCTGCCTGCGGTGGAGGCGTGTCTGACCCTTCTGGCCTGGCAACTGGAGCTGGTGGATGTTCACACAGGGCGCTTGAACCTCGACGCCAGTGAGCAAACCGATCTGTTGACCGACCTCGCCAGCGTGCTCGGCCAGCCCTTGCCCAATGCTTGCTCGGCCTGCCGCACCGAGGGCAACTTGTGCGCTCATCCACTCCCTTATCCATCGAATACCAGCTTCCCAGGCGCGCCCAATCGACCGCACTAGAGGCGGCGGTAAAGTGCAACTAAGCGCAGACGCCCTTATGAATTCCGGGGCCCCAGGGAAGTTCAGCAAGTTGTATCGCCGCGCGTCTTGCGCAGGCAACGAAGTTGAACTTGGCATGCCCCAAGTAGTAGCACTTAGCCATCCAGCGCGAACCGAAAAACGGCAGAATCGCCCCGCAAATCCAGAGGTTTCCAGCACCGAGCCAGCCGCGACCAAATCAACTTGAAGTGTTACCATACGCGCCGGCAAATCCGCGTAGCGCGCATGTAGGGGCAACTTCCATCACACTCGCGATTCGCTCGTAAGCACGACGCCAAGCCTCTGGTTAGACATGCACAAGGCCTCCATCAGCAAGACTTCAGTGGCTTCCCTATCTATGTTCCCACGCTTGAAGATCCCTCTGCGTCGCTGCTCCCGCACTGCCCTGCTGCGCTGGACGACGAGCATGCTGTGCGTAGCCTCCCTGGCCGCCAACCTGGCCGTGTGCATGGCAGGGCAAGCGTTGCCGGCGAGCTTGATCGCCCTGCAATTGGTCGCCACGCTCGGCGTTGCCTGGCACCTGCGCCGCTGGGCGCGCTCGATCAACCTGCATCCGGCCGAACTCGCCGACCGCATGCTCAAGGTCCAGGAAAACGAACGCCAGCGGCTGAGCCGTGAACTTCACGACGACATCGGCCAGTCACTCACTGCCGCCAAGCTGCAGTTGCAGTGGTTGCAGCGCCGTCTGCCGAACGAGGTTCAAGGTCAATGCGATACCTTGCGCAGCACGCTGGAAACCACCCTGAGCAACGTGCGTGACGTGTCCGCCCTGCTCAATCCCCGTCAGCTGGCGAGCCTTGGCCTGGAGGCCAGCCTGCGTGCGCACCTGCTGCGGACCCTGGACCGCAGCGACCTGAACTGGAGCCTGGAATGCCAGCAACGCCTGGGGGGGATTTCCGAAGAGGTGGCGATGGCCGCCTACCGCATCACCCAGGAAGCGGTGACCAATGTGCTACGCCACGCGCAGGCGCACAACCTGATCATACGGCTGCAACGCAGCCCGGCCGGCCTTGCATTGCTGATCCAGGACGACGGCCGCGGTTTCGTCCCGGCCGCCGACCCTGCCACCGCCGGCCAGCGTGGCATGGCCGGCATGCAGGAGCGTGCCACCGCATTGCAGGGCCAGTTGAACATCACCAGCCAGCTCGGCCTCGGCACCCGGATCGATGTCTTGTTCCCATGGCCACCCCGCACCCACGAACGCGCCAGGACCCCTGTTTACAATGACCTGTAGATTGTTGCTGGTGGACGACCACTCGCTGATACGTGCCGGGGTACGCGCCCTGGTGTCAGACATCCCGGGCTATACCGTGGTCGGGGAGGCCGACGATGGTGACCAGCTTCTGGAGCAGGTGCGCGACCTGGTGCCGGATATCGTCCTGCTGGACATCTCGATGCGCTCGACCAGCGGGCTGGATGCCCTGACCCAGCTGCGCGCCGAGGGCAATGCTTGCAAAGTGCTGATCCTGTCGATGCACACCGACCCGGACCTGATCATGAGGGCCTTGGAAAGCGGCGCCCATGGCTATCTGCTCAAAGACACCACCGCCACCGAACTGGAACAGGCCTTGACCGCCCTGCGCGCCGGCGAGCGCTACCTCAGTCCGGCCATCGCCCACACCGTGATCAACCAGGCCCTGATGCGTGCCCAGACCGGCAAGCACCCCAATGCCAATCGCCACAACCTCACCGCGCGCCAGTTGGAGATCCTGCGGCTGATCGTGCGGGGCAAATCCACCCGCGAGATCGCCCAGGGCCTGGGCCTGTCGATCAAGACCGTGGAGACCCACCGCTCGCAGATCATGAAACGCCTGCAGATCTATGACGTGGCGGGCCTGGTGCTGTTCGCGGTACGCGAGAAGATCATCAGCCTGGATGACTGAGCAGCGGCGAATCGGCAGGCAAGTGTACACGCAAGGCACCGGGTAGCGCCGAGAAGCGCAGGCTGCTGGCTTGCAGCGGCTCGCCGTCGAGGTTGATATCCAACCCCTGAGAACTCTTGATCTCCACCCAGGCCAGGCGCGCGCGCACGAACAGCCCATCCCCGGCCAGCAGGTCGCGCAACGCCCCTACCACGTCCTGGGGGGCGGGCAAGATGGCGATATCCAACAGGCCGTCGTCAGCCACCGCATCCGGGCACAACACCTGCCCACCACCGGCCTGGCGACCATTGCCGATACCCAGGGCAAGCAACTGTCCCTGCCAATGGAAGTCTTCGCCCTGCAGCTCCACCTCCGCCGGTTGCAGCTCGCTGAACCGACTCAGGCCGGTGAACAGGTAGGCCGCCCCGCCAAGCACTTTCTTCAGGTCTTCGGAAGTATTGGCCGTCACCTGACTGCCGAATCCGCCGGTTGCCATATTCAGGAACAACTGTTCGCCGACCTGCCCCAGGTCCACTGCGCACGCCGGCCGCTCCAACAAGGCCAGGGCGGCGGCAGGCTCCAACGGCACGCCCGCGGCGCGGGCAAAATCGTTGGCGGTACCCAGCGGCAACAGCGCCAGGCTCGCGTCGGTACGGGCCAGGCCCATCGCTTCGGCCACGTCGCGCAACGTGCCATCGCCGCCGCCGGCCACGATGCGCTCATAACCGGCGGCCAGCGCTTCGCCCACCAGTCGCTGGGCATCCCCCGCTTCCCAGGTCACTCGCACGTCGATCGCGCTACCGCGCTCGCGCAGGGCGCCGACCGCTTCGCGCACGTCATCGTTGGCGGCCTGCTTGCCATGCAGGATCAACATCGTCTTGGGCCCTTGCATCGCGCTACTCCGTGAATAGATCCGTTTGAGAGGTTCAACCCGTATTCCGACCACAGGCACACGCACAATGCTGCACGCCCAAGGTAAAGCGTTGATCGTCGGTCGCTGGGCGAACGCCACATCGTGGGCTTTACTGTTAGCTAAGGACGCGCTCCGGCAGCAGCCAATGGCTGGCTCACCGATGGGCGCGTTTTTTATCCGTGGCCGTCAGCGAGGATTTCCGGTCATGCGCATACTCTGGACCCTTCCCTACCTGCCCTGGCCGACCACCAGCGGCAGCAAGACCCGGCAATATCACCTGCTGCGCGCACTGGCCCAGCATGGCCATCGCATCACTTTGCTGGCGCAATCGAAGGTGCCGCTCGGCGACGCCGCACGCGACGCCCTCGAACCGTTGCTCGAACGCCTGATCGTGTTGCCCAGGCGAGCTGTGCATAGCCCACTCAACCTGCTCGCCTCGCCCATCATCGACTACCCCATGCGTGTCATCATCAACGGCCTGGCGCCCTGCCTGCGGCACCAGTTCGAACAGTTGCTGGACGAACCCTGGGACATCATCCAGATCGAGCATAGCTACAGTTTCCAGCCATTCGAGAAAGCGCTGCAGGCACGCGGCCTGCCCTACCTGCTGAGCGAACACACCCTCGAATCGGTGATGGGCGGCGCCAGCCACGACCGCCTGCCGTTATGGCTGCGACCGCTCAACGCGTTCGACCGCTGGCGCTACCGGCGCTGGGAGCAGCGGGTGTTGCGCCAGCCCACCGAAGTGGTGGCCGTCAGCGCCCATGATGCCGAACTGATCAGTCAGATCGCGCAGCGCCCGGTCAATGTGGTGGTCAACGGTGTCGATTGCGACTACTACCAGGCTGTACGACCGGCGCTGCATAGCCAGCGGCTGCTGTTCGTCGGCGATTTCGAATGTGCGGCCAACCTCGAAGCGATCGAATGGGCCCTCGAGGACATCCTGCCGCAGGTCTGGATGAGCAATCCGGCGGTGCGCCTGGCCATCGCCGGGCATGCCTTGCCCACCAGTTGGAAGCGCCACTGGAACGACCCTCGAATCGAATGGGTCGGCTACCGCCCCGACTTGCGCGAGCTGCAGCGGCGCGCAGCGATCTTCTTCGCCCCGCTGCGCTATGCCGGTGGCTCGAAGGTCAAGATTCTCGAAGCCATGGCCGCCGGATTACCAGTGATCAGCAGTAGCAAAGGCGTGTCGGGGCTTGCCTTGAACAACGGCGAGCACTACCTGGGGGGCGACGACAGTGGGCAGTTGGCATTGTTGATCACGCAGCTGCTCAACCAGCCCTGGCGCATGAGTCAGCTGAGCGAGGCAGGCCGGGCGTTCGCCCGTCAGCGCCACGACTGGAACGTGGTGGCCCAGCAACTGGAAACGGTACACATGCGCCTGAGTCAAGCGGCACCGGCCGGCGTCAACCAACCTGGTGGCGCTTGGCTAGGGCGATCAGCCAAGTAGCTCGCTGAAGGGAATGAACGGCACGCTGTCGCCAGGCTTCGGTGTGCTGCCTTCCCTGACTTCCACCAAGCCTTCGGCCCAGGCCGCACTGCGCAATACACCCGAACTCTGGTTCTTGTAGATGCGCACCTGGCCCTGCTCGATCCGCGCCCGCAGGTATTCACGCCGGGTACCCGCCTTGGGCCAGTCGAAGCCTGCCGGCATGTCGAAACGCAGCGGCGTGACGTCGGTCACGCCCTGGCGACGCAACAAGTAAGGGCGTGTGAGCAGGCCAAAGGTCACCAAGGTCGACGCCGGGTTACCTGGCAGGCCGATCACCGGCACCCCTTGGTAATGCCCGAAGGTCAGCGGTTTTCCGGGTTTGATCGCCAGCTTCCACAATGCCAGCTCGCCGGCTTCGCGCAGCGCAGCGCCGAGGAAATCGGCCTCGCCGACCGAGACACCACCGGTGGACAGGATCAGGTCGACATCACCCAAGCCGCCCAGGCATTGCCGGGTGAGCGCCAGGTCATCCGGCAGGATGCCGGCGTCGACCACGTCGCACCCCAAGCGTTGCAGCCAGCTCACCAGCAGGCGCCGGTTGCTGTTGTAGATCTGCCCTGGTCCCAACGGCAAGCCGGGCTCCACCAGCTCGTCTCCGGTGGACAGCACCGCCACGCGCACCCGCCGCACCACGGTCAACTGGCCATGGCCGAGGGTCGCGGCAAGGCCCAGCTCGATTGGGCCAAGGCGTGTGCCTGCCAACATGACCTGCTCGCCCTTGCGCGTTTCCTGGCCCTGGGGGCGAACGTTCTGATCAGGCTTGAGCGGCTGCAGAAAGCGCACGCGGCCGTCTTCGAGCGATTCGGTGTTCTCCTGCATTTCGACGCAGTCGGCACCCTCCGGCAACGGTGCGCCGGTGAAGATCCGGGCGCAGGTCCCTGGCTGCAGGGGTTGCGGTGCGTGACCGGCGAAAATGCGCTGACTCACAGGCAACGGCTCGCCGGCAAGATCGGCCAGACGCAAGGCGTAACCGTCCATGGCGCTGTTGGGCCATGGCGGCAAGTCGAGCCCGGCGATCAGATCCTCGGCCAGCACGCGGCCCTCGGCAGCGGCCAGGGGGACTACCTCGGTACTGGTGATCGGCGCCGCCTCGGCCAACGCCAGCAGGCGCTTCAGGGCGTCTTCCACGGCCATCAGCGGGCCCGGCTGCCCGCCGTCAACCACGGCTTTCACAGGCCGCTGCCTGCTTCAGGTGAGCGACGAAGTTGCACGGACGGTGACGGGCATCGAGCTGCTCGGCGAGAATGCCGTCCCAGCCGGTACGTACTGCATTGGTCGAGCCGGGCAGGCAGCAGACCAAGGTGCCGTTGGCCAAGCCGGCCAATGCACGGGATTGCACGGTCGAGGTGCCGATGTCGGCCACGGATATCTGCCGGAACAACTCACCGAAGCCCTCGACCTGTTTGTCCAGCAGACAGGTTACCGCCTCAGGGGTGCTGTCGCGGCCAGTGAAGCCGGTACCGCCGGTAATCAGCACGACCTGCACCTGGTCGTCGGCGATCCAGGTGGCGACCTGAGCGCGGATCTTGTACAGGTCGTCCTTGAGCAGCACGCGTGCCGCCAACTGGTGACCGGCTGCGGTCAGGCGGTCGACGAACATCTGGCCGGACGTGTCGGTCTCGAAGGTACGGGTGTCGCTGACCGTGAGTACGGCGATGTTCAGCGCCACGAAGGGGGTATCTGCCTTGGCTTTCATGGGATTCCGTCGCAAGGGGAAGAAGATGCGCCTGTTATATCACAGCAGGCTGCGGCCAACTGCGCCGTTGTTTCCGGTCAATGCCAGCGGATTGACGCTATGCTGAACTGTGCATGGAACTTGCTCGGACGCACTGCGTCTTACAGTCATCGGTATCAACGCATTGGAGAAACACAATGATTCAACGGACGCTTCCCGCTTTCCTGCTCGCCCTGGGCCTCGGCGCCCTCGCCGGCTGCGCCTCGCCGACCGTGATCACCCTGAACGACGGCCGCGAGATTCAGGCAGTGGATACGCCCACCTTCGACGAGGACTCGGGCTTCTATGAATTCGAGCAACTGGACGGCAAGCGCACGCGCTTGAACAAGGACCAGATCCGTACCGTCAAAGAGCTGTGATAGAGCGTCCCGATTTGCAAATGCCCTTTTAACAACAAGGGCTTGCGCGCGAAAAAAGGATGCAGTAGGATTTTGTTCATCGGAGTGTAGCGCAGCCAGGTAGCGCGTCTCGTTCGGGACGAGAAGGCCGCAGGTTCGAATCCTGTCTCTCCGACCAAATCCTCAAAAAGCCCGCCTTGTGCGGGCTTTTTCGTGCCTCGGAAAAGTCGCTGCTGCCGGCCCCGATCCCTAGGCCACAGACAGCGTCCCGCAGAACAGCTCGCTCAGGCCGTCAACCGCGACGTCACTTCGCCCAACTGGCCCGACAAGCCATGCAAACGCTGCCCGGCCTGCTCGGTGTGCTGCACCGCTTTTTGGTTGGCAGTAGCGATGCGGGTGATCTCGACCAGGTTGCGCGAAATGTCCTCGGCGACGCTGGTCTGCTCTTCGGCGGCCGTGGCGATCTGCCGGTTCATGTCACGGATCGCCTCCACGGCCAGGGTGATGCGCTGCAACATCTGCCCGGCATGCTGCACTTGCTCGGCGCCCTGCTCGCTGCGCTGCTGGCCGCTTTCGATGGCCTTGACCGCCTCGACCGCGCCGGACTGCACCGCGTCGATGATCTGATGAATTTCAGCGATCGATGCCGCAGTCCGCTGCGCCAGGCTACGCACCTCGTCGGCGACGACGGCGAAGCCGCGCCCTGCCTCACCGGCGCGCGCGGCCTCGATGGCGGCGTTGAGCGCCAGCAGGTTGGTCTGCTCGGCGATGCCGCGGATGACCTCCAATACCTTGCCGATCCGGGTACTGTCGGCTTCCAGGTCCCGAATCACCGCCGCGGTGCCGGCGATTTCCTGGTTGACCGCGCCAATGATGTCGATGGTCTGCTGCATCACCTGCTCACCGGCCTGAGCACTGTGGTCGGCATCATCGGCGGCCCGCGCCGCCTCGGCCGCGTGGCGCGCCACTTCCTGCGCCGTGGCGGACATCTCGTGCATGGCGGTGGCGACTTGGTCGGTGCGCTGGAACTGGTCCTGGGTGCCACGGGCCATGTCGCTGGCGATGCTGCTGAGCTGGCCGCTGGCGCCTTCGAGCTCCTGGGCGTTGTCCTTGAGCCGGCCGACCGTGTCGGCGAGGAAGTCGCGCAGGGTATTGGCCGCACGCGCCAGGCGCCCGAGTTCGTCCTCACGGCGTCCGTCGACGTGGGCGGCAAAACGGCCCTGGCTCAGTTGCGCAACGTACTCGATCAACTGGCGGATTGGCGCGATCAGGCTGCGGTTGACCAGCCACAGGCTGAACAACCCGACCAGCACCGCCGAGGCGAGCATCACCAGCAGGCCCATCCACACGGTACGCTCGGCACTGGCGCTGATGCTGGCCGCCCGACCACGGGATTCGCTGCGTAGCTGTTCGACCAGCGCGCTCATCTGGTCACTCGCGGCACGGTCGACGCCTTTTACCGCCAGGTCACCCGCAACGGGGTCGCCACCGGCAGCGAGGAAAGCCTGGCGCCCTTTCTCATACGCCTGACCAAGCTGCCGGTGGCTGTCACGCAACTCCCGCAGTGGCGCTTCCAGCTCGCCGTTGCCATTGCTGGCGATCAGTTGCTCCAGCAGTTGCTGGACCTGCTGTTCCCGGGCTTGGAACTGTTGCCAGTACTTGTCGAGATCCCCAGGGTTGCGTCCACGCAACAACACGTTCTTCCACTCCTGCACCTGGATCTTGAACTGCAGGTTGGCTTCGTCGATCAGTTGCGACGCCCGGAGAGGGCCATCGACCAGCTCGGCATAGCCGCGCACGCTGGAGGACAGGAACTGGAAGCACACCAGGGCGATCAGCAGCATCGCTATCAGGCTGCCACCGAGCAGACTGAGAATCTGGACTCTGAGGGATTTACGCAACATAGGATCTCGGGAACAAAGGAAAAGGAAAACGGTGCCGTCCAGGCAACGCAACAGACATCCATGTCCTCATGCCCAGGCCAAAAAAAAGCTGCCATCGTTCGATAGCAGCCAGGTCGAGCACGTACACAACAGCTGAGCCAGATATTCCCAGGCTATTGCTACAGAATTGTTACATCCGAGACACCGGCGCTCCGCTGGCGAATTGCAGAGACGCCAAACGTGCATACAGAGGACTGCGTTCGAGCAACTGTTGGTGATTGCCCACGGCGACCACCTTGCCCTTGTCGATGACCGCAATGCGATCGGCATGCTGCACGGTGGCCAGACGATGGGCGATCACCAGGGTGGTGCGGCCCGCCATCAAGCCCGGCAGCGCCTGCTGGATCAGATGCTCGCTCTGTGCATCGAGGGCGCTGGTGGCCTCGTCGAGAAGCAGGATCGGCGCATCCACCAGCAACGCCCGGGCAATCGCCAGGCGTTGGCGCTGGCCGCCCGACAGGCCGATACCGCCCTCGCCCAGTTGGGTCTGATAACCCAGAGGCATCTGCTGGATGAATTCGTCGGCGTGGGCGCTGCGCGCCGCGGCCTCGACCTCGGCCTGGCTGGCATCCGGCCGACCATAACGGATGTTGGCCTCGACGCTGCCGCGAAACAGCGCTGGATTCTGCGCCACGAGGGCGAACTGACCGCGCAGCTCGCTCGGCTGCAGGTCAGCGATGGGCAGGCCGTCAAGCAGGATGCGCCCCTGCTGGGGATCGTAGAATCGCAGCAGCAGGTCGAACAACGTCGATTTGCCGGCCCCGGACGGGCCTACCAGGGCCAGGGTCTGACCGGGTTCTATGACCAGGTCGAGGTGGTCGATAGCAGCGACCTTGGGCCGCGACGGGTAGGCGAAACAAACGCCCTCCAAGGCGATATGGCCCTTGGCACGTCGCACTGGCGTCGACACTTGGACCGAGGGCGGCAGGATCGCGCTGCGCGCTGCCAGCAGCTCGGCAATGCGCTCGGCAGCGCCGGCTGCACGCTGCAACTCGCCGATCACTTCGCTGAGGGTGCCGAAGGCGCTACCGACGATCAGGCTGTAGAACACGAAGGCCGCCAGTTCGCCACCGCTGATGCGCCCTGCGATGACGTCCATGCCGCCGACCCAGAGCATTGCCCCGACCGCTCCGAGCACCAGCACGATGACCAGGGTGATCAGCCAGGCACGTTGGGCAATGCGCCGACGCGCCACGTCGAACGCGGCCTCGACCGTGCCGGCGAACAGCGTGCGGTCGTGTTCCTGATGGTTGTAGGCCTGCACGGTCTTGATCTGGCCCAGGGTTTCGGCGACATAACTGCCAACATCGGCTACGCGATCCTGACTTTGCCGAGACAGGCTGCGCACCCGCCGCCCGAACAGCAGGATCGGCGCCAGCACCAGTGGCAGCGCCACCACCACGATACTGGTGAGCTTGGGGTTGGTGACGAACAACAGCACCACGCCTCCGATCACCATCAGTGCGTTGCGCAGGAACATCGACAGCGACGAGCCGATCACCGACTGCAGCAAGGTCGTGTCGGCGGTCAGCCGCGACTGGATCTCGGAGCTGCGGTTGTCTTCGAAGAAGCCAGGGTGCAGGCCGATCAGGTGATCGAACACAGCCCGACGAATGTCGGCCACACAGCGCTCGCCGATCCACGACACCAGATAGAACCGACTGAAAGTGCCGATCGCCAGGGCCACAACCAACACCAGGAACAGGCCGATGGTCTGGTTGAGTTGGTGTGCCGAACGCGTCATGAAGCCCTGGTCGACCAGCAGGCGGATGCCCTGCCCCATGGACAAGGTGATACCAGCGGTGACCACCAGCGCCAACAAGGCCAGCAGCGCATGCCGGCGATAGGGACGGATGAACTGCCAGGCCAGTAGCAAGGCGCGCCGTTGACGCGGAGAAACGGGGTCGACCATGGAAGGCTCGCTGCGCGCGGGAAAGCCTCAAGCCTACCACTCATCCAGCCCCATGGAACTCCGGCGCAGGTGCCGACGTCGCAGCTATGACCGGAACACAGTCGGCGGGAGAGGTGCGGCGGTCTCTATAGCCTTTCGTTCTAACGGATCTATGGAGCTTTGCCACGGTTTCTGGTGGACTGTGTTTACCGTGACGGCCGACGGAGTTGTCACAGGCTGGTCACGGCGCAGGGTTACCCTGAGCTTGAACCTGATGAGGAGACAGGAAATGAGCTTGCAGCATAGCAGCGACACCCCCAAGCACCACACCCCGACGCAGCCTCAGGTATGCGGCTCGATCATCGATGCCGAAGGCCGCGAGGTGCCGATCACCGAGCAGATGATCCAGCAGGCCTGCAAGACCTTGGAAGAAAGCCGGGTCGAGAAAGCCAAAAAGGCCTGATACACGAATTCGTTGCGACCCGGCGCTTGCGCCGGGTTTTTATTGCCCTGGGAAAATGTCAGACAAGCTCAGCCCCCAGTGCACTGACCATTTGCGCCAGTTGCGGCGCCTCGCCTTGCAGGCGCACCTTCAACCCATCGATCTCGCGCCGTTGCGGGTAGTGCTTGCGCAGCAGGTCGAACGCCGCGCGCTGCTCGGCCACGTCTTCGCTCAGACTGCGGCGCAAATCGGCGTCGTCACGGCGCGGGTCGTACACCGCGCGACACAGCGTGGCCAAGGCCCAAGCCGGGTCGGCACTGGCTGCGAACTCGAGTTGCGCCAGCGGCGCCTTGGGCAGCAGGTCGCTCAGGTGCACCTGCTCGGACTGGCCGAGGAAGCGACACAGAGCCTGGTAGATCTGCGCTGTACCGCGCTGGCGGCCATCGAGGCTGTAGCCGGCGATGTGCGGGGTGGCCAGGGTGCACAGGTCGGCCAGTTGCAGGTCGACCTGCGGTTCGCCCTCCCATACGTCGAGCACTGCATGCACGTCTTCGCGATCGAGCAGTAACTCGCGCAGGGCCTGGTTGTCGACCACCGGCCCGCGACTGGCATTGATCAACCAGGTACCCGGACGCAAGGCAGCGAGCTGGGATTGGCCCAACAGGTGCCAGGTCGGGTACTCACCCTCGCGCTGCAGCGGCGTGTGCAAGCTGATCACATCGCATCGTTCGAGGATGGTCGGCAAGTCGACGAATTCACCACCTTCGGCCGCGTGGCGCAACGGGTCGCATACCAGCACTTTCCAGCCCAGGCCATGCAGCACGCGCACCAGTCGACCGCCCACCTCTCCGGCGCCGACCACACCATATACCCGATCGCCCAGTGACACGCCATCGAGGTCGGCCAGGGTCAGCAAGCTGCCAAGCACATAATCCACCACACCACGGGCGTTGCAGCCTGGCGCACTGCTCCACTGGATGCCGGCTTCGGCGAAATAGCCAAGGTCCAGGTGATCGGTGCCGATGGTGCACGTGCCGACGAAGCGCACTTTGCTGCCTTGGAGCAGTTGCCGATTGACCTGGGTCACCGAGCGTACCAGCAGCACATCGGCGTCCTTGACGCAGCTGGCGTCGATGCTGCGTCCCGGGTAGCGGCGAATTTCGCCGAAACCTTGGAAGAAGGCATCGAGCAGCGGAATATTCTCGTCGGCAACTATCAGCATGGCGCTCTCCTGTCAGGGGAGCGCAGTGTAGGCGCTATGGGCGGGCTGTTCCAGCGTGGTTCAGTCGGCTTTCTTGCGGATCCAGTACAGGTAGGTCCCTGCTTCTTCCTGCTGACCGAGCAGCTCGTGGCCGAGGAAGTTGCAGAACTTGGGGATGTCGCGGCGGGTCGAGGGGTCGGTGGCGATCACTTTGAGCAAGCCGCCAGCGGCCAGGTCGCGGACGTGCTGGTGCAGCATCATCACCGGCTCCGGGCAGTTCAGGCCGGTGGCATCGAGGGTGGCATCGGGGGTGAGATCGGTCATGGGGGGCTCCGCGAAATATGTGCCATTGTCGCGCATTGTTTGGTGGGGACCAAGCGTGCGGCGCTACAAATCTACAGACAGCCCCCCACCTCAACGCGCTCTCAGATCCAACCGCCGCAGATGGCAAGTCACCTCTTCACGATCGTGATACAACTGCTTGCATGCGATCGAAACCTTCACCTTGCGTGCCTTGAACGTCGCCTCCATACGATCGAGCAAACGCCGCACCTCGGCATACCGCTGCTTCATCGGCAACTTCAGGTTGACCACCGCCTCACGACAGAGCCCCTCCCCCAGCCAGGTCTCGATCAACGAGGTGGTGCGCGCCGGCTTCTCGACGATGTCGCAGACCATCCAGTCGACCGGCTGCCGCGGCTGCCAGGTAAAACCATCGGCCATCAAGTGCTGAACCAGCCCGGTATCCATCAGGCTCTCGGCCATCGGACCATTGTCGATGGCGGTGACCAGCATGCCCCGGCGCACCAGTTGATAGGTCCAGCCGCCCGGCGATGCGCCGAGGTCGACACCGGTCATGTCGTCGTTCAGGCGCTGCTCCCACTGGTCCCGGGGTATGAACTGGTGCCAGGCCTCCTCGAGCTTCAAGGTCGACCGACTCGGCGCCTCGCGCGGAAACTTCAGACGCGGGATACCCATCGGCCAAAGCGCGCTGTTGCCCGCCTCGGCCTGGCCGACGAATACCCGCCGGCCACTGATGAACGTCAGCAACAGGCGCGGACCCTGGGCTTGCTCGCGCAAACGGCCGGCTTTTTCCAAGGCCTTGCGCAACGGCACTTCGAACTTGCGGCAGAAAGTCGAGAGTTCCTTGCCCTCATTGCTGTCGAGCACCTCCAGCCAGACACTGGCGAACACCGGCGAGCCGGCCAGGTGATCGAGCAAGACACTGATACGGTCGCTCTCAGGCAATTCGACGAAGGTCCCCCGGGCCCACTGGCGCGGGAAGATCAACTGGGCGAAACGCAGCGCCTGCATCAGCCGTTCGGCACCCTCGGCCTCGGCGCAGACGAATTCGGCACAGGCACTCTGCGGCTTGCCCTTGGCATAACCGGCAATGCCCAGATGGGCGGCGTGCTCGCTGATCTCGGCGCAGACCTCGCCCTCGAAACCGGGCCGGCAATGCATGAACAGGGTATTCATCTCTTTCTCCACATCGGCGGGCGCACCACAGGCGCCGGCAGGGCGGCGATGATAAAGGAAGTTCGGAACCTGGGACATGCCCCACCGGTCCAGAAAAGGGTCAGGTCAGACAATCCAGTCTAACCTGAGCCTTTAGCTAGGTCCGTACCGTGCGGGCCGAAACAGAGCGGTGACATCGGTAGCGCACAGGCGTTGCCGGGCACCGGCGCAGAAGGAGTTGGCAATGCCCTCGCTCGATAGCCTGAATACCCTCAAGACCCTCCAGGTCGCTGACCGCACCTACCATTACTACAGCCTCGCGGAAGCCGCCCGGCAACTGGGTGATCTGCAACACCTGCCCAAGTCGCTCAAGGTACTGCTGGAAAACCTGTTGCGCTGGGAGGACGGCAAGACCGTCAACGGCGACGACCTGCGCGCACTGGCCCAGTGGCTGCAAGCGCGCCGCTCCGACCGCGAGATCCAGTACCGTCCGGCACGGGTACTGATGCAAGATTTCACCGGCGTACCTGCGGTGGTCGATCTGGCCGCCATGCGCGCGGCCATGGCCAAGGCCGGCGGAGATCCGCAGCGGATCAATCCCCTGTCACCGGTGGACCTGGTGATCGACCACTCGGTGATGGTCGACCGCTACGCCACGCCCCAGGCGTTCAGCCAGAACGTCGTTATCGAAATGCAACGCAACGGCGAGCGCTACGCCTTCCTGCGCTGGGGCCAGAGCGCCTTCGACAACTTCCGCGTGGTACCACCGGGCACCGGCATCTGCCACCAGGTCAACCTCGAGTACCTAGGCCGCACGGTGTGGACTCGGGAGGAGGACGGTCGCACCTTCGCCTACCCAGACACGCTGGTCGGCACCGATTCGCACACCACCATGATCAACGGCCTCGGCGTGCTCGGCTGGGGCGTCGGCGGCATCGAAGCGGAGGCGGCCATGCTCGGCCAGCCGGTATCGATGCTGATCCCCGAGGTGATCGGCTTCAAGCTCAGCGGCAAACTGCGCGAAGGCATCACCGCCACCGATCTGGTGTTGACCGTGACGCAGATGCTGCGCAAGAAAGGCGTAGTGGGCAAATTCGTCGAGTTCTATGGCGACGGCCTTGCCGACCTGCCCCTGGCAGACCGCGCCACCTTGGCCAACATGGCACCGGAATACGGCGCGACCTGTGGCTTCTTCCCGGTCGACGAGGTCACCCTCGACTACCTGCGTCTGTCTGGTCGGCCGACGGCTACCGTGGAACTGGTCGAGCAATACTGCAAGGCTCAGGGCCTGTGGCGCGAACCTGGCCAGGAGCCGGCTTTCACCGACACCCTGGCCCTGGACATGAACACGGTCGAGGCCAGCCTGGCCGGGCCCAAACGCCCCCAGGACCGCGTCGCCCTGGGCCAGGTCAGCCAAGCCTTCGAGCAATTCATCGAACTGCAGCCCAAGCCCCTGGCCAAAGAAGTCGGACGCCTGGAAAGCGAGGGAGGTGGCGGTGTCGCCGTAGGCAATGCCGACCAGACCGAAGGCGTCGACTACCTCCATAACGGGCAGACCCACCGCCTGCAGGATGGCGCCGTGGTCATCGCCGCCATCACTTCCTGCACCAACACCTCCAACCCCAGCGTGATGATGGCAGCCGGCTTGGTGGCGAAGAAGGCCCTGGAGAAAGGCCTGCAACGCAAGCCCTGGGTCAAGAGCTCGCTAGCGCCGGGCTCCAAGGTGGTCACCGACTACTTCAAGGCCGCTGGGCTCACCCCCTACCTCGACCAGCTCGGTTTCGACCTGGTCGGTTATGGCTGCACGACCTGCATCGGTAACTCCGGGCCGTTGGACGAGGCCATCGAGACGGCGATCAGCAGCGCCGACCTCACCGTGGCCTCCGTTCTGTCGGGCAACCGCAACTTCGAGGGCCGCGTGCACCCGTTGGTGAAAACCAACTGGCTGGCCTCCCCGCCCCTGGTGGTGGCCTACGCCTTGGCCGGCAGTGTACGGGTCAAGCTCGACAGCGAACCGCTCGGCACCGGCAAGGATGGCCAGCCGGTGTACCTGCGCGACATCTGGCCCAGCCAGCAAGAGATCGCCGATGCCGTGGCCAAGGTCGACACCGCGATGTTCCACAAGGAATACGCCGAAGTGTTCGCCGGCGACGCCCAGTGGCAAGCCATCCAGGTGCCGCAGGCAGCCACCTATGCCTGGCAGGACGACTCCACCTACATCCAGCATCCGCCGTTCTTCGAGGATATCGCTGGCGCCCCGGCGCCGATCCGCGACATCGAGGGGGCACGCATCCTGGCCTTGTTGGGCGACTCGGTGACCACCGACCATATCTCGCCGGCCGGCAACATCAAGGCCGACAGTCCGGCTGGCCGCTATCTGCGAGCCAAGGGCGTAGAGCCACGGGACTTCAACTCCTATGGCTCACGGCGAGGCAATCACGAGGTGATGATGCGCGGCACCTTCGCCAACATCCGCATCCGCAACGAAATGCTCGCCGGACAGGAAGGCGGTAACACCATCCACGTGCCCAGTGGCGAGACCCTGTCGATCTTCGACGCCGCCATGCGCTACCAGCAGGAGGGCACGCCACTGGTGGTGATCGCCGGGCAGGAGTACGGCACCGGCTCCAGCCGCGACTGGGCAGCCAAGGGCACCAATCTGTTGGGCGTCAAGGCCGTCCTTGCAGAGAGCTTCGAACGTATCCATCGCTCCAACCTGGTGGGCATGGGCGTGTTGCCACTGCAATTCAAGGGAGGCCATGACCGCAAGCAATTGGGTCTGACCGGCAAGGAGAAGATCGACGTGCTGGGGCTCACTGCCGGGCAACTGCGTCCGGGCATGAGCCTGCCGCTGCGCATCACTCGCGAGGACGGGCAGCAGCAGGACATCGAGGTCCTCTGCCGCATCGATACGTTGAACGAGGTCGAATACTTCAAGGCTGGTGGCATTCTTCATTACGTGTTGCGCCAGTTGATCGCAGGTTAGGCCCGTACCTGGGGGGAGCGGGTTTACCCGTTCCCCCGGGATATGCACCCTCCACTGGCGAAATGATTCTGCTGCCAGAGCAAATCTCCCCTCAATAAACTGCCGGGCCGGCCGATACCCCTCCAAAGCCCCGCGGACATTTCTCGCCATGCGCAACAACCAGCCGATTACCAATAGGGAACGGACTTTCCCAGCCCAGCAGCGGTTGATTTCGACCACCAACGCCAAGGGCATGATCACCTACTGCAACGATGCCTTCATTGAGATCAGCGGCTTCACCCGCGACGAGCTCACCGGTGCGCCGCACAACCTGGTGCGCCACCCGGACGTCCCGGCGGCGGTGTTCGCCCACATGTGGCAGACGCTCAAGCAAGGCCTGCCGTGGATGGGCATCGTCAAGAACCGTTGCAAGTCCGGTGACCACTACTGGGTCAACGCCTATGTCACGCCGATCTTCGACAACAACCAAGTGGTTGGCTACGAATCGGTGCGCATCAAGCCCAGCGCCGAGCAGGTCCGTCGCGCCGAGGCACTCTACCTGCGCCTGAACCAGGGCAAACCAGCCATCCCCCGGCGCGACAAATGGCTGCCCGTGGTGCAGGACTGGCTGCCGTTCATCCTGGTCAGCCAGGTGGGCTTCCTGGTCGGCAACTGGCTCGGTCACTCCTGGGGCTTCGCCCTGGCTGCCGGCCTGTCGGTGCCGCTCGGCCTGCTCGGCATGACCTGGCAGCAGCGTGGCCTCAAGCGCTTGCTGCGCCTGGCCGAGCAGACCACCTCCGACCCGCTGATCGCACAGATGTACACCGACAGTCGTGGTGTGCAGGCGCGCCTGGAAATGGCCATGCTCAGTCAGGATGCGCGCATGAAGACCTGCCTGACGCGCCTGCAGGACAGTGCCGAGCACCTCAGCGAACAAGCGCGTCAGTCCGATGTCCTGGCGCACAAGAGCTCGTCCGGCCTGGAGCGCCAGCGGGTGGAAACCGAACAGGTCGCCGCCGCCGTCAATCAGATGGCCGCCACCAGCCAGGAGGTGGCCAACCATGTGCAACGCGCAGCCGATGCCACCCAGGAGGCCAATCGTCTGACCAGCGAAGGACGGCAGATCGCCGGGGAAACCCGCGAAGCGATCGAGCGCCTGTCGGCAGCAGTCGGCGAGACCGGCGAAACCGTCACCCAGTTGGCCAAGGACAGCGACGAGATCGGCGGCGTGGTCGACGTGATCAAGGGCATTGCCGACCAGACCAACCTGCTGGCGCTCAATGCTGCCATCGAAGCGGCGCGCGCCGGCGAGATGGGCCGCGGCTTCGCCGTGGTGGCCGACGAAGTGCGTCAGCTGGCGCAACGCACCGCCGAATCCACCGGGCAGATCCACGGCTTGATCGCCAAGTTGCAACAGACCGCGAACAACGCCGTGCTGACCATGGAAACCGGCCACAAACAAGCTCAGGAAGGCGTCAGCCGAGTCATGCAGGCGGACGATGCGTTGGTGGGTATCAGTGAGGCGGTGGCCAATATCACCGACATGGCCACGCAGATCGCCGCGGCCGCCGAGCAGCAGACCTCGGTGGCGGACGAGATCAGCCGCAACATCAGCACGATTGCCGAATTGGCCGACCAGACCGCCGAGCAGGCGCAACACTCGGCGCAGTTGAGCGAAGAGCTGAGCACCACCGCCGGAGGCCAGTACTCGCTGGTTGAACGCTTCAACCGCTGACCCCCAAGTCCGGCACGCCGTCTCCCTGCAGGGGCCGGCGTGCGGTGCCCTTCGCCTAACTACCAGTCAAGGTTCAGCCGGCTCTCGAAGGAGCGAGCTTCGCCCGTCAACGGGTCCTCGAAGCTCAAACGCTGGGCCAGCAACTTCAATGGCTTTTGGTAATCGTCTTCTTCATTGACCAGTTGCGGATAGAACGGATCGTTGCAGATCGCCGCCCCCAAGGCCGCCATGTGTACTCGCAACTGGTGGGTCTTGCCGGTGACCGGCGACAACCCATAGCGCCACAGGTCACCGTTCTTTTCCAGCACCTCGGCGAGCGTTTCGCTGTTGTCGGCGCCGGCGACCTCGTGCATGCGAAAGAACGGCTCGCCATGCACCAGACGGCTGCGGTGCACCAGTGGAAAAGCATGCTGCGGCAGCGCTGCGGCGATGGCCTGGTAACGCTTGTCGATGCGCCGCTCGGGGAACAGACGCTGATAGGCACTGCGTGACTGCGGGTTGGCAGAGAACAGCACCAGCCCTGCGGTGTGTCGGTCGATGCGGTGCAGGGGCACCAGGTGAGGATTGTCCAGACGCCGGATCAGACGACGCAGCAAGGTGTGCTCGACATATTCACCGGTGGGTGTCACCGGCAGGAAATGCGGTTTGTCCGCTACCACCAGATGATCATCCATGTACAGGATCTGCTCCTGCACCGGGATCGGCTTCTCGTTGAGCACTTCGCGGAAGTAATGCAGGCGCATGCCTCGTCGATACGGCAGGTCGGCGGCCACCGGGCGGCCCTCGGCGTCCAGCACCCGCCCCCGGGCGAAACGGTCCTGCCATTGCCCACGGTCGATCGCCTTGAAGTGGTCGCACAGGCAATCGAGCACCGTCGCCCAGTGGCCAGGTGGCAGGCAAACGGTGCTGGCTTGCTGGCGGGCGGGGTCGAAAGGCGTGGTCATGGCAGGGCTCGGCAATCAGGGAGCGGTATTATCCCCTACAGCAGCCCACCTCAACCAGCCTGGGCTGGCGCCGGGTGCTGAGCCTCGCAGTGCGCCTTGAGCCAGCGCAGTACCTGCACTGCCTCCCAGCGACCCGGGTCGTACAGGGCATATACCAGCCCTTCGTAGCCCACCACATCCAGCCCGCGGTGGTAGCCGGCACGCTGGAACAGGGCCTCGATCTCGGCAAAACAGGTGTTGAAATGCACCTTGCCAAACGGCGTGCGGTCATCCGTCACCAGGCCTTCGAGGCGCAACTCCAGGACGGCGTCGAGCACTCGCTCCACGGGCAGCTGGTTGACGCTGTACTTGAGTTGCTCGACATTGAGCATGAGTTCATCCCGATACTGTATTTATATACAGGATACGGACTTGTTCACGCCCACGTCAATTCACCCCCAGGAACGCCACCACCTGTTCGGCATCGAACGGCCATAGCAATTCGGCGCCGGTATCGCAGCGGCGCAGTACCGGAATGATCAGGCCGTAGCGCTCGACCATCCTCTCGTCATCGGCGATATCGACCAGCTCGACGAGCAGTCCATGGTCGACCAAAGGCATCAGCAGCGCCTCGGCCACTTCGCACAGGTGGCACCCAAGGGTGCCGAACAGTTGGCATTCAGGGAGCATGGTCAGGTCCAGGTTGGCCAGTGCAAGTGCCTATTCTAGGCCGCTACCGCCAGCCATGCACCCGCCCTGCTCAATCCTGGCTGGTGGCACCGATGCGGTGCAGCGACAGGTCCGCACCCTGGAACTCCTGCTCATGGCTCAGTCGCAGTCCGTGGACCGCGCGCAATGCACCATACACGGCGAAGCCACCGACCAAGGCCACCAGCACACCCGCCAGGCTGCCCAGCAGTTGGCTGGCCAGGCTGACACCGCCCATGCCGCCGAGCGCCGTCTGGCCGAATACGCCGCAGGCGATCCCGCCCCATACGCCGCACAGGCCGTGCAGCGGCCACACACCGAGCACATCGTCGATCTTCCAACGGTTCTGCGCCGCCGTGAACGCCCAGACGAACAAGGCGCCGGCCACCAGTCCGGTGGCCAGTGCTCCGATCGGGTGCATGAGGTCCGAGCCTGCGCAGATCGCCACCAACCCCGCCAGCGGCCCGTTGTGCAGGAAGCCAGGGTCGTTGCGCCCGGCCAGCAATGCCGACAGCGTGCCACCGACCATTGCCAGCAGCGAGTTGATCGCCACCAGGCCACTGACGCCCTGCAAGGTCTGGGCGCTCATCACGTTGAAGCCGAACCAGCCGATGATCAGAATCCACGAGCCCAACGCCAGAAACGGAATGCTCGACGGCGCGAAGGCCACCAGGCGTCCTTCACGATAACGCCCACGTCGAGCGCCCAGCAGCACCACGGCGGCCAAGGCCAGCCAGCCGCCCATGGCATGGACCACCACCGACCCGGCGAAATCGTGGAACGGTGCGCCGAAGCGTGCCTGGAGCCAGGCTTGCAGCCCCAGGTTGCCATTCCACACGATGCCTTCGAAGAACGGATAGACGAAGGCTACGATCAATGCCGTGGCGCACAGCTGGGGCGCGAACCGCGCACGCTCGGCGATACCACCGGAAATGATGGCCGGGATCGCCGCGGCGAAGGTCAGCAGGAAGAAGCACTTGACCAGCGCATAGCCATGGTCGGCGGCCAGTTGCGGCGCCGGCTGGAGGAAGTTGACGCCGTAGGCGACCCAGTAGCCGATGAAAAAATAAACCAGGGCCGAGATGGCAAAGTCGCTGAGGATCTTCGATAGTGCATTGACCTGGTTCTTGTGACGCACGGTGCCGACTTCGAGAAACGCGAAGCCGGCATGCATGGCAAGCACCAGAATGGCGCCCATGAGGATGAAAAGCGTATTGGAGCCGTGGACCAGTGAGTCCATCGCGCTGTGCATATGTTCCATGACGTAGGCAGACCTGCAAAAAAGCACCAGGACAGTTCAAGAACCTACGTCCATGCACCTGTTTGGTGCCAGGCTTGTTGCGCGACTCGACGAAATCGGCAAGGCCTGCGTGGTTTTACTTGGGTTTGTCGTGGATTGGGTTAAGGTTTTATCGGTATCAGCCGGCCTGTTGCCCTGGATCGGAGCAACCTGGGTCGGCAATGCCCCGCGAGGTGGCAAAATCGATTGTCGAATTAAGCAAGGCCCGTACCAGCGCTTACAGTGAACCTTCGGCGCACCCCATCACTCGAAATAGCCACACACATCTACAGGGAGAGCCCTAATGGCCAGCAAATCGGCAAAGAATGCTCAGGAAATCTTGATGGCTGACTTCCAGGCTTTGGTGCGCGACACCGAAAAGCTGCTCGCCGACACCGCCAACCTGGCGGGCGACCAGGCGGACGAGTTGCGTGGGCAGATCCACGAGCGTCTCGCCCAGGCTCGGGAAACCCTGCAACTGACCCAGGACTCGGTGCGTGAACGGGGCCAGGCGGCCCTCGGCAGCGCCGAGCAATACGTACAGGAAAAGCCCTGGCACGCCATCGGCATCGCCGCCGGCGTCGGCCTGCTGATCGGCCTGCTGGCCAATCGGCGCTAAGGAGAGCCCGATGGAAAATGACACCCTCGGTACCGGCGCTTCAGGCAAACGCCTGGGCGCCGCCCTGCTGGGGCTGCTGCATGGCCATATCGAATTGTTCGGTATCGAATTGCAGGAGCAGAAGGGCCGCACGCTGAAGCTGCTGCTGTTCGCCGGACTGGCACTGGTCTTCGCCCTGTTGCTCTTGACCGCGCTGTCGGGGCTGCTTCTGGTGTTGCTGTGGGACAGTTATCGCCTGGCCGGGATCATCGGGCTGTGCGTGTTCTACAGCATCGCCGCGCTGTACTGTGGCTTGCGCCTGAAGGCGGCGGTATTCGACGAATCCTCGCCGTTCCATTCAACGCTCGAAGAACTTGCCAAGGATCGGGAGCGCCTGTTGCCATGAGCCTGCCTGAACTGCCGAACACGCGGAACCCGCGTGAGTTGCGCAAGGCGCTGCTGCGTCTGCGCATGGAAATGCATCGCCAGGAAATTCGTCACGAATCGGGGCAATTGTTGCAGCCACTGCAGCGCATGCGCACTTTGGGCAGCTCTGCCCTGCATGACGGCCTGGGCATCAAGCAGTCACCGTTATGGGGGCTCGGCGCCGTGGTGGCGCTGGGCTTTCTGACCGGCAAGGGAGTGCGCAGCGGCAACCTCACGCGCCTGGTGCGTCTGGGCAGTAGCCTGCTGCCGCTGTTGCGCCTGTACCTGCGCAGCGGTCGCCAGCCCTGAGCTCGATCGGCCTGGCGCTTGCGTCGCCCGGCCTGACACGGGAAGCTATGCCCATCGACCGACAGGAGATCGCGCCTTGGACTGGCAAACCCTGCTCACCCGCGAACGTTTGGGCAAAGCCCATTACAGCCCGGAAGAACTGGGGCGCAGCCCCTTCCACAAGGACCACGACCGGATCATATTCTCTGGCGCCTTCCGCCGCCTTGGGCGCAAGACCCAAGTCCATCCGGTCTCCAGCAACGATCATATCCACACGCGCCTGACCCACTCGCTGGAAGTCAGCTGCGTGGGCCGCTCGCTGGCCATGCGCGTGGGCGAGACACTGCGTGAGCAACTGCCCGATTGGTGTGCCCCCAGCGATCTGGGCATGATCGTACAGTCGGCCTGTCTGGCCCACGACATCGGCAACCCGCCATTCGGCCACTCGGGCGAAGATGCCATCCGCCACTGGTTCCAGCAGGCCTCGGGACGCGGCTGGCTCGACGACATGACGGACGACCAGCGCGCCGACTTCCTCAATTTCGAGGGCAACGCCCAGGGATTTAGGGTGCTCACCCAGCTCGAGTACCACCAGTTCGATGGCGGCACCCGTCTGACCTACGCCACGCTCGGCACTTACCTCAAGTACCCCTGGAGCGCGAGGCATGCCGACGCACTGGGCTACAAGAAGCACAAGTTCGGTTGCTACCAGAGCGAACTGCCCCTGCTCGAACAGATCACTCGCAAGCTGGACCTGCCTCAGCTGGAGGAGCAACGCTGGGCTCGTCATCCTCTGGTCTACCTGATGGAAGCAGCCGATGACATTTGCTATGCACTGATCGATCTCGAAGACGGCCTGGAGATGGACCTGTTGCACTATGCCGAAGTCGAGCATCTGTTGCTCGATCTGGTCGGCGATGACCTGCCGGAAACCTACCGCCAGCTCGGCCCCGGCGATTCACGCCGGCGCAAGCTGGCGATCCTGCGTGGCAAGGCCATCGAGCATCTGACCAATGCCGCTGCCCGCGCCTTCGTCGAGCAGCAGACGGCTCTGCTGGCCGGCACCCTCGCAGGCGACCTGGTCGAGCACATGCATGGACCGGCCAAGCGCTGCGTGCTGCAGGCCAAGGACATGGCACGCAACAAGATCTTTCAGGACAAACGCAAGACCCTTCACGAGATCGGTGCCTACACCACCCTCGAGATCCTGCTCAACACTTTCTGCGGCGCGGCTCTGGAACAGCACGGCGGACGCACGCCGTCCTTCAAGAGTCGGCGAGTGCTCGACCTGCTCGGCAACAACGCGCCCGACCCAAATGGCTCACTGCATGCAGCCTTCCTGCGCATGATCGACTTCATCGCTGGCATGACCGACAGCTACGCCAGCGAGATGGCTCATGAAATGACCGGGCACTCCAGCCCAATCTGATCGAGAGCGCTGCAACATCATGTGACTGTAGCAGCGCTAACGATAAAGACGTTTCCTACAACAAAAAAGTGCAACTAAACAAGTCGATAAACGCCTAATAAAAAGTTACTAAAATCAGTTTGATATTTCAACTGGCGGATTTTTTCGTAGCCGTAATTTAGTTTTCTTGTAAGCCATTTCCCATATATTGCTAACTGTCGTTCCTCCTATGCCCGCGGACTTCCAAGTGAGCTAAGGTGCGATCTGCCTTCGTCACCGTTAGCAGGGAAGTTCTATATGCACTCTATTGGTTTTGTGGACACACGAATCAAGATAAAATCCAGTATTTACTTATAATTCAATAGGTTGCGAAACAAAAAAGCTAGTTTTTGACACTTGAAATTTGACACCAAGCCCATGACGTCTACGATTTCATGATGATCTCGGAGACGCGCCAATGTACTCGTACACTTTGACTCCCCAGCAGGTTGTGTTCAGGACGGAATGGCCAAATAAGCAAGGATACAGAGAGACGGTATCCCCGCGCCCAAGCCTGGCCTCCGAAGAGAGCATGCATCTGATGTGCGGAGAAGTCTTAAAGCTCTGCAGGCGCGGCACAAGATTCAGTGGAACGGCGTGGATTGATGAATCGCCCCTAGTTTCGTAGACACCTCCAAGCCTCATAATGAGGCCCAAATAGGAGGTGCCATGAGTCGTCAGCG
>NZ_JAHWIW010000050.1:0-32112 GCF_025377065.1 Pseudomonas sp. HD6422 | reverse complement strand
TCCTCTGGGGGGCTCTTGTTTTCTTCTTCTGGTTCTCGGGGGGGCCCCCCCCGGGGGGGGGGCCCCCCCCGCGAAGGGGGCGCCGCCGTTTTCAGGGCAACCTGTCAAACTGCTCCGGCCAATCCCGACGCGTCAATACCTGCCCCTCCCGCCTCACCCGCCGTACCTCCTGCAGGTCCACCTCGCACATCAGCCATTGGCTGCCCGCAGGGTAAAGCTCGGTGCTCAGCGCAATCACCCCATCCCCGGGCATGCCATGGTCCGGCGGCACGAACAGCCCAGCCCGGCCGATGTTCTCATCCAAAGCCGGCGACCAAGGCGCCAACCCCACAGTCGGGCTCTGCAGCACGGCAATCTGGTTCTCCAGCGCCCTGGCCTGCGCACCGATGCGTACGCGATGGTAGCCCGCCTCGGTGTCAGTGCAGCTCGGTGCCAGAATCAGGTCTGCGCCCCCTTCGGCCAAGCGCCGGGCGAGCATCGGAAATTCGTTGTCGTAGCAGATCAGGATGCCTAGACGCCCCAGCGCCGTGTCGAACACCTGCAATCCCTCGCCGGGCGCGATGTTCCACTGCTCGCGCTCGAAGCGGGTCATGATCAGCTTGTCCTGATGCCCCAACAGCCCCTGTGGGCCGAACAACCATGCTCGATTGCGATAACGGCCATCGGCATCCAGTACCGGCGCGCTGCCCGGTTGCAGATAGACACCCCAACGCCGGGCAATGCCCGCGCACAGCTCCAGCCACGGCGCGATCAGCGGCTGGATACCGGCGATGGAACCTGACAGGTCGCCCCGTTGCTCGGCGGGCAACTGGCCACTGAGGACCAGGCCGGCATACTCCGGAAGCAGCAGCAGTTGAGCGCCTGCCTCAACCGCCTCGGCGCACAGGTCTTGTAAATGATCGGCGTAGGCATCCCAGGTTTCATGCAGCTCGATGGCGTATTGGCAAGCCGCGAGGCGAATCAAATCGGTAGCTCCTTGGTCCAGAATGACATGATCTTTTCCGAACTTTCCTCCTCGTCCAGATCACGCCAGCTATAGCTGGTGCGCAATGACGGGTCGTGCAGGAAGCCCCGGTTGCGCCAGAAGCCGTGTAGCGGCTTGTAGTCCGCTGGCCGCCGCGGGTGCACGCCTGGCCGCTCGACCGCGCAAAACGCGCAGTAGTCGAACTCGGCCAGTTTGTGCGCGTAGGACTCGCGCTCGATGAAGAAGCGCACACCCAGGCCCTGCCCGCGATACTGCGGCAGCACCAGCGACTCGCCGAAGTAGTAGACGCTGGCGGGGTCGCGCCCTTGGCCGAGAAAAGGTTGTTGGAAGGCTGGGTCGACATCCACCAGGGGCAGCCCGGTCGAGGCCCCGACCACCTGGTCGCCGTCCAGGGCCAGCACCACCAGACTACGGCCGGAACGGGCGTAGGCCGACAGGTATTCGGCTTCGTAGTCGGGGGAGCCGTCGTAAAGGTAGGGAAACTCGCGAAACACCGTCAGGCGAAGGCGAGCGAGGTCATCGATGTAAGGCGCGATAGCGGCGCCGTGCAACAGGCGGATTTCCATGCTTGGCGGTCGTTTTGTCGTGGTGGATGACGCGCTCGGCTAAGCCGGGCTTGAGGGGAAACCCTATCATCCGTGCCAACGCTGCGCCTTTTCCCTCCACGACAGGTATTGTTCCATGACCGCTACCGAACTGGTAAATGCTTACTACGCCGCCTTCAACGCAGGCGACATGCCGGCCTTTCTCGCCTTGCTCAGCGAGGATGTGATCCACGACATCAACCAGGGCGAGCGACAGATGGGCAAGGCGAAATTCGCCGCGTTCATGGACAAGATGAACCGCTGCTACCGCGAGCGGCTGGCCGATATCGTGGTCATGCAGAACGCCGATGGCAGCCGGGCGGCCGCCGAGTTCACCGTGCACGGCCAGTACCTGGCCGATGACGAGGGCCTGCCTCCGGCCAAGGGGCAGACCTACGTGTTGCCGGCCGGGGCGTTCTTCTACATCCACTGCGGGAAGATCGCCCGGGTCACCAACTACTACAATCTCAATGACTGGACCGAGCAGGTGGAATGAACCGGCGATAGGCCCCGATCAGACGATACGGGTACCCAGTACCTTTAGAAACGCCGCCAACCACGCCGGATGCGCCGGCCAGGCGGGAGCCGTGACCAGGTTGCCGTCGACATGCGCCTGGTCCACCGCGATATCGATGAACGTCCCGCCCGCCAGGCGTACCTCCGGTGCACAGGCCGGATAGGCACTGCAGCCGCGTCCTTTGAGCACACCAGCCGCCGCCAGCAGTTGCGCCCCATGGCAGACTGCCGCAATCGGCTTGCCGGCTTGGTCGAAAGCCTTGACCAACGCCAGCACCCGCTCGTCCAGGCGCAGATACTCCGGGGCTCGTCCACCGGGAATGAGCAAGGCATCGTAGCCTTCGGCGCGCACCTGGACGAAATCGTAGTTCAGAGCAAAATTATGCCCCGGCTTCTCGCTGTAGGTCTGCTCGCCCTCGAAGTCATGGATCGCGGTGCGCACCGTCTGCCCGGCGACCTTCTCGGGGCAGACCGCATGCACGGTGTGGCCCACCATGCTCAGTGCCTGGAACGGCACCATCGCTTCATAATCTTCGACGTAATCGCCCACCAACATGAGAATCTTCTTCGCCGTCATCGCATAGACTCCTGACAGTGCCTGGGAACAGTCACTGCAAGATAGTCGGTCTTAGTTGCGACGGTCGAGCAGATTGACCACCAACCGGTCCAACCAGCCCCACAACCGCTGTTTGACCCGGCGCCACAGCGGCCTGGCATTCCAGTGATCGAGGTCGACCTCCTCGCTCAGGGCGAAATCGCGCTGGAAACTGGCCAACACGGCGGCGGTCAGCGCCGGATCGAGTGCTTCGATGTTGGCTTCCAGGTTGAAGCGCAGGTTCCAGTGGTCGAAATTGCACGAGCCGACACTGACCCAGTCGTCCACCAGCGCCATCTTCAGGTGCAGAAAGCACGGCTGGTACTCGAAGATGCGCACCCCGGCGCGTAATAGACGCGGGTAGTAACGGTGCCCGGCGTAGCGCACCGACGGGTGATCGGTACGTGGGCCGGTGAGCAACAGGCGCACGTCGACGCCCTTGCCGGCCGCCCGCCGCAGCGAGCGGCGCACGCTCCAGGTGGGCAGGAAATACGGCGTGGCCAGCCAGACCCGCTGCTGGCCACTGTTCAGTGCCCGCACCAAAGAATGCAGGATGTCCTGATGCTGGCGGGCGTCGGCATAGGCCACTCGGCCCATGCCCTGACCCTGCGCAGGCACCTTGGGCAGGCGTGGCAGGCCGAAGCCCTCGGCCGGACGCCAGGCCGTGCGGCGGTTGTTGGCGTGCCACTGGCGGTCGAACAACAGTTGCCAGTCGACCACCACCGGCCCTTGCATCCGCACCATGACCTCGTGCCATTCCGATTGCGCCTGACCCGGGGTCCAGAACTCATCGGTGACTCCGGTACCGCCGACCACCGCCCAACGTTCATCGACCAGCAGCAGCTTGCGGTGGTCACGGTAGAGGTTGCGAAAGCCCCGCTTCCAGCGTAAGCGGTTGTAAAAGCGCAGATAGACGCCGGCCTCGGTCAAACGCGCACGCAGCGCCGCACCGAAGGCCAGCGAGCCGTAGTCGTCGAACAGGCAGCGTACCCGCACGCCACGCCGCGCCGCCCGCTCAAGCACCTCGACCACCGCTTGCGCACAATCGCCGGCCTCGACCAGGTACAACTCGAGATCGACCTGAAACTCAGCCTGGTCGATGGCCTGGAGCATGCGCGGGAAAAACGCCGGACCGTCGACCAGCAACTCGAACTGGTTCCCTTCGCGCCAGGGAAAGACCGGCCCCGGCATGTCAGCGAGCGTTGAAGATCAGCACCGCGTTGACCGGCACCGTCGGGTTGATGGACTTGAGTTTGGCGAACTTACGCAAGCTCTCCAGGCCGGGCATCAAGCCATAGTCCTCGGCGCGCAGCACCAAGGGCTCCAGCGTGACCACCTGGAAGCGCCGTTGGTCCAGGCGAGTGGCGAGCAGCAGCGCGTTGTAGCTGTGCGACTGGCCATGCAAGGTGACCGTCAGCGGCAGGCGCAATTCGATCTGCGCGCCATCGGCAAGGTCGTCGAGGGGCCGTAGGTCGATCTGTGCCTTGACCGTCGCCTCGGCGAACTGCTTGACCTCGAACAGTTCGTCGCGCATGCGCTCGTCCCTCAGCGGGATGCCGCTGCTCACCGAGTCCATCTCGATGCGCAGGCTGGCGGTGCCTTTGCGGTCGACGCTGCCATGCAGCACTAAAAAGCGATGCACCTCGGCAGTATTGCCGTTCTTGCCGGTGACGAACGACAGGCGTGACGACTCGCCATCGAGGTGCCAGTTGGCGTGGGCGGGCAGGCAAAGTGCCAACAACAATGCAGGAAGTAAACGGAGCATTTTGAACATGACGAATCTCGTGGAGCCAAGCCGCCAACCTTAACCGCCCGACCTTACGGCAGCAAGCGGCAACCCGCGCGCTGGCCCTGCCACTGCGCCTGGTCGTGCCGGCCCAGAGCCACGGCTGTCACCCGCCGTAGCTCGCGGTCCTCTTCGAGGCGCGACAAGGGCAACCATTGCCTGACGTAGCCACGGCAGTACGCCTCGTCGAAGCCCATGACGAAACGGCACGAGCAATATTCCTTGGCCGAGTAGGCCGGAAGAATCCCGGGAAAGTCTACCAATGCCTGGCGCTCGTGCCAGGCCCAGCTGCACAAGGCTACCAGCAACACCACCAGCAAGCGCTTCACGCGCCCTCCCCGGCAATGGCGGCCAGCACACGCTTGATCATTTCGTTGTGGCTATAGCTGGCATCGCGGTCATCGCCGTACCGCACGATCGTCACCTTCTGCTCAGGCAGTACATACAAGGCCTGTCCCCAATGGCCGAGCGCGGCGAAGGTGCTCACCGGTGCGTCCGGCCAGGGCGCCTGGCTGCCGGCCAGCGGCTGATTGAGCCACCAATGGCCACCAGGATTGGCTTCGCCGGGCAGCGCCCGGGCCGACGGGGACAACATGGTATTGAACTCGACCCAACTCGCCGGCAACAGCTGGCGGTCACCCCAACGCCCTCTGCGCTGCATCAGCAAACCGATTCGCGCCAGGTCGCGGGCAGTCAGGTACAGATAGGAAGAGCCGACAAAGGTGCCGCTGCCGTCGCGTTCCCACGTGGCACTGGTGATGCCCAGTGGTTCGAACAACGCCCGCCACGGGTAATCGGCATAGGCTTCGTCACCGACCATGCCGCGCAGGGTCGCGGCCAGCACATTGCTGTCGCCGCTGGAGTAGAGAAACCGCTTACCGGGGGCTTCGGCGGCAGGGCGCGCTGCCGTATAGGCGGCCATGTCGTGGCGTCCACCGGTATAGAGCATCGCCACCACCGAGGACTTCAGCGGCGCGTATTCGTAGTCTTCCTGCCAATCCAGTCCACTGGACCAGTGCAGCAGATTGGCGAGGGTGACCTCGGGATGAGTCTGCATGGGGGAGTAGAAGCGCGCTGCCGGGTCTTGCAGCTGAAAGCGTCCTTGACCCTGGGCCACACCCAGCAGCGTGGCCAGCACACTCTTGCTGACCGACCAGGTCAGGTGCGCGGTGTCGGCGCGGGTAGGTGCGCTGTAACGCTCGTGGATGATGCGCCCGTCCCGGACGATCAGCAGGGCATCGGTGCGGATGCCGCTGCGCTCGGAGGGGTTGCGCAGGGGGAACGCGTAGGCGTCGACGACCGTCCAGTCGATGGCTGTGCGGTCGACGGGCCAGTCCTCGGCCCAGGCTGGCAAGGTCAACAGGCCGAAGATTATGTACACGAACTTGGACATGATGTGGCCCTGGGATCCAACGGATCACACAACTTCTCAGGCCTTCATGACAATCCTGCAGCCGCCCAAGCCTTGGCCAGACGCTTTTCCCGCGCCGCCGTGGCCAGCGCCAGCACCCCCTGGTCCCGCTGCCACAGTTGCGCCCACTGCTCCGGCCCCGCCAGCAGCGCTTTGTCGATCGCCCCACGCAGCGCCTGGAATTGCGAAAACAAGCCTCCCAGCAGCAAGTGACAGCCGACGCTGTCGGCGCACTGCCGGCTGCCCTCGGCACAGCCTGCGAGCAACCCCAGCAAGCGCAGACGGAGCTCCTGCGGCCAGGCGCACTCCTGACCGACGCCATACAGCCAGGCGGTCAATGCAGTGAGCACGTACAGATCTTCAAGCGAGCGGAACGGCTTCACGTAAGCGTCCCAGCCATCCCCGGCCAGCAGCTCGCACGCCGCCTGCTGCAGATGCAGGCGCGCATGCCCGACTTCAGGCATCAGCGGCAAGGTCGGCAGGGCCCCGAGCGTGACGCCTGGCTCACCCGGATAGACCACCGCCAGGTTCAGTCGCGGCTTCTCGCCCTGCCCTTCGCTGCGCGCCGCCACCAGCAGCCACTCGGCGTCCAACCCGGCGGTGACGAAGTCCTTGTCACCACACAGACGCAGGCCGTCCAGGCGCACCTGCATGTCGGCAGGCATCACGCTGCGGCGCTCGGTCGCGCACAAAGCGCCAAGCCCATCTGGGGCACTGGGCCAAAGGACGCGCAACGCAGACTGGTAACCCACCAGAAAGGCCAGCCCCGGCGTAGCCATGGCCCGCCCGCCAAGGACCGCTAGCTCGAAGGGAGCGACAGCACCGAGGCGCTCGCGCAAGGCAGCATAGGTCTCGCCCAAGGTACCAGCCGGAGGATGACGAAACGGATCGTTGAGACGTTGCAACCACGGCATGTAACGCACCTCTCGAAGATTGCAGAAGCGGGTGGGGAGCATGCGGGGTGTCATGCAAGCATCACCAAAGGTTCACAGGGGTGACACCGCATCTACCTAGGCTGACTTTGCAGATAAAGCCGACCGGCCGCAACCCTCTTGGCTGGCTTAGGGAGACTCGCAATGACTCGGATCGCTCACTCTGGCGCCACCAGCTCCAACCGCCGCCTGCAAGCCGAACGCCTGGTCGGCGCCACGGCCCTGCAGGAAGCCCAGGCGCTGCGCTACAAGGTGTTCAGTGCGGAATTCAAGGCCAAGCTCAAAGGCGCCGAACAGGGCCTGGACATGGATGAATACGACGTTCACTGCCGCCACATCGGGGTTCGCGACCTCAGCACCGGCGAGCTGGTAGCCACCACCCGCCTGCTCGACCACCAGGCCGCCAGCAGTCTCGGTCGCTTCTACAGCGAAGAGGAATTCAGCCTGCATGGTCTGCTGCAGTTGCAGGGCCCGATCCTCGAACTGGGCCGTACCTGCGTGGCACCGGACTATCGTAATGGCGGCACCATCGCCGTGCTCTGGGGCGAGTTGGCCGAGGTGCTCAATGAAGGCCGTTACAGCTACCTGATGGGCTGCGCCAGCATCCCCATGCAGGATGGCGGGGTGCAGGCGCATGCCGTGATGCAGCGCCTGCGTGAACGCTACCTGTGCAACGAGCACCTGCGTGCCGAACCAAAGAACCCCCTGCCCAACCTGGCGCTGGCGGGCAACGTCATCGCCGAAATGCCGCCGCTGCTCAAGGCCTATATGCGCCTTGGGGCGAAAATCTGCGGTGAGCCTTGCTGGGACGAGGACTTCCAGGTGGCCGATGTGTTCATCCTGCTCAAGCGCGACGACCTGTGCCCGCGCTACGCCCGTCACTTCAAGGCGGCGGTCTGATGCCCAAGCTGCGGGTGATCGCCCGCCTCGCCCGATTGACCCTGGTCCTCCTGCTGGGGCTGTGCATGGCCGGCGTCATCGCCGTGGGTGAACGCCTGGGGATGAGCGCCTCGATCGGCCATCGCCAACGTTGGGCCTGCCTGTTCATGAAACGTCTGGTCGCCGCCCTGCCGTTCGAAGTGCAGGTGAGCGGCGAACTGCCTCAACGACCGATGCTATGGGTCAGCAACCATGTGTCCTGGACCGATATTCCACTGCTCGGCATGTTGCTGCCGCTGTCGTTTCTGTCCAAAGCCGAAGTGCGTCACTGGCCTGTGGCCGGCTGGCTCGCCGACAAAGCCGGAACGCTGTTCATTCGCCGGGGCGGTGGCGACAGCCAGCGTCTGCGCGAACAGATCGGCAGGCAACTGGGGCTGGCTCGGCCGCTGCTGATCTTCCCTGAAGGCACCACCACCGACGGTCGCCAGTTGCGCACCTTCCATGGACGCCTGCTGGCCGGCGCCATCGACCGAGGCGTAGCGCTGCAGCCGGTGGCCATCCAGTACTTGCGCGATGGCGAGGTGGACCCGATTGCGCCCTTCATTGGCGATGACGACCTGGTCTCGCATCTGATGCGTTTGTTCGCCGCACCACGGGGGCAGGTACGCATCCAGTTGCTGCCGGCGATCAGCAGCGTGGGCAAGGAGCGTGCGGCGTTGGCGTTCCAGGCTCAGCAGGCGATCCATGGGGCGTTGTTCGGGGTCGAGGAGGTCGAGGTGGCGCCTAGGCGGCAAGCGCGGGCGGCCTGAGTCATCCACTGTCTGTACCGGCCCTTTCGCGGGGCAAGTCCGCTCCCACAGATACCCCATAGTTGTCAGGTACCTAGGGTTACTGTGGGAGCGGGCTTGCCCCGCGAAAGGGCCGGTACAGGCTTAACTGTCAGCCGCACGCCCCGCCGCCGCAAACGCCTGCAACTGCGGATAGAACTCACGAAAATCCGCCAACAGCGGCTCGTACAACCGCTCCAGTTCCCCCATCACCCCGTGCATACCCTCAGGCCGGGACAACCGCCGCGCTATGCCGTTGAACACCTGCTCAAGGGTGGCGAAGTCACCATAGGCGCCGAGCCAGTCATCCGCGGCCATGTACGGCGCAATACGCGCCAGCCGTCCCGGCAACTGGGGTTCAGCCAGCAATACCCGATAAAAGTCGCCGGTGAACTGCTCCAGCGGTTGCTCGGCATAATCGGCCCAGTGCCGCGCCAGGCAATGATCGAAAAACACATCCAGCACGATCCCGGCGAAGCGTCGTCGGGCCTGGGGAAAGCGTGCCAGAGCCGCCAGTACCAGCGGGTGCCGATCGGTATAGCTGTCAATCTGCCGATGCAAGCGGATCGCCGCTTCCAGCTCAGGGGCGAAGCGGCCCTCCAACGAACCTTTGACGAAGTCGCCGTATAGGCTGCCGAGCAGTTGTTGCGGCGCAGGGCCGCCCAGGTGCAGATGCGCGAGGTAGTTCATGGGCGCATTCTAGCACTGCACCCTGCCGTATCGCCGTTACCCGATATAGCCATTGCTGCTCTGCTCATAACCCCTTCGTATTTGTATATCGCGAAATACCGATTTATATTTCGGAAAAATTCGATACACCACAGGCTCGAACCATGGCACTCGATCTCGACGACATCATCAAGGCACTGGCCCATCCGGTGCGGCGCGAAATCCTCGGCTGGTTGAGGGACCCCGCTGCCCAGTTCCCCGACCAGTACCACAGTACCGAGCATGGCGTATGCGCGGGTCAGATCGACCAACGTTGCGGCCTGTCGCAGTCGACCGTCTCCGCCCACCTGGCCACCTTGCAGCGGGCCGGCTTGATCAGCAGCCAGAAGATCGGCCAATGGCACTTTTTCAAACGCAACGAGGACACCATTCAGGCATTCCTCGAGCAGTTACGCCAGACACTCTGAATTTCAATGCTACTTGCGAGGTAAACCGTATGACCACGCTGTTCAGCCCCCTTACCGTGGGCGACCTACAATTGCCCAACCGCATCATCATGGCCCCGCTCACCCGCTGCCGCGCCGATGAAGGCCGAGTGCCCAACGCCCTGATGGCCGAGTACTACGTGCAACGCGCCAGCGCCGGGTTGATTCTCAGCGAGGCGACCTCGGTCAGCCCGATGGGCGTTGGCTACCCCGATACCCCCGGTATCTGGAACGATGAACAGGTGCGCGGCTGGACCAACGTCACCCGCGCCGTGCACGCCGCTGGCGGGCGCATCTTCCTGCAGTTGTGGCACGTTGGGCGGATCTCCCACCCAAGCTACCTCAACGGCGAGCTGCCAGTGGCCCCAAGTGCCATCCAACCCAAAGGCCATGTCAGCCTGGTCCGCCCACTGACCGAGTTCCCCACCCCGCGGGCACTGGAAACCGAAGAGATCGCCGACCTCGTCGAGGCCTACCGCAATGCAGCGGAAAACGCCAAAGCCGCCGGCTTCGATGGCGTGGAGATCCACGGCGCCAACGGCTACCTGCTCGACCAGTTCCTGCAAAGCAGCACCAACCAACGCAACGACCGCTACGGCGGCTCGCTGGAAAACCGCGCACGGCTGCTGTTGGAAGTGACTGACGCCGCCATCGAGGTCTGGGGCGCCGGCCGGGTCGGCGTGCACCTGGCCCCGCGTGCCGACTCTCATGACATGGGCGATGCCAATCGCGCCGAGACCTTCACCTACGTGGCACGCGAGCTGGGCAAACGCGGCATCGCCTTCATCTGCTCCCGCGAGAAGGAAGCCGATGACAGTATCGGTCCGTTGATCAAGGCAGCGTTCGGCGGCCCCTATATCGTCAACGAACGGTTCGACAAGGCCAGCGCGAGCGCCGCACTGGCCAGCGGCAAGGCAGACGCGGTGGCATTCGGCGTCCCGTTCATCGCCAACCCGGACCTGCCGGCCAGGCTGGAAGCGGATGCACCGTTGAACCAGGCACATCCGGAAACCTTCTACGGCAAAGGGCCGGTGGGCTACATCGACTACCCGCGGATGTGACCCCGACCATCGCCGACAAGCCGACTCCTAGCGGTAGGAGCCAGCTTGCCGGCGATGGAGCCGCGTCCGACCTCAAGGCCGGGCGTTGATCTGCTGCTGCAGATTCTGGATCTGACTCTGCAGGGTGTTCAACTTACGCGTGGTCTGCCCACGAAACGCATCGAACTCCTGCACCGATGCGCCGGCAGACGCCGCTGGGCGATTCTCCACCTGGCTCTTGAGCACCAGCACATCCTGCTCGAGGCTCTCGATCGCCGCACTCGGGTTGCCCTGTTTCTTCAATGCCGCCACCTCGTTGCTCAGGCTCTTGAGCTGGCCATCGAGCTTGCCACCGTCGACCTGCCCCGACTTCAACGCCGCCAGCTCGCTGTTCACCGCCTTGAGCTGGGCCTGCAACTGGGTCTGCAGTTCGGTGACCGCTTTCTGCTGCTCACGGGTGTCGGCCAGCACTTGTTCGAGGCGCTTGCCCAGGTCGCCGGTCTGCCCGGCCACACCCTGCTGCTGCTTGCCTTGCTCGGCGAGACTGGCCTGCAACTGTCGGATCTGCAGTTTCAGCGCTTCGCTGCCGGTGTTGACCGAAGATTCGCTGGCATCGACCTTGCCGCTGATCGCCTGTAGGCGCCCTGCCGCTTCTTCGCTGATGCGGGCGAAGCTTTCCTGGGTCGCCACCAGTTGCTGCTCCATCAACGAGATCTGCTGGAAGCTCCACCAGCCCAAACCTGCCAGGGCAATGAATGAAGCCCCCAAGAGTGCCCAGAGCGGTCCCGTGGCTGCAGGCCTCGCGGCTTTCTGGCGGCTGCGCGCCACGTGCGCCGGCAACAGTTCATCGTCATCCGGGGTACCGGCACGCAGGGTGGGTACGTCATCGAAATCATCACGGGCATCGTTACGCATGGGTGCATTCAACCGCGGTAGTAGCAAAGGGGCATGAGTATAAACCGCTTGCGCGGCGCACTGATGACCATCATCGGTCGATCTGGTTCACTGGCCCAGTGGTTGATGCTTCCACCAGGCGCAGAATTCATCCAGCGCGGTCCACAGGCTGACCTTCGGTTCATACCCCAGATAATGCCGGGCTCGGCTGATGTCGAGGGTGAAGTCACGGCTCATCACCTGCATGCCCAGGCGCGTCAGGGTGGGCTGCGGCCGGCCCGGCCACAACAGGCAGGCCGCCTCGTTCAGCGCGGCCAGGCTGTAGGCCAAGCCGAAGGAGCGGTAGCGGGTGACCTGCGGCAACTGCATCTGGCGCATCACGTAGTTGACCACATCCCACAGCGGGACCGGGGCGCCGTTGCTGATGTTGTAGGCCTGGCCCAGGGCTCGGTCCTCGGCGAACAGTGCGCCGAGCAACGCTTCGTTGAGGTTGTGCACGCTGGTGAAATCGACCTTGTTCAACCCATTGCCGATGATCGCCACGCGGTGTTTGCGCTGCATCTGCATCAGCCGCGGAAAGATGCTCGCATCGCCGGCTCCGGTGACGAAACGCGGGCGCAGCGCCAGCACTTCCAGACCGAACTCCTGGGCGCCGAACACCTTTTGTTCGGCCAGGTATTTGGTGCGCGCGTAGTGATCGTGGAAGCGACGCGGGACCTGGTCCTCGCGCAGGTCCAGGTGCGGTCGGCCATCGAAATAGATCGATGGCGAAGACAGATGCACCAGACGCCGCACATGTTCTTTCAGGCAGCCTTCGACGATGTTCTCGGTGACCACCACGTTGGCCTGGTGAAAGTCCTGATACCGCCCCCAGTTACCCACCGCGCCAGCGCAGTGCACCACAGCGTCGACGCCCTGGCACAGGCGCCGGGCCAGTTCGGCATCGCCCAGGTCGCCGGGAATGAACTGCGCGCCCCGCTTGACCAGGTGCTCGACGCCTTCGGCGCGTCGGCCATTGACCCGCACCTCCAGGCCCTGCTCCAGGGCAAAACGCGCAAAGCGCCCGCCGATGAAACCGCTTGCCCCGGTAACCAGAATTCGCATGTAAGACCCTGCCTTGCCAGATTTCAGATGCAACAGACGCCAGCCGCGCCTACAACGGCACCAGCCATTGCCCTGCGCTGTGGCGCAGGTGCTCGGTCAGTTGCGCGAGCAATTGCCCGCCACTGCGCCAATGATGCCAGTACAGCGGCACATCGATGGGTGTATCGGCACAAATTTCCACCAATTTGCCAGCGTTGAGCTGATCGCGGGCCTGCAGCTCGGGCACCAGCCCCCAGCCCAGTCCCGCTTCGGTCATGCGCAGGAAGCCTTCAGACGAAGGGCACAAGTGGTGCAGAAAACCTTCTTGAATACCCAGCGATGCCAAATAACGATGCTGCAGGAAATCATCCGGCCCGTAGACGATCGCCGGCGTCCTGGCCAGGCGCTCCGCCACGAACCCCTGTGGGAAATTGCGCGCCATGAACTGTGGACTGGCCAGCGCCCGATAGCGCATGGCGCCAAGCGCGAGGCTCCGCGCACCGGCCACCGGCCGTTCGCTGCCACACAAGCAGGCGGCGACCTCGCCGGCACGCATGCGCTTGAGGCCAACATCCTGATCTTCTACCACCAGGTCGGTGAGCAACTGATGCTCGGCGCAGAAAGTGCCCACCGCGGCGGCCCACCAGGTCGCCAGGCTGTCGGCGTTGAGGGCGATGCGCAAGCGTTCCGGCGCACCTTGCTCATCCAGCGCCGGCACCTGGCGCTGCAGGTCGCGCTCGAGCAGACGCACCTGCTGCACATGGTTGAGCAACTGGCGACCCACGTCGGTGGGGCTCGGCGGCGTCGCACGGACCAGCACCGGCTGGCCCACCCGTGCCTCGAGCAGCTTGATGCGTTGGGACACCGCCGATTGCGACAGGCCCAGGACCTGGGCGGCGCGCTCGAAACCGGCTTGCTCGATGACGGCCGCGAGGGCTGCGAGCAGTTTGTAGTCGAACATCGATTTTCCTAATGTGCGATCAGCACTATTTGTTTTTCTTATACAACGCGCGCTCACACAATGGCCAGCATCCCTACGTTATCGTGCCCCCTTCGCGGCGGCCCCTGGAGTGTTTTTCCCATGTGGCAGAGTTATTTGAACGGCATGCTCGTGGCCTTTGGCCTGATCATGGCCATCGGCGCACAGAATGCCTTCGTCCTGGCCCAAAGCCTGCGCCGCGAGCACCATCTGCCCGTGGCAGCGTTGTGCGTGGTGTGTGACGCCCTCTTGGTGGCCGCCGGGGTATTCGGCCTGGCCACGGTGCTGGCGCACAACCCGACGCTGCTGGCGATCGCCCGCTGGGGAGGCGCGGTGTTCCTCCTCTGGTACGGCGCCAAGGCCCTGCGCAGCGCCTGCTCCAAACAGAGCCTGCAGCACCAGCAGGGCCAGGGCCTGCGCTCGCGTCGGGCAGTGCTGCTGAGCGCGCTGGCGGTGACCCTGCTCAACCCCCATGTGTACCTCGACACCGTGTTGCTGATCGGCTCGCTCGGCGCCCAGCAGAGCGTGCCAGGTGCCTACGTGGCCGGCGCCGCGAGCGCCTCGCTGGTGTGGTTCTCCACCCTGGCATTGGGCGCTGCCTGGCTGGCCCCGTGGCTGGCCCGGCCGGCTACTTGGCGGATGCTCGACCTGATGGTCGCGGTGATGATGTTCGCGGTGGCGGCACAGTTGATCTTTAGCTGAACGTCAGGCTTTGATGCCGCTGATCGGCAACCGCGCGCCGCTCTGGAACCTCTATTCCCTATCTTTGTTGCGTGGTTATGCGCCGGGGCGGGTGCTATGATCCAGCCCTTGCGTCGCAAAGAGTAAAAACTCGCCGACGCACATCGGGCCGCCCGTGATCGGCCTTGCGCAAACCGCAAACAGACCTGAATCAGGAGATCCACCATGGCTTTTGAATTGCCGCCGCTGCCGTATGCCCACGATGCCCTGCAGCCGCACATCTCCAAGGAAACCCTGGAGTATCACCACGACAAGCACCACAACACCTACGTCGTGAACCTGAACAACCTGGTCCCAGGCACCGAATTCGAAGGCAAGACCCTGGAAGAGATCGTCAAGAGCTCTTCGGGCGGCATCTTCAACAACGCCGCTCAAGTCTGGAACCACACCTTCTACTGGAACTGCCTGTCGCCAAACGGCGGCGGCCAGCCGACCGGTGCCCTGGCTGAGGCCATCAACGCCGCATTCGGTTCCTTCGACAAGTTCAAGGAAGAGTTCACCAAGACTTCGGTCGGCACCTTCGGTTCCGGCTGGGGCTGGCTGGTGAAGAAAGCCGACGGCTCCCTGGCCCTGGCCAGCACCATCGGCGCCGGCTGCCCGCTGACCAGCGGCGATACCCCGCTGCTGACCTGCGACGTCTGGGAACACGCCTACTACATCGACTACCGCAACCTGCGTCCGAAGTACGTCGAGGCGTTCTGGAACCTGGTCAACTGGGCGTTCGTCGCCGAGCAGTTCGAAGGCAAGACCTTCAAGGCCTGATTGCTTCAGACCTGACCAAAGAACCCGGCCCAGTGCCGGGTTTTTTCATTGCCTCGCGGGCAATGATGGATTCCCGGGAAACGCTTGCTCACCCTCAATAGCGCGCTACCATCAAATTTCGGGCAAGTGGACACGCCGCTCTCAAGTCGCAGGCGTTGGCAACCGATACACTGTCAGGGCAGACCCGGCATTGCGTGCAGGCCTGGACTCGATAGTGTATTGCCAACGATAGTGGCAAAATGCTGGTATGCGCATGGATTAAGGAAACTCCATTGAAGCTGGAATTGCGGGACAGCTTATCGATCAAGTTGCTCAGGGTCGTGCTCCTTTCGGCGCTGGCGGTCGGCGTCGTGCTCAGCTGCGCGCAGATCGTCTACGACACCTACAAGACCCGCCATGCCGTGGACACCGATGCCCAGCGTATCCTCGACATGTTCCGCGACCCGTCCACCCAAGCGGTGTACAGCCTGGACCGGGAAATGGGCATGCAGGTAATGGAAGGCCTGTTCCAGGACGAGTCGGTACGCATGGCCTCCATCGGCCACCCCCACGAAACCATGCTCGCGCAGAAATCACGCCCGTTGCGCGAGATGTCCATGCGCTGGCTGACCGACCTGCTGCTGGGCCCGGAACGCAGCTACAGCATCCAATTGGTCGGCCGCGGCCCTTACAGCGAGTACTATGGCGATCTGAAGATCACCCTCGATACCGCCGACTATGGCAAGGAATTTCTGATCAATGCGGTGATCATCTTCATCTCGGGCGTGCTGCGTGCTCTGGCCATGGGCCTGGTGTTGTACCTGGTGTACCACTGGTTGCTGACCAAGCCGCTATCGAAAATCATCGAGCACCTCACGCAGATCAATCCTGACCGTCCCAGCCAACACCAGATCCCCCAGCTCAAGGGTCACGAGAAAAACGAGTTGGGGGTTTGGGTCAACACCGCCAATCAGTTGCTGGCCTCCATCGAGCGCAACACCCACTTGCGCCATGAGGCCGAGAACAGTCTGCAGCGCATGGCCCAGTACGACTTTCTCACCGGTTTACCCAACCGTCAGCAACTGCAGGAGCAACTGGACAAGATCCTCGTCGACGGGGGCCGCCTGCAACATCGCGTTGCGGTGCTGTGCGTAGGCCTGGACGACTTCAAGGGCATCAACGAACAGTTCAGCTATCAGGTAGGTGATCAACTGCTGCTGGCGCTGGCCGACCGCCTGCGTGCACACAGTGGCCGCCTGGGCGCCTTGGCGCGGCTGGGCGGCGACCAGTTCGCCCTGGTCCAGGCCAACATCGAACAACCCTATGAGGCTGCAGAGCTGGCGCAGAGCATCCTCGACGACCTGGAAGCCCCCTTCTGCGTCGACCAACATGAAATCCGCCTGCGCGCCACCATCGGCATCACCCTGTTCCCGGAGGACGGCGACAGCACCGAGAAGCTCCTGCAAAAGGCCGAGCAGACCATGACCCTGGCCAAGGCCCGCTCGCGCAACCGCTATCAGTTCTATATCGCCAGCGTCGACAGCGAAATGCGTCGACGCCGCGAGATGGAGAAAGACCTGCGCGAAGCGCTGCCACGCAAGCAGCTTTATCTGGTCTATCAGCCCCAAGTCAGCTATCGGGACCAGCGCGTGGTCGGTGTCGAGGCCCTGTTGCGCTGGCAGCACCCGGAGCTGGGCATGGTTCCGCCGGACCAGTTCATTCCCCTGGCCGAACAGAACGGCAGCATCATCGCCATCGGCGAATGGGTACTCGACCAGGCGTGCCGACAACTGCGTGAATGGCACGACCTGGGCTTCTGCGAACTGCGTATGGCGGTCAACCTGTCGACCGTGCAACTGCACCACAGCGAACTGCCCCGGGTGGTCAACAACCTGCTGCAGGCCTACCGCCTGCCGCCGCGCAGCCTGGAATTGGAGGTCACCGAAACCGGCCTGATGGAAGACATCAGCACTGCTGCCCAGCACCTGCTGAGCCTGCGCCGTTCCGGGGCTTTGATTGCCATCGACGATTTCGGCACCGGCTATTCCTCGCTCAGCTACCTCAAATCACTGCCACTGGACAAGATCAAGATCGACAAGAGCTTCGTCCAGGACCTGCTCGACGACGATGACGACGCCACGATCGTTCGCGCCATCATTCAGCTGGGCAAGAGCCTGGGCATGCAAGTGATCGCCGAGGGCGTGGAAACCGCCGAGCAGGAGGCTTACATCATCGCCCAGGGCTGCCATGAGGGCCAGGGCTACCACTACAGCAAACCGCTTTCGGCCCGAGAAGTGACCCACTACCTCAAGCAGGCCCAGCGCAACCACGCATCGATGTTGTAACCCCCACACGCCCGGTGACATTGCGTCACCCCCATTTACACGAATTGCGCCCACGCCCCTTTACAGCAAATGCAAATCTTTCGCATGATGTTGCCGTTTCGCGTGCCCAGGCACACAGTCCAACCACACGACGCAGGAAAACCAATAATGATTCGAATGCCTCTGGCCTCCGCCAGTCTGCTGGCCATCGCCATCGCTCTTGCCGGTTGCGGCGAGGGCAAGGATGACAAGGCAGCCGCTCCGCAAGCTCAGGCACCCGCTGCCGCCAGCACTGCCGCTGCCGCGCCGGGCGCTGTCGATGAAGCCGCCGCCAAGGCCGTGGTCAAGCATTACACCGAGATGGTCTATGCCGTGTACAGCGACTCGCTGAGCACTGCCAAGACCCTGCAGAGCGCGGTCGACGCGTTTCTCGCCACCCCCAACGACGATACTCTGAAGGCCGCCAAGGCCGCCTGGGCTGCCGCACGCGTCCCGTATCTGCAGAGCGAGGCCTTCCGCTTCGGCAATACCATCATCGATGACTGGGAAGGTCAGGTGAACGCCTGGCCGCTGGACGAAGGCCTGATCGACTACGTCGACAAGAGCTACGAGCACGCCTTGGGTAACCCGGGTGCCAGCGCCAACATCATCGCCAACACCGAGATCCAGGTCGGCGAAGAGAAGATCGATGTCAAGGACATCACCCCCGAGAAGCTCGCCAGCCTGAATGAACTGGGCGGCTCCGAGGCCAACGTCGCCACCGGCTACCATGCCATCGAATTCCTGCTCTGGGGCCAGGACCTCAACGGCACCGGTCCGGGCGCGGGCGCCCGTCCTGCTTCGGACTACCTGGAAGGCAAAGGCGCCACCGGGGGCCACAACGAACGTCGTCGCGCCTACTTGAAAGCGGTGACTCAACTGCTGGTGCAAGACCTCGAGGAAATGGTCGGCAACTGGGCGCCGAACGTCGCCGACAACTACCGCGCCAAGCTCGAGGCCGAGCCTGCTACCGAAGGCCTGCGCAAGATGCTGTTCGGCATGGGCAGCCTGTCGCTGGGCGAACTGGCCGGTGAGCGCATGAAGGTCTCCCTGGAAGCCAACTCGCCGGAAGACGAGCAGGATTGCTTCAGTGACAACACCCACTACTCGCACTTCTACGACGCCAAGGGTATCCGCAACGTCTACCTGGGCGAATACACCCGTACCGACGGCACCAAGCTGACCGGGCCGAGCCTGTCGTCCTTGGTGGCCAAGGCTGACCCGGCCGCCGATGCCACGCTGAAGGCCGACCTGGAGTCGACCGAGGCGAAGATCCAGGTGATGGTCGACCACGCCCTCAAAGGCGAGCACTACGATCAGCTGATCGCGCCGGACAACGCCGCGGGCAACCAGATCGTGCGCGACGCCATCGCCGCCCTGGTCAAGCAGACCGGCGCGATCGAGCAGGCTGCGGGCAAGCTGGGTATCGACAACCTGAACCCGGACACTGCCGACCACGAATTCTGATTGGTGGACGCGCGGTAACGAGAGAGGCGGCCTTTGGGTCGCCTTTTTTATGCCTGCCGTAGGGGATTTGCCGGCTGTGAGATCGAGCGCCGCCCGCGCGGCGCTCGATTTCCGCCCCACCATCAAACCCAAACCCACAGGCCCGCTGACACCATTTTCATGCAGCAATTGCAAATTGCTCTTATTCAATCTTCTTCACTTTGCTAAGCTTGCTCGCCGGTTTTTTCGCTCTCGCCCAGGATCGTAGATGTCCTTGTCGTTCTCCCGACTCCCCTGCCTGCTGTTGGCCCTCGCCCTCGCTGCCTGTGACGACGCACCGCGTTTCACCCAGGCCGAGCCCGGCGAAGCGCTGTCTGGTGGCCAGGCGACGGTGATGCGCAGCGACCGCAATGCGTTCTCCATGCCTTCGGCCAACCTGTCACCCGAGCAGCGCGTGGACTTCGCCGTCGGCAACAGCTTCTTTCGCAATCCCTGGGTGATCGCCCCCTCGACCACCACCGCCCGTGATGGTCTGGGCCCACTGTTCAACACCAACGCCTGCCAGAACTGCCACATCCGTGATGGCCGTGGCCATCCACCCAAGGCGGACGGCAACAATGCGGTGTCGATGTTGGTACGCCTGTCGATCCCCGATCAGCCTTACTACGCCAAGGTCATCCAGCAACTGGGCGTCGTTCCGGAGCCGACCTACGGTACCCAACTGCAGGACATGGCCGTGCCCGGCGTGGCGCCGGAAGGCAAGGTGCGTATGACCTACGAGCCGGTGCCGGTACGTTTCGCCGACGGCTACCAGGTGGAGCTGCGCCGCCCGACCCTGCAGATCACCCAGCTGGGCTACGGACCGATGCACCCGGACACGCGCTTCTCCGCCCGCGTGGCGCCGCCGATGATCGGTCTCGGCCTGCTCGAAGCCATTCCCGAGGCCGATATCCTCGCCGCGGAAGACCCGGACGACCGCAATCACGATGGTATCCGCGGCCGTGCCAACCGGGTGTGGGACGATGCCCTGGGCAAGACCGTGATCGGGCGCTTTGGCTGGAAGGCTGGGCAACCCAACGTCAACCAGCAGAACGTGCACGCTTTCGCCGGCGACATGGGTTTGACCAGCACCCTCCAGCCCAAGGACGATTGCACCGCCGCTCAGACCGACTGCCTGGCCCAGCCCAACGGCGATGGTGCCGGCGGTGAGAAGGAAGTCAGCGACAACATCCTGCGCCTGGTGACGTTCTATACCCGCAACCTGGGTGTCCCGGCCCGCCGCGACGTCGATTCGCCTCAGGTGCTGGCCGGCAAGAACCTGTTCCACCAAGCCGGTTGCCAGGGGTGCCACACTCCGCAGTTCACCACCTCCAGCCAGGCCGCAGAGCCTGCACTGGCGAATCAGGTGATCCGCCCTTACAGCGACCTGCTGCTGCATGACATGGGCCCAGGCCTGGCAGACGAGCGCAGCGAATTCGCCGCCAATGGCCAGGACTGGCGTACTGCCCCACTGTGGGGTATCGGCCTGAGCGAAACCGTCAGCGGTCACACTCAATACCTGCACGACGGTCGTGCCCGCAACCTGCTCGAGGCCGTGCTCTGGCACGGCGGCGAAGCCCAGGCGGCACGTGACCAGGTACTGGCTTTCGATGCCGAGCAGCGCGCCGCGTTGCTGGCTTTCCTGAACTCACTTTAACGCGCAAGGAGCCGGGCATGTTCCGACCCAAACTGTTGTTCACCAGCCTCGCCGCACTCGCCCTCGGCGCCTGCTCGCCACAAGATCCCCAAGCCGTGACCTCGGCTGCGATCGCCAAGCAGGTGATCCTGCCGACCTACAGCCGCTGGGTGGAAGCCGACCGCAATCTTGCGGCCAGTGCCCTGGCCTACTGCGAAGGTAAGGAAAGCCTGGACAAGGCCCGCGCGGATTTCCTCGAAGCGCAAAAGGCCTGGGCCGAACTGCAACCGCTGCTGGTCGGCCCACTGGCTGAAGGCAATCGCGCCTGGCAGGTGCAGTTCTGGCCTGACAAGAAGAACCTGGTAGGCCGTCAGGTCGAGCAGTTGGTCAACGGCGACAACCCAGTCGACGCACAGAGCCTGAACAAGGCCAGCGTGGTGGTCCGCGGTCTTTCGGCCTACGAGTACATCCTGTTCGACAGCAAACCGGACATCGCCAGCGACGAGCAGAAGGCGCGCTATTGCCCGCTGCTGGTGGCCATCGGCGAGCACCAGAAGGCCCTGGCCGAGGAGATCCTCAAGGGTTGGAACAGCACCGACGGCATGCTGTCGCAAATGACCAAGTTCCCCAACCAGCGCTACGCCGACTCCCACGAGGCGATCGCCGATCTGCTGCGCTCCCAGGTCACCGCCCTGGATACCCTGAAGAAAAAGCTGGGCGCGCCGATGGGCCGCCAGAGCAAGGGCATCGCGCAGCCACTGCAGGCCGAGGCCTGGCGCAGCCACTCTTCGATCCAGAGCCTGGAAGCCACCCTCAAGGCGGCCCAGGCGGTATGGGTCGGGGTCGACAACCAAGGCATGCGCGGTTTGCTGCCCAGCGATCAGAAAGCCCTGGCACAGAAAATCGACGATGCCTACGCCAGCGCGCTCAAGCTGCTGGCCGACAACCAGAAGACGCTGGGCGAGCTGCTGGCCGACGACGCCGGCATGCAGATGCTCAACCAGCTCTACGACAGCCTCAACGTCGTCCACCGCCTGCACGAAGGCGACCTGGCCAAGGCGTTGAACATCCAGCTGGGCTTCAATGCCAACGACGGTGACTGATCATGCTGCGACGCCAGGCCCTCAAACTCGGTAGTGTATTGCTCAGCGCCCTGACCCTGGGCGGCTGGAGCCTGATGCGCAACAAAGGCAGCGAACCCTTGCTGCTGTCGGCGCGTGATGATGGCGACGGCAAGCATTATGCGGTCGGGTTTCGCCTGGACGGCACCCAGGTGTTCAGCACCCAGGTAAGCCAGCGTTGCCATGCCATCATCCACCACCCCGAGCGTCCGGTCGCCCTGTTCGTCGCTCGTCGTCCGGGTACTGAAAGCTACCTGATCGACCTGCGCGACGGGCGCCTGTTGCAGACCGTCGCTTCCCAGCCGAACCGCCATTTCTACGGCCATGCGGTGATCCACAAGGAGGGTGAGTGGCTGTACGCCACCGAGAACGACACCACCGAGCCAGGGCGTGGGGTACTCGGGGTGTATCGCTTCGAAGGCGAACGCCTGACGTACACCGGCGAAATCCCCACCCACGGCATCGGCCCCCATGAAGTCGCCTGGCTGCCCGATGGCGAGACCTTGATCGTTGCCAACGGCGGTATCCGCACCGAAGCTGAAAGCCGCGTCGAGATGAACCTTGACGCCATGGAGCCGAGCCTGGTGCTGATGCAACGCGATGGCACCTTGTTGAGCAAGGAGACGCTGGCCCAGCAGATGAACAGCGTGCGCCACCTGGCGGTGGGTAGCGATGGCACCATCGCCGCCTGCCAACAGTTCATGGGAGACGCCGACACCACCGCCGAGCTGCTGGCGATCAAGCGCCCGGGCGAGCCGTTCAAGGCCTTCCCGGTGCCAGAGCAGCAATTGCAATCGATGGCCCAGTATACCGCCAGCGTTGCCATTCACAGTGAGCTGCGCCTGGTGGCACTGACTGCGCCGAGGGCCAATCGCCTGTTCGTCTGGGACCTGGACAGCGGTGCGGTGCGGGTCGACGCGCCGATGCCCGATTGTGCCGGGGTCGGGGCGGTCAAGGATGGTTTCGTGGTCACTTCCGGGCAGGGGCGCTGCCGCTATTACGACTGCCGCAAGGCGGACCCGGTCGCGCAGCCGATGAACCTGCCATCGGGGTTCTGGGACAACCACCTGCACCTGGTCTGATCGTTCGCCGGTCTGAACCGGCCTCTTCGCGGGTAAACCCGCGAAGAGGCCCGCTCAGGCAATGCATTTCCCCCCGCGCCAAAAACAGTCAATACTTCCCCCATCCACACGTGGGCAGGATCGCCCGTTGTCGTGTCAAAACCTATAACAAAACCGCCAAGGAATCGGACCTATGTTGCGCCGCCGCATGCTCATCATGTTGGCCGTCGTTCTGCTGATCGTGCTGGCACTGGGGGGTTACAAGGCCTTCTCGATCTACCGGCAGATTCAGGTGTTCACTGCCCCCAAGGCGCCCATCACCGTGGCGGCCAGCCTGGCCGAAGAGCGCCTGTGGCAGGAGCGGCTGCCCGCTGTCGGGAGCCTCAAGACTCTGCAAGGCGTCGAACTGAGCCTGGAGCAGGCCGGCACGGTCAAATCGCTGCATTTCGACTCTGGCCAGCACGTCAAGGTCGGCCAGTTGCTGCTGGAGCTGGACAGCGACCAGGAAGCGGCCCTGCTCGGCACCGCCCTGGCCGACCTCGGCCTGGCCAAGGTCGACTACGGCCGCGGCAGCCAGCTGGTGGGCGACTCGGCCATTTCCAGAGGTGAGTTCGACCGCCTGACCGCCCAGTACCGCCGCAACCAGGCGGTGGTCGACCAGCTCAAGGCATCGCTGGCGAAAAAAAGCATCAGCGCGCCTTTCAGCGGCACGATCGGCATCCGCCAGGTCGACGTCGGCGACTACCTGGCCAGTGGCACGGTCATCGCCACCTTGCAGGACCTCTCCAGCCTCTACGTCGACTTCAATGTGCCCGAGCAGGCCTTGCCGAAGCTGAGCCTGGGCCAACGCGTGCTGGTGGAGGTGGCCGCCTATCCAGGCCAGACCTTCCCGGCCAGCCTCAGCGCGATCAACCCCAAGGTCGACGAAGCGACCCGCAACCTGCTGGTGCGCGCGACCATGGCCAACCCGGACGGCAAACTGCTGCCTGGGATGTTCGCCAGCCTGTTGCTGTTGCTGCCCGATCCACAGCCTCAGGTGGTGGTGCCGGAAACCGCCATCACCTACACCTTGTACGGCAACTCGGTCTATGTCGCCACGCCGAAGAACAACGCCGATGGCCAACCCGAGCAGGACGACCAAGGACAACCACGGCTGATCGCCGAACAGCGGACGGTACACACCGGCGAGCGTCGCGACGGCGTGGTGGTGGTCAGTGAAGGCCTGCGCCCTGGCGAACAGGTGATCACTGCCGGGCAGCTCAAGTTGTCCCCTGGCGCGGCCATCCGCATCGGCAAGGACCAGGTCCTCGAGCCCGAGCAACGCTCACCGGCCAAGGACTGAGAGGAGGCAGGCATGGCGCTCACCGACCCGTTCATCCGCCGCCCGGTGCTGGCCTGCGTGGTCAGCCTGCTGATCCTGCTGCTGGGCATCCAGGCCTGGAGCAAGCTACAAATCCGTCAGTACCCGCAGATGGAAAACGCCCTGATCACGGTCACCACCGCCTACCCCGGCGCCAACGCCGAGACCATCCAGGGCTACATCACCCAACCGCTGCAGCAGAGCCTGGCCAGCGCCGAAGGCATCGATTACATGACCTCGGTGAGCCGCCAGAACTTCTCGGTGATTTCCATCTACGCGCGCATCGGTGCCGACAGCGATCGACTGTTCACCGAGTTGCTGGCCAAGGCCAATGAAGTGCGCAACCAGCTCCCGCAAGATGCCGAAGATCCGGTACTGGCCAAGGAAGCCGCCGACGCTTCGGCACTGATGTACATCAGTTTCTACAGCAAGCAGATGAGCAACCCACAGATCACCGACTACCTGTCACGGGTGATCCAGCCTAAACTGGCGACTCTGCCGGGCATGGCCGAGGCCGAGATCCTCGGTAACCAGGTATTCGCCATGCGCATCTGGCTCGATCCGGTGAAACTGGCAGGGTTCGGCCTCTCGGCCGTCGATGTGACCGAAGCCGTGCGGCGCTACAACTTTCTCGCCGCCGCCGGAGAAATCAAAGGCGAGTACGTGGTCACCAGCGTCAACGCCAGCACCGAATTGAAGTCGGCCGAGGCCTTCGCCGCCCTGCCGCTGAAGACGTCCGGCGATACCCGGGTGCTGCTCGGCGATGTGGCGCGGGTGGAGATGGGCGCGGAAAACTACGACACCGTCAGTTCTTTCGATGGCATTCCCTCGGTGTACATCGGCATCAAGGCGACTCCCGCCGCCAACCCGCTGGATGTGATCAAGGAAGTGCGCAAGATCATGCCGGAGCTCGAGAGCCAACTGCCCTCGGCGCTCAAGGTATCGATCGCCTACGACGCGACCCTGTTCATCCAGGCCTCCATCGATGAGGTGCTCAAGACTCTGGGCGAAGCGGTGCTGATCGTCATCGTCGTGGTGTTCCTGTTCCTCGGCGCTCTGCGCTCGGTACTGATCCCGGTGGTGACCATTCCCCTGTCGATGATCGGCGTGCTGTTCTTCATGCAGATGATGGGCTACTCGCTGAACCTGCTGACCTTGCTGGCGATGGTACTGGCCATCGGTCTGGTGGTGGACGATGCCATCGTCGTGGTAGAGAACATCCACCGCCACATGGAGGAAGGCAAATCGCCGTTCGACGCGGCGCTCGAAGGCGCCCGCGAGATCGCCATGCCGGTGGTGTCGATGACCATCACCCTGGCCGCGGTGTATGCGCCTATCGGCTTTCTCACCGGCCTGACCGGCGCCCTGTTCAAGGAATTCGCCCTGACCTTGGCCGGCGCGGTGGTGATCTCGGGCATCGTCGCCCTCACCCTGTCGCCGATGATGTGCGCGCTGTTGTTGCGCCCCGAGCAGAATGCCAGTGGGCTCGCCCAGCGCCTGGATACCCTGTTCGAACGGCTCAAGGTGCGTTATCAGCGATTGCTGCATACCACCCTCGACAGTCGGCCGGTGGTGCTGGTATTCGCGGTCCTGGTGCTGTGCCTGATCCCGGTGTTGCTCAAGTTCACTCAGAACGAGCTGGCCCCCAACGAGGACCAGGGCGTGATCTTCATGATGAGCAGCTCGCCACAGCCGGCCAACCTCGACTACCTCAACGCCTACACCGACCAGTTCACGCCCTTGTTCAGGACCTTTCCGGAATATTACTCGTCGTTCCAGATCAACGGCTTCAACGGTGTGCAGAGCGGTATCGGCGGCTTCCTGCTCAAGCCCTGGAACGAACGCGAACGGACCCAGATGGAGCTGCTGCCGCAGGTACAGGCCAAGCTGGAACAGATCAGTGGCCTGCAGATCTTCGGATTCAATCTGCCTTCGCTGCCCGGCACCGGTGAGGGCCTGCCCTTCCAGTTCGTGATCAATACCGCCAGCGACTATCCGGCCCTTCTGGAGGTGGCGCAGCGGGTCAAGGAGCGTGCTCAAGCCTCGGGCAAGTTCGCCTTTCTCGACATCGACCTGGCCTTCGACAAGCCGGAGGTAGTGGTCGACATCGACCGGGCCAAGGCGGCGCAGATGAGGGTGTCGATGGATCTGCTGGGCGGCACCCTGGCCACTCTGCTGGGGGAAGGCGAGATCAACCGATTCACCCTGGAGGGCCGCAGCTACAAGGTGATCGCCCAGGTCGAACGCGCCTTCCGAGACAACCCGAACTGGCTGAACAACTATTACGTGAAGAACGACCAGGGCCAACTGCTGCCGCTGTCGACCCTGATCAGCCTGAGCGATCGCGCCCGGCCGCGGCAGCTCAACCAGTTTCAGCAGCTCAATTCAGCGATCATTCAGGGCGTACCGCTGGTGAGCATGGGCGAAGCCTTGCAGACCGTGCGCGACATCGCCCGCGAGGAAGCAGCGGAGGGCTTTTCGTTCGACTATGCCGGCCAGGCTCGACAGTTCGTACAGGAGGGCAGTGCCTTGTGGGTGACCTTTGGCCTGGCGCTGGCGATCATCTTCCTGGTACTGGCGGCGCAGTTCGAGAGCTTCCGCGATCCGCTGGTGATCCTGGTGACGGTACCGCTGTCGATCTGTGGCGCATTGTTGCCATTGTTCCTCGGCGTTTCGAGCCTGAACATCTACACCCAGGTCGGCCTGGTCACGCTGATCGGCTTGATCACCAAGCACGGCATCCTGATCGTCGAGTTCGCCAACCAGTTGCGCGAAGAGCAACAACTGACCGCGCGTGAAGCGGTGGAACAGGCCGCCGCCATCCGCCTGCGGCCAGTGCTGATGACCACGGCGGCGATGGTCTTCGGCATGGTGCCGTTGATCCTGGCGACGGGCGCCGGAGCCGTGAGCCGCTTCGACATCGGCATGGTGATCGCCACCGGGATGTCGATCGGCACCCTGTTCACCTTGTTCGTGTTGCCCTGCATCTACACGCTGCTGGCGCATAAGGCGGCGGCCAAGCAGACCGCAACTGCCTGAGCCGATACGAACATACCAAAGCAAAGGCCCGGCAATTGCCGGGCCTCGAACATTTCGCACTTTCTTCTCAGCCTACCGGCCGTAACCCTTGGCGCAGGCCGAACAGGAACAGCAACAGGTCATGATCCGGCTGCGCCGTCTCCTGTACCTTCACCGTCCGTGGCAACGGGCACTGCTCAGCCATTTCAGCTTTGCTGAAAACCACCGGCCGTGGTTCTTCCCAAGCCGCCACCGCCGCGGTGGTCACCACTAGGCCGGCCAACAGGAACAAAGCTCGTGCGATTTCTAGTTTCATCACTCTAACCCTTTGACAGCGCTGCCAAACGCCATCTTGTAAAAGTAGAGCAGCGTGTGCCACTGCGCCTCTTTGAACGACGAGTGGCGGCGCAACTGGCGCAGGTCGTTGGCGGCTGCGCGCTGGCGACTGATACGCCGGCGGCACTTCTCCAGATCCAACAGGGCAACCTCGGCCCTGGCCTGCTCGCCACTACCGGTGATCTTGACGAACACATGCTTGCCATACAGGCAGCCATGCTGCCAGTGGCCCAGGTGCATGCGCGCCAGGTTGTCGGCCAGGTCCTTGAGCATGCGCTCGTGCACCACTTGTGGATAACGCTCCCAGGCACCTTCGGCCATCCAGGTATCGAGGTCGACGAAACCGTCGAGGGCTTCGCTGACCAGCAACGCCCGCCATTGATGATCGGCATCGCGCTGGGCACCGGCGAACACGATGCGCGGCACTCGCACACCGAGTTGTTCGAAACTGTTCAGCGCATCCAGTTCGCGCAGCACGGTTGGCCGGCCAAACGGATAGCGCAGGCTGCGATAGATATGCCCGACCTGACGCTTGGCGTACAGCAGATGCCCGTTGGCGTCATTGAGACGCTGCACACCGCTTTCACCACCGCGCCGCTGGTTGGGTTCCTCGACCCATTCACCTTGCTGGCGCCAGAAGTAATCGAACCTAGATTCCCCATTCTGGGCTACACCCATCAAACACTACCCCTTGCGCAATACATAGACTCGCCACATGGCATAGAACGGCAGGAAGTCCAGACGTTCCTGGATGCGGAAGCCCGCATCGACAAATTCCTGCTCGACAGTGTCCGCCGGTAACACGAAACGGTTCTGGTAACTGTCCTGCTGAGCCTTGGCGCTGCGCCGTTGTTCCAGCTTGCGGCGCCGCCATGCCTTGAAATTGCCGTCCACCCAGAGTGACAGAATGACACTATCGCGGCTAACCCGGTGAAATTCCGACAGAATAGTCTTACGATGCGCCGCTTCACCAATGTGATGGAACAAGCGCATGCAGAAAATGTTGTCCACCGCGTTGTCCGGCAGGTCGATCGCGAATGCCGATGTCTGCAAGGGCCGAACCCGCGCCACCACTTCCGGCGGCTGCGAGGCGCAGGCGGTCTGAATCATCGCCTCCGAGTTGTCGGCGCCGATGATCACTCGATTCGGCTTTTCCGCCAGAAGCGGCCAGAAGCGGCCGGCGCCGCAGGGCAGGTCAAGCACCAGTCCCGGCTCACCGGCCAGGGCCAGGGCACGTCGGGCCAACTGTTCGTCGCGCTTGTGGGACAGGCGCCGAGCCAGGCCCGCCTGGTGCTTGATGAAATACTCACGGGCGTGCTGCTGGTCGTACTTGTCGGAAAATTCGAGTTTGATGGGGCTACGCATTGAGCATCTCCTGACTCCAATTCGCTCACAGTAGGTAAGGGAGCGTAGGAATCAGGTCATGCCCATGTGAAAAATATGTCATCCGAACCAGGGTGTGTTGCCAGGTATTACTCCACGAGGCCGTCGCCGGCAGGCTTTGTCCCGCCCTGGCTCAGGTCCACCTGGAAGCGACAACCGTGGGGCGAGGTCGCCGTGAGGGTCACCCGCCAGCCTTGGTCGTCACAGATCCGCTGCACCAGTGACAGGCCCAACCCCAAACCTTCCCCGCGTCGTTCGTTACCGCGTACGAACGGTTGGAACATCGCCTCACGCTGCTCCTCGGGGATGCCCTCACCGCTGTCCTCGACACTGAAGCCGGTAGCTTCCAGGCTCAGGCGGATGTAACCACTGTCGGTATAGTGCGCGGCGTTGCGCAGCAGGTTGCCCATCACCGATTGCAGGAAGGTGGCGTTGTACAGCACCGGGCTTGCACTGGCCCTGCCGTCGAAATACAGGGTCAGGCCCTTTTGCTCGATGGTGTCGCGCCATACGCCGATGAGTTCATCGGCCACTTCACCCAAGGTGGCCCGCGAGGCCACCGCGCCCTCGTCGCGCTGAGCGCGGGCCAACATCAGGAAAGTCTTGACCAGCTCGCGCATCTCCTCGGTGGCGCGGGCAATGCGCTCGACCTGGTTTCGCGAGCGGCTATCCAGCGCCGGGTTTTCCATCAGCAGTTCGCAGGACGTGGCCAGCACCATCAAGGGAGTGCGCAGTTCGTGGCTGACGTCGCTGGTGAACAGCCGTTCGCGGGTCAGGGCATCTCGCAGGCGGCCCAAGGTGTCGTCGAAGGCCACGGCCAACTGACCGACTTCATCGGCGGCATAGTCCGGCGCCAAGGGCGGCGCCAACCCCAGTAACTGATCGCGATGGCGTACCTGGCGCGCCAGGCGGATGACCGGCGCCATGACCCGCCGGGCCAGCAGCCACCCCAGGATCACGGCCAGCGCCAAGCTGAGCACGAAGCCCACCACCACGACCGCGAACAGCACGCGCTCGCGCTCTTCGAAGTCGCTCTGGTCCTGCAGCAGCACGTAACGTCGGCCATCGACGATCTCGACCATGGCGTGATAGGAGAGTTGGTCGCGGAATACCTCGTGGAAGCCTTTGTCGAGGTGACGCAGGTCCTTGGGCAACTCGAAATCGTCACGTCCGCCACTGAAATAGAACAGCTGGTCAGGGCGCGGTCGATGGCTCCAGTCGCTGATGCTGTCCATGCGTAACAGGCGCTGCAGATCGCCGCCAAGTACCGAGGAAATCAACCGCTCTTCGACCAGGTGCACGGTGCCGACGATTCCGAAGGCGAAGGCTCCGGCCACCAGGGCGCTCATCAACGCGAAGGCGATGATGATGCGCTGGGCAAGGCTTTGCTTAAACTCCATCGCGGCCCTCGGCGAGGCGATAGCCGACGCCATGGACGGTATGCAGCAAAGGTTTCTCGAAAGGCTTGTCGATCACTTGGCGCAGCTGGTGCACGTGGCTGCGCAGGCTGTCGCTGTCCGGGCAATCATCGCCCCAAAGGGCTTCTTCCAGCACTTCGCGGCGCAGCACATGAGGGCTCTTCTGCATCAGCACCGCCAGTAGTTTGAGCCCGACCGGGTTGAGCTTGAGCAGGCGGCCCTGGCGGGTCACTTCGAGGGTATCGAGGTCGTAGCTCAGGTCGGCGACCTGCAGGGTCCGCCGCCCTCCCCCCTGGGCCCGACGCAGCACGGCCTCGATGCGCGCGGCCAGCTCGGACAGGGCGAAGGGCTTGAGCAGGTAGTCGTCGGCACCGGAGCGGAAGCCTTGCAGGCGATCGTCCAACTGATCGCGGGCGGTTAGCATGATCACCGGGGTATCGCGCCGGGCGTCCTCGCGCAGGCGCTTGCACAGGGTATAGCCATCGATGCCCGGCAACATGATGTCGAGCACGATCAGGTCATAGTGTTCGGTAGCCGCCAGGTGCAGGCCGGACAGGCCATCCTGGGCGCAGTCGACGGTGTAGCCCTTCATGCCGAGGTAGTCGGCCAGGTTGGCGAGGATATCGCGGTTGTCTTCAACCAAAAGAATGCGCATCGGGTTCTCCTGTGCGGCGCTTCGCAGTGGTGCGCGGCAGGCGCAGCTTAAGGCGATTGCCCGTGCGGTGCCAGCCCTGAGGAAAAATACCGACGTTGACGGTTTTTTCACCCAACCTTCACGTGCATAGCATAGCGCCAACCGGACAATGCCGGCCTTCCTGCAGCCTTGGAGCTATCATGCAAGCACCGACCCGCCCTCGCCCGATCAACGTCTGGCTGTATCTGGGCATCCCTCTGGCCACCGCCTTGGCCCTGGTCCTGCTGGAGCTGACCTCGGTCGACATGGACATCGCCACACTGTTCTACGATCCGGTGGCTGGCGCCTTCATCGGCCGCCACAGCTACTGGCTGGAAAACATCCTGCATGATCGGGTCAAGCAGGGCGTGATCGTGCTGGGCGTCGTGGCTTTGGTGGTGTTCGCCCTGAGTTTTTTCTACAAGCGCCTGTTCGGCTGGCGCCGCGAGCTGGGTTGCCTGGTGCTGGCGCTGAGCCTGTCCACGGCCTTCGTCACGCCACTGAAGAAGGTAACCCAGGTCCAATGCCCATGGAGCCTCACTCAGTTCGGTGGCAAGGAGACCTACAGCAAGCTGCTCGAACCGCGTCCGGCCACCGACAAACCCGGGCTGTGCTGGCCGGGCGGCCATGCGGCGACCGGATTCTGCCTGTTCGGGCTGTTCTTCATGCTGCGCGACCGGCGCCCACGGCTGGCGCGAGTGGCCCTGGCGGTGGCATTCGTGGCCGGGTCGGTATTGTCGGTCGGACGAATGATGCAGGGTGCGCATTTTCTGTCGCATAACGTATGGACGGCGGTGTTCTGCTGGTTGATCGGGTTGGGGTCGTATTACTTGGTGCTGTATCGCCCGGGGATGGCGAGGGAGCCTGTGGCCGAGCGTTGCATGACCTGAGGTCCGGGTGGGGCGAAAATCGAGCGCCGCCCGCGCGGCGCTCGATCTCATGGCCACTGCAAATATCCCGGCAACCATAAAAAGGCTCTTCACGGATTGTCGGGGGGGGCTTGGCTTGGCATTTAGACTGGGAACGGTCCATTCTGTGTAGCGGCGCTACTGGCCCCTTCCGCCTTTACGGCGGGTCCCTTAATGAGATGGTCACCCCGGCACCCTGCGAG
>NZ_JAHWIW010000004.1:0-242055 GCF_025377065.1 Pseudomonas sp. HD6422 | reverse complement strand
TGATGATGGTCTCCGAAGTAAAAGCACCCTGCGAAAGCGTACGCCTCGCAGGGTGCCGGGGTGACCATCTCATTAAGTAGGCCGCCGTAAAGGCGGAAGGGGCCAATAGCGCCGCTACACAAATTGGACCGTTCCCAATCTCAATGCCAAGCCAAACCCGCTACTGAAAACATGGATTCTGAATTTACACATCATTCATCTAAAAAGGTCTAATAAAACAGGAAATTAACCTTTACAGAAATCCTATTTCAGCATTATCTTCTGATCCAGGCCGCCACATCGGCCAGCGTCGCTCGGACGGTTCCGGGCGCTTACGTCTCCAGAGGAAATCATGGCCAACCCAGGTTCGCCGCGCCGCTTTGCGCGCATCGATCGTCTCCCGCCTTACGTATTCAACATCACCGCCGAACTGAAGATGGCCGCCCGCCGCCGTGGCGAGGACATCATCGATCTGAGCATGGGCAACCCCGACGGCGCCACGCCGCCGCACATCGTCGAAAAGCTCGTGCAGGTCGCCCAGCGTGACGACACCCATGGTTATTCCACCTCGCGCGGTATCCCGCGTCTGCGCCGTGCGATCTCCAACTGGTACAAGGAGCGCTATGACGTCGCTATCGACCCGGAAAGCGAAGCCATCGTCACCATCGGTTCGAAAGAGGGCCTGGCGCACCTGATGCTCGGTACCCTCGACCATGGGGACACCGTGCTGGTCCCCAACCCCAGCTACCCCATCCACATCTACGGCGCGGTGATCGCCGGCGCCCAGGTGCGCTCGGTGCCCCTGGTGCCAGGCGTGGATTTCTTCAACGAACTGGAGCGGGCGATCCGCGAGTCGATTCCCAAGCCGAAGATGATGATCCTGGGCTTCCCCTCCAACCCTACCGCCCAATGCGTGGAGCTGGATTTCTTCGAGCGCGTGGTGGCCCTGGCCAAGCAGTACGATGTACTGGTGGTGCACGACCTGGCCTACGCCGACATCGTCTATGACGGCTGGAAAGCGCCTTCGATCATGCAGGTGCCCGGCGCCAAGGACATCGCGGTGGAGTTCTTCACCCTGTCCAAGAGCTACAACATGGCCGGCTGGCGTATCGGCTTCATGGTCGGCAACCCCGAACTGGTGAGCGCCCTGGCGCGGATCAAGAGCTACCACGACTACGGCACCTTCACGCCGTTGCAGGTCGCGGCCATCGCCGCCCTGGAAGGTGACCAGCAATGCGTGCGCGACATCGCCGAGCAGTATCGTCAGCGCCGCAACCTGCTGGTCAAAGGCCTGCATGAGCTGGGCTGGATGGTCGAGAACCCCAAGGCGTCGATGTACGTGTGGGCCAAGATTCCCGAGCAGTACGCCCACTTGGGATCGCTGGAGTTTTCCAAGAAGCTGCTGGCCGAGGCCAAGGTCTGCGTGTCGCCGGGCATCGGTTTCGGTGACTATGGCGACGACCACGTGCGCTTCGCCCTGATCGAGAACCAGGACCGTATCCGCCAGGCTATCCGCGGTATCCGGCAGATGTTCCGGGCCGATGGCCTGAGCCGCAAGTAACCCGGTTCGCGGGGGCCGCCGGCCGGCCCCTTCGCCGCCGGATAGGCGGCAATGTTTTTTTGCATGACCCCTCTTCTCAGCCGACCTCGGTTGGATTACAAATGGCGCCGCGGGCAAGCCCCGATAACAACAACCTTCCCTCCGTGCCATCATGTCCGAATACAACCCTTGCCTTGACTGCGGCGCCTGCTGCGGGTTTTTCCGTGTGTCCTTCTTTTGGGGCGAATGCCAGTCTGCCGGGGGCCTCGTGCCAGATGACCTGGTGGTGCAGATCAACCCTACCCGTGTCGCCATGATCGGCACCGACGCCAAGCCTTGTCGCTGCATCAGCCTGCAGGGCGAGATCGGTAAGGAGGTGGCGTGCACCATCTACGCCAACCGCTCCAGTCCGTGCCGCGAGTTCGAGGCGTCCTGGGAGGGCGGGGTGCACAATCCAAGCTGCGATGACGCCCGGGCAGCCTACGGCCTGCCACCGCTGACCCCGCCCGGGGCCAACGAGCCGCATTGGCCGGATGACGGGGCGGAGGTGGCCTGACCAGGCCAACCGCCGGCGTGCCGGGATTGGGTGCTAGAACCCGGCACATGACGTTAAGATGTCATCTCCCCAGCCATGGACAGGAGATCCGGCGTGACCCCACCCCGCAGTTTCCCCAGTGACCTCTGCCTCGACAGCCCACGCCTGCAATTGCGGCCCATGCGTCATGCCGATGCCGCGCAGTGGCTGGCGATCATGGCCGACCCCGAGGTCATGCGTTACTGGCACCATGCGCCCTGGAAGGACTTGGCCGAGGCCCAGAGCGCCCTGGCCGCCGACCGCCAGGCTTACGCCAACGGCGAGCAGCTCAAGCTCGGCATGTACCGTCGCGACAATGGCGAGCTGATCGGCATGGTTCAGTTGTTCAACATCGATGACGTTTCCCGGCGTGGCGAAATCGGCTACTGCCTGGCCAGCGCGGTGCAGGGTAGGGGTTACATGGATGAGGCGCTGACCTGCTTCATCGACTACCTCGCTCATACCCTGCACATGCGCCGCCTGGAGGGCGAGATCGATCCGCGCAACCATGGCTCGGCACGCACCCTGGAACGGCAGGGCTTCGTCCTCGAAGGCACATTGCGGGCGCGCTGGTGCGTCGCCGGCGAGCTGTCCGATTCAGGCATCTACGGACTATTGCTCGAACCGCCTGTCGCCTGAGGATGTCGTACTGTATGGTCGACCTTTTCACGGCCTGTCGCGGAGCAATCGTTTGCCAGCTTTCTACATCGCCATCAGCCTAGCCTTGTACCTGCTCAGCCTGGCGTTCGACGGTGCGCTGATGGGGGGTGGGCGGCACATGCCCGCCTTGCAGATGCTGCTGTACGGGCCTTGGGGCGTGCCCTTCGGGCTGTGGCAGTGGTTTGCCAACCCCATGCTGGCTCTGGCGATCCTGTCCCATCGACGCTTTCGGCGGTTGGCCCTGGTGTTTGGGCTGGGGGCTTTGTACCTGGCCGCCAGCAGCCTGGGCATCGAGCGCCTGCCCGACAACCAGAGCTACGAATTCCATGACGTCACCGGCTTCGGCCTCGGTTTCCAGCTGTGGTTGTTGGCGATGTTGGTGTTCTGCGCCGGCCAGGCCTGGCAATGCTGGAAGGCACGCCGCGCCGACGAGGTGCCGGGCTGGCACTGGCTCGACGTGGTGTTGATCGCCTCCCTGGCGGTCACGCTGTATGCCGCCACGCAGATGCCGTCATTACGCTTCGAGCCGGGCAAGGTGCTGATGCCGCCGGAGCAACCGCAGACACTCTGAGCATTCAACAGGAGCGAGACTCGATGGACAGACGACATCTGATTGGCCTTGCGCTGGCCTGCCTGGCACCGCTGGCTCTGGCCGAGGACAACTCATCGACCTACACCGCGTGCATGGACAAGGCTTCCAGCACCGTGGCCATGGGCAGTTGCATCAAAGCCGAGACCGCGCTGCAAGATGAGCGGCTGAACCGCGTGTACAAGCAACTGATGGCCAAGCTCGAGCCCGGGCCGAAGAAAAGCCTGCGGGCTGTGCAACGGCAGTGGGTGGCCTATCGCGACGGCAACTGCGCCTTTCATGTCCAGGCCAGCGGCGGGACCCTGGCACAGTTGGAGGGCGGCATGTGCGTGCTGGACATGACGCGTGAGCGCGGCGCGGAGCTCGAGCGCGTGTTGAGCCCAGGGCAGTGACGATGGCTGTGCGTGCCCTATCGCCGGATAGCCGGCGATAGGCTGCGAGGCCGCCCTGCTAGTTCGACCGCGGCGCGCGCAAGGCGCGCGCCTTCAGGTACTCGCGGACCTCGACGCCATCTCCGGCGAACTCGATGCGCTCAGCCTTGGCCTGGCGCTGGTAGGCGTACATCGGGTCGTAGTATTCCTTGAGCAAGCCTTCGATCCAGCCCCGGTGCAAGTCCACCGCACCGCTGCGCTGCTGCTCGTCCAAGGCCTGACCAAGGATCTCGGACAGTCGCTGGAAGCGCTCGCCGCCCAGGCGTTTATGGATGTTGTTCATGCTCTGCAGCATGCGCTCGGCGAACAGTCGGCGGCCGTCTTCCTCGCCGTGCACATCGACGAATTCGGCACAGAGGTTGATCACGTAGTCGCGCAGGATGCGCTCGACGCGGTTCTCGAAGCTGTCTTCCAACCATACCAGCGGGTATTGCTGCATGCCCTGGTAAAGCTCCAGCGGCACCGAGCAACTGCCGACGATGCGCCCTTCGTCTTCGAGCACGAACTGCTCGATGCCGCGGGCGCGTTTCTTCAGCACGTCGATGGCCAGCTTGTTCTCGAAATCGATCTGCGCCGGTTGCGCGGTGGCGCGCTTGCCGAAGCTCGAGCCGCGGTGGTTGGCGTGGCCTTCGAGGTCCAGCACGTTATTCAACTGGTGCAGCACATCGGTCTTGCCGGTGCCGGTCAGGCCACCGACCAGGACGAAATCGCATTGCTCCACGGCCTGCTGGGTGGTTTCCAGCAGGAAGGTACGCAGCGCCTTGTAGCCGCCCTTGATGCGTGGGTAATCGATGCCGGCTTCATCACGCAGCCACTGTTGCACGATCAGCGAACGCAGGCCGCCGCGGAAGCAATACAGGTAGCCGTTGGGGTTGGCCTTGGCGAAGCTGGCCCAGGCATGCAGGCGCTCACGCTTGGTGGCCCCGCTGACCAATTGGTGGCCGAGGGTGATGGCGGCCGCCTGGCCCTGCTGCTTGTAGCAGGTGCCGACCTTCTGCCGTTCCTGATCCGTCATCAGCGGCAGGTTGACGACGCCGGGGAAGGCGCCCTTGGCGAATTCGATCGGGGCACGCATGTCCATCATCGGCGCGTCGTCGAGGAACAACTGGCGGAAATCGGTGCAGTCAGGGCGCATCAGTTCACCTCGACTGCGTGGCTCTGTCGCTCGACCAACTGGCCGATCGGCGAGAGTTGCAGACCCAGCTCAGCGGCCACGGCAAGAAACTCGGCTTCGCCTTCCGGCGTCACGGCCACCAGCAGACCGCCACTGGTCTGTGGGTCGCACAGCAGATGCTTCTGTTCATCGCTCAAGGCGCCGAGCTTGTGCCCGTAGCTGTCGAAGTTACGCAGGGTGCCGCCAGGGATGCAGCCTTCGGCCAGGTAGTGGTCGACGCTCGGCAGCCGGGGGACCGCGGCGTAGTCGAGCACTGCGGTCAGGGCGCTGCCCTCGGCCAGTTCGACCAGGTGGCCGAGCAGGCCGAAACCCGTCACGTCGGTCATCGCCTTGACCCCGTCGAGCTTGCCGAAGCGGCTGCCGGGGGTGTTGAGGGTGCACATCCAGTCACGGGCCAGGCCCTGGTCCTGGTCACGCAGCTTGGCCTTCTTCTCGGCAGTGGTGAGGATGCCGATGCCCAGCGGCTTGGTCAGATACAGGCGGCAGCCGGCAGTGGCCGTATCGTTGCGCTTGAGGTGACGCTTGCTGACCACGCCGGTGACGGCCAGGCCGAAGATGGGTTCGGGCGCATCGATCGAGTGGCCACCCGCCAGCGGGATGCCGGCCTCGGCGCACACGGCACGACCGCCTCTGATCACTTCGCGGGCGACCTCAGGCGGCAGCAGGTTGACCGGCCAGCCAAGGATGGCGATGGCCATCAACGGATCGCCACCCATGGCGTAGATGTCGCTGATGGCATTGGTGGCGGCGATGCGGCCGAAATCGTAAGGATCATCGACGATCGGCATGAAGAAGTCGGTGGTCGAGACCACTCCACGTTCATCGTCCAGGGCGTAGACGGCAGCGTCGTCACGCGAGGCGTTGCCGACCCACAGTTTCGGGTCGAGGGCTTGGGCGCCGCTCTCGGCGAGGATCACGTCCAGTACCTTGGGGGAAATCTTGCAGCCACAGCCGGCACCGTGGCTGTACTGGGTCAGGCGAATCGGCTCGCTCATACGCACCTCAGGGGGGTAAATGATTGCGCGATTGTAGCAAAGCTGGCCTTTGTGCCCGTGGCTCTTATAATTCCCCACGTCGGCGCGTTGCCGGCACTTTCCCCGCTATTGAACCGGAGAACCTCCATGCTCAAACGCCCTCTGGCGCTCGCCGCCGGCCTCGTGCTGTCCTGCTGTGCCGTTGTCGCCCAGGCTGCCGACACCCTGCGTGTCAGTGCCATCCCTGACGAAGCGCCGACTGAGCTGCTGCGCAAGTTCAAGCCGCTGGGCGAGTACCTGTCCAAGCAATTGGGCATGGACGTGAAGTTCGTTCCGGTGGCCGACTACCCGGCGGTGGTCGAGTCGCTGGCGAGCAATCGCCTGGACATGGCATGGCTGGGCGGCTTCACCTTCGTCCAGGTACACCTGAAGGATCCTACCGCTACGCCGTTGGTCCAGCGTGAGCAAGACGCGCAGTTCACCTCCAAGTTCATCACCGCCAACCCGGACGTGAAGAGCCTGGCCGACCTCAAGGGCAAGTCGTTCGCCTTCGGCTCGATTTCCTCGACCTCCGGCAGCCTCATGCCGCGCTACTTCATGCTCAAGGAAAACGACATCAGACCGGAAACCTATTTCAGTCGCGTTGCCTATTCCGGGGCGCACGATGCCACCGCGGCCTGGGTCCAGGCCGGCAAGGTCGACGGTGGCGTGCTCAACGCCAGCGTGTGGCAGAAGCTGGTCGATGCCGGCAAGGTCGACACCAGCAAGGTCAAGGTGTTCGCTACCACGCCAACCTACTACGACTACAACTGGACCGTGCGCGGCAACATGGATCCGGCGCTGAAGGAAAAGATCAAGAAAGCCTTCCTCGACCTCGACCCGGCCAACCCGGAGCAGAAGGCGATCCTCGACCTGCAGGCTGCCAGTCGCTTCATCGAGACCAAGCCGGAGAACTACCTGGGCACCGAGCAGGCGGCACGTGAGGCTGGCCTGCTCAAGTGACTATCCAGGTACAAGGCGCCGGCCTGCGCCACGGCCAGGTCCGCGCGCTCGAGGGTGTGAGCCTGCGAGTCGAACAGGGCGAGCGGGTAGCGATCATCGGTCCGTCGGGGGCCGGCAAATCGAGCTTGCTGCACCTGATGGCCACTGCCGTGCAGCCCAGCAGTGGGCGCCTGGAGCTGTTCGGTGAGCAGCCCTGGGGTATTTCGTCCGGCGCCCGGCAACGCCTGCGCGCCCGTGTGGGCCTGGTGCACCAGGCGCCACCGTTGCCTGCGCGTCAGCGCGTGGTGACGGCGGTGCTGGCGGGGCGCCTGGGGCAGTGGAGCATGGCCCGTGGGTTGCTCAACCTGGTGTATCCCACCGACGTGCCCGGCGTACGCCAGGTGTTGGCCGAACTGGGCCTGGCCGACAAGCTGTTCGTACAATGCGGGCAGTTGTCCGGCGGTCAATTGCAGCGGGTCGGCATCGCCCGAGCGCTTTACCAGCGCCCCGAGATCTTGCTGACCGACGAGCCGGTCTCGGCCATGGACCCGGTGCTGGCCGACCACAGTCTGGCGTTGCTCAACCGCCACGCCCAAGCCAATGGTGTAACGCTGGTGGCCAGCCTGCATGCGGTGGACCTGGCCCTGGCCCACTTTCCTCGGGTCATCGGCATCCGTGAAGGCCGGGTGGCATTCGACTGCCCGGCCGAGGCGGTGACCGAGGCCTTGCTCGATGCGCTGTATGCCAACGAGCAGTTGGCCTCGCCGCCAGTCCAAGGGCCGACCCTGACCGTGCAGATTCCGCGATGCTGAAAGCCGACGCCCGTGATCCGGCGGCGCTGCCTCGTCTGCTGTTGACCCTGCTGGCCTTGGCCCTGTTGTGGCCTGGGTTACGTTTGAGCGAATTGAACCCTGGGGTGTTGCTGCAGGCAGAAAACCGTCAGCAGATCGCCAGTTTCACCGGCGCTTTCTGGCCGCCGGCGCACAATGCCGAGTTCCTCGAGCTGTTGTACCAGTCAACCCTGCAGACCTTGGCCGTGGCGACCGCCGGCATGGCGCTGGCGCTGTTGCTGGCGATTCCCACCAGTCTGTTGGCCAGCCGTGCGCTGTCGTTGCGCGCTGCCTCTCGCGGTGGCCGTGCCGGACCGTGGTCACGCTTGCTGCGCCTGCCGGTACGGTGCCTGCTGATCTTCCTGCGCAGCGTGCCCGAGATCGTCTGGGCGCTGTTGTTCGTACGTGCGGTGGGGCTGGGGCCAACTGCCGGGGTGTTGGCCATCGCCATCACCTACAGCGGCATGCTGGGCAAGGTGTACGCCGAGATCTTCGAGTCGGTCGACCAGCGTCCGGCGCATGCCTTGCTGCAGGCCGGCAGCGGCCGCTTGGCGGCATTCTTCTATGGCATTCTGCCCAGCGCTGCAGCCGAGGTGGTGTCATACACGGTCTATCGCTGGGAGTGCGCGGTGCGGGCCTCGGTGGTGATGGGCTTCGTCGGCGCAGGTGGCCTGGGGCAGCAGATCGATCTGTCGATGCGCATGTTCGCCGGTGGCGAGGTGGCGAGCATGCTCCTGGCCTTTCTCGGTCTGGTGTTGCTGGCCGATCTGCTCAGCCGCTTGCTGCGCGGGAGGTTGGCATGAAGCGCGTGATCGACCTGATGCTGATCGTGGGGATCCTCGCTGCGGTCGTGGCTTCGTTCGGCTACCTCGAACTGGATCTGCAGGCCCTGGTCGGCAATGGCGGGCTGGCGCAGATGGGCGAGTATGCTGGCCGCTTCCTGCATCCTGACGTGTCTGCCGAGCACCTGCGTGCAGTGTGCCGGGGTGCCCTGGAAACCCTGGCCATGTCTGGCCTCGGTACCTTGCTGGCGATGGCGTTGGGCATGCTCCTGGCACTGCCGGCGGCCGGACGCTTCGGTTGGCCGATGCAGTCGGCTGCACGGCTGTTGCTCAACGCCTTGCGCGCCATTCCCGAGCTGGTCTGGGCAGCACTGACGGTACTGGCCGCGGGACTTGGCCCGAATGCCGGAACCTTGGCCCTGGCGCTGCACACGGCCGGGGTCCTGGGGCGTCTGTTCGCCGAGGCCCTGGAGAATGCACCCGCCGAGCCTGCGGCAGCCATTCGCCTGCAGGGCGGCGGGCAGGTCACGGCATTCTGTTTCGGCACTTTGCCCAATCTCTGGCCGCAGTTGCTGGCATACAGCCTGTACCGCTGGGAGAACAACATCCGCATGGCCAGCGTACTGGGGTTCGTCGGCGCAGGAGGTTTGGGCCAGATGCTCTATACCACCCTGAGCCTGTTCCAGGAAGCCCAGGCCAGCACGGTGATCATCGCCATGCTGGTACTGGTATTGCTGGTGGACGCCTTCAGCGATCTGTTGCGCCAGCGCTATGTGAGGGCCTGAGGAGGGCCCTCGTGCGCCAGTTCGCCGCATTGCGCTTCGCGCTGCATCGATTCCAGATTGCGCTCGATGGTTTCGCAGATGGCGTCCATCTGGATCTGGTGTTCACTGAAGCGAAACGGGCTCTGCAGGTCGGTGCCGATTCGCTCGATCGCCAGCAACATGAAACCGACGACAGTCGAGGCCAACGGCGTGAACCAGCCGAGCGACTCGACCAGCCCCACCGGCACGATCAGGCAGAACAGCGTGATGAACAAGCGGGGGAAGTACACATAGGGATAGGGCAGCGGCGTATTGGCGATTCGCTCCATCCCACCCTGGGCGTTGGACAGGTCGACCAGGGTGGACTCCAAGCGCGCCAGGCGAATGCTGTCCAGACGACCGGCCTGGTACTCTCGCGCCAGCAAGGTGGCGGAACCGCCAAGAATGTCGTTGGCGAAGTTGTTCGACTTGTTGCGACGCTCGAACTCTGCCGGGGAAATGAATGCCATCAGTTCGTCGGGGCAGCTTTCGCCCTTCAGGTGCGCTGCCAGGCAGTTCACATAGGCGATGTGACGGCGCAGCAAGGTGGCTTTGACCGGATTGAGGCCGCGCTCGGGGTCGTCGATCAACGTCAGTGTCTGCCGGGCGAAACTGCGCGAACTATTCACCAATGCGCCCCACAATGTGCGCGCTTCCCACCAGCGGTTGTAGGCACTGCTGTTGCGAAAACTCACCAGCACCACCAGCGCCGAGCCGAGCAAGGTCAGCGGGATCAGCGGCAAGGTGAACTCACTATTGAAGAACAGCATGAAGTCGATGGTGACCAGTACGTCCCACAGCAGCAACCAGAACAAGGACCAACCGATGTAACCGAAGGTCTTCAGCATCAGGCGATATTTGCGGATGATGATGTCTTTCACACGAGTTGCCTCGAAATGCGTGGTATCGAGCATCCGACGCCGTGGGTGGGTGAAGGTTCGCGGGAGGGGGGGGGCAGCATTTCGTCTCTTCGATCTGGAGGTGAGATACCAGTGATGTCAGAATGCCTTCAGCGCCGAACCGATGGGCACTTTTGTGCCCGCCAACCTGTCCGGTGAACGTCAAAGGACAGCTTCCTCGATGAACGACCTTACCGGCAAGGGCCTTTCTTTCGCCAAACGCATGTATGTGCCCCGTGCCATTGGAACGGGCCTGGGTTTTTTCTGCGTGCTGATCGGCATCGCCCCTCTGGCGCCGGAGTGGTGGATCTGGGGCTTGTTGCTGGGTCATGGTTTCGTCTGGCCGCATCTGGCCTATCAGATCGCGCGTCGCTCGCGCCATCCCTTTCGCGCTGAGCAGCGCAACCTGATCTTCGATGGTTTTGCCGGTGGTTGCTGGGCTGGGGTAATGGGCCTGAACCCGTTGCCGAGTGTGATCATCCTGTCGATGATCGCCATGGACAAGATCGCCGCCGGTGGTTGGCACATGCTAGTCAAGACCTTGGTGGCCCAAGCGCTGGGTATCGGCCTCGGGTTATGGCTGTATGGTCCGCCGTTGTTTCCGCAGACCAGCCAGGCGCAGATGCTCGCCTGTCTGCCGATCTTGCTGATCTATCCCATGGCCATCGGCATGATCTGCTATCAGGTCACCGTGCAACTGGCCCAGCACAAGCGTGCGCTGGCGCGGCTGAGCGAGACCGACAGCCTCACCGGCCTGCGCAACCACGGCGCCTGGCAAGGCCTGTTGATCCGGGAGTTTCAGCGTTGTCAGGCCGGGGCCGCCAGAAGCCACCTGGCGTTGATCGACGTCGATCACTTCAAGCGGATCAACGACGAGCATGGCCACTTGGTCGGCGATGACATCCTGCGCATCATCAGCGCCAAGCTGTCGCTGCACCTGCGCAAGCGCGACCCGGCTGCGCGCTACGGTGGGGATGAGTTCTGCGTATTGCTGGCCGAGACCACCGCCGAGCAGGCAGTCGAGATCCTCGAGCGCCTGCGCCAGGCCATCGAGGCGTATCACGACCCGGCGCTGCCGCAGTTATCGCTGAGTCTGAGCATCGGACTGGCCCCTTACAATGATCGGCTCAGCAACGCAGACGCCTGGCTGCACGCGGCCGACATGGCCCTGTATGCGGCCAAGCGTGCCGGGCGTAATCGCATCATGCTGGCCGACGATGCCGCGCGGGCCGAGCATCCAGCCTGAGCCTCAGCGCTTGCTCGCCACTGCTACGAAGCCTTGGATCGCAGCGGGCGCCCGTGGCTTGGCCTTGTTCGCCTGCAAGTACTGGAAGCGCCGCCATTCCTTGTCGATTTCGGCATACGACATGAACACACTGATGCGCTCCTTGCCCGCCAGATCGGGACGTTTCTGCGCATCGATCTCGCGGGTAGGAATGAAGGCGACGTTGATGCCCACGACCTTGCCGTCGTCGGCGAACACCGGGCCGCCGGACATGCCCTTGACCATCGGGCCGTCATGCACCGAATAGAAGACGCTGCCCGGAGTACCTTGCAGCCGAACCAGCGAGGCCAGGGCGTGGCCTTTGCCTTGCACCGGCATCATCAGGCTGTTGAAACCCACTGCCGTGACCTGTTCGCCCGGGACGTACTGGCGCCAGCCGGGCACCGTGCGTGCCTTGTGCTTGAAGAACACCAGGTCGCCCAGGCCTTCGTGCACAACGCCCCGGAGGAAGGGCGTGTGCTTGGCGGTGACGGCGTACTCATCATTCCACTGGATGGCCGTGGCCATCAGCAGCATCGGCAGCGGAGGTCCTGAGGTGACCACGAAAGCCTGGTCGTAGACAGGGTCGGAAAGGTAGGTGGTAGGCAGTCCGTTGCACCCACTGAGCAGCATCATTGCGGCCAGGCAGGGCAGTGTAGGTTTCATGTTGGTGGCGACGACTGTAGGTTGGAGATAGCACTATCGTATGCTGCCAATATGACATCAATACTTTGATGCTATATCCGACGGATGACCGCCAGGCAGGGGTCTTCCTATGTCGGCCAGCCGCGTTTGAACATGAGCGAAACCTGCAGACAGGCATGCACTGCCCCTCAAAAGGAGATGACGCTGTAGCTGAACTCGTTGGGTAGATGGGGGATGCCGTTGAGCGAGGTCTGTATCTGCACCCGATCGTCATCATGAACGACCAGCAATTGGTGCGGGCCGAGGGTGGTCACTCCTTCGGGCTTGTTGGCGAAGCGCAGCGGCGCACCATCGCTGCCTTCGACCAGCCGCGGCTTGCCTGGCTTGCCGTTTGCCCAAGGGACTTCCCAGAGATAGCCGCCAATACCGTGATCGTCTTTCATGCTGGTCACTGCATAGAAGCGATCATTGCTGAAACTGTCGAAAACCAGGCCGGAAAGCCCCATCAGGCGTGGTTCGCCAGGCACTGATGGGGTGGTATCGAGGATCTTGCGGAAGGTACCGGTGAGTTCCATCACGTTGTGGTTGAAGCTGAAGGGCGCCGCGATCAGCAGGAATGCGTGGTCGGAGTCGCGTGAACTGTTGCCATGCTTGCGAATACCCATCACCAGCTGATTACCGGGAGCGACCGCGAGCGATTCGACCTTGAAGTAACCGGAGCCGACGGCCTCGCCGATCGTTTTGCGCAGGCTGATGGAACTGGTGATACCGCTGCGAGTGGTGGGCGCCAGGACCTTCGCCAGTTGCGCAGCGTCCGCCGGCCAATAGGCGATGGTGTTCAGCCTGTCGTCGCGTGGATCGTTCTTCGTGCCGCTTCGCATGAACGCGGTGCTGGCGATGATGTAATGGCCGTCCGAGGTGGCGGTCAGCGCTTCGAACTTGTCGGCGCCCTCGATTGCCGGGCTTTGCAGGTAGGTGGGCGGCGTGTCGTCGCTGATCTTGCCGTCTGCCAGAGGCAGGCTGAACAGTGCCGAGGGGCCTGCGCCTGGAATCGGTTTGTCGTTGGCCAACACCAGAGTCTCGGCAATGCGCACCACACCAGATACCTGACAGAGCGAAGTGCTGTCGCCGGGGGGCATTCGCGTCCGCTCCAGGCATGGCGCGACATGGTGGGTGACCGAGCGTGCCGCCTGCTCGGAGGCGTCAGCGCCTGCACCCTGGCTGGCGACGCTGAGCAGCAGCGCTGTAGTGGTGGCAAGACGAGCGAGCATGGGAACGTTTCCTTGGATGGGAAGACGATCCGAGCCTAAAAGACCTTTCGCTTATGAGGAAACTGGCAGTTTTATCAGGTAGGTGCTGATAGAAGGAAGGTTTGGCCGAGCTTTGGCCGCGAGGACGGCCAGCCAACTGCCGTGGAAACTTCACCTTTGTGAGGGCGTTCAAGTGTCCGCTGCAGCCGGCTGCTCGGCAAAGTGCTAGGGCGCAGCTATCAGTGCGAGTGGCGTGGCATCCCACCTTCACGGGCGATCACGCGCATGTGAAGGGTCGCCGGTTCCAGGCAGCCGCCCGTGGACAACTGCCCCACCAGCTGGCGGTATAGCTCCTGCCATGGCGTCTGCGATGCCGGTAGGCTGGGTTTCCAGGCCGCTCGCCGACGTGCCACTTCATCGTCATCCACCAGCAGATCGACGCGGCGCTGGTTGAGATCTACGCGCAGCCAGTCGTTGCTCTGCAACAACGCCAGGCCCCCGCCAACCGCCGCTTCCGGTGACATGTTGAGGATCGACGGGCTGGCCGAGGTACCGCTCTGGCGACCGTCGCCCAAGCAGGGTAGTGAATCGATGCCCTTCTTGATCAGCGCCGCCGGTGGCGCCATGTTGACCACTTCTGCGCTACCCGGATAGCCCACGGTACCGGCACCCCGGATGACCAGGATGCAGCGCTCGTCGATGTCCAGCGTTGGATCGTCGATTCGTGCGTGGTAGTCCTCGGGGCCTTCGAACACGATCGCCCGGGCTTCGAAGCTGTTTTCCTTGCCCGGCTCGGCGAGGTAAGTCTTGCGGAAGGCGTCGCCGACCACTGACATCTTCATGATCGCGCTGTCGAAGAAGTTGCCGCTGAGCACGATGAATCCGGCGCTGTGCTTGAGCGGTTGCTCGAATGGCAGGATCACGTCGCGGTTGCTGGTAACGGTATCGCTGACCACCTCGCCGATGGATTTGCCGCTGACCGTGGCACAGTTCTCATGCAGGCGTTTGGCCTTGCGCAACTCGTGCATCACCGCAGGTACGCCGCCGGCACGATGGAAGCCCTCGCCCAGATACTTACCTGCCGGCATGCAGTTGACCAGCAGCGGTACGTCTTCACCGATGCGCTGCCAGTCATCGAGCGACAGCTCGATACCCATGTGCCTGGCGATAGCGATCAGGTGGGGCGGGCAGTTGCTCGAGGCGCCGAGGGCCGAAGCCACGGCGATGGCGTTCTCGAAAGCCTCTCGGGTCATGATCGACGACGGGCGTACATCCTGCAGTACCAGTTCGCAGATTCGCCTGCCGGTGGCGTAGGCCATTTGCCCGCGTTCGCGATAGGGGGCGGGGATACTGGCACAGCCTGGCAGCGACATGCCCAGTGCCTCGGCCAGGGCATTCATCGACAGCGCCGTGCCCATGGTGTTGCAATGGCCAACCGACGGCGAGGCCGCTGTGGTCATTTCCATGAAACCTTCGTAGTCGATCTCGCCCGCGGCCATCAGGTTGCGCGCATGCCACAACACCGTGCCCGAGCCGATCAACTGTCCCTTGTGGTGGCCGTCGAGCATCGGTCCGCCGGAGAGTACGATGGCCGGCAGGTCGGTAGTCGCAGCGGCCATGAGGCAGGCTGGGGTGGTCTTGTCGCAGCCAGTGGTGAGCACCACGCCGTCCAGCGGATAGCCATGGAGGATCTCCACCAGGCCCAGGTAGGCCAGGTTGCGGTCCAGTGCAGCGGTGGGACGGCGGCTCTGCTCGGCGATCGGGTGGACCGGAAATTCCATGGGGATGCCACCAGCGTCGCGGATCCCCGCCTTGACCCGCTGGGCGAGTTCGATGTGGTGCCGGTTGCAGGGCGTCAGGTCGCTGCCAGTCTGGGCGATACCGATGATCGGTCGCCCGGATTGCAGTTCGTCGCGGGTCAGGCCGTAGTTCATGTAGCGCTCGACATACAGCGCGGTCATGTCTGCATGGCTCGGATCATCGAACCATTGCTGGCTGCGCAGCGGGCGTTTCGGGGTGTCGGTCATGTGGTTCTCTCTTGTATTTATCGGCGTCGGTCAGCGCTGCAGCACACCGGTTTGTGCTGGGCCATGCATGAAGGAAGCACCGCTGCCCACCGCATCGTCCAGCGCGGTGAGGTCGCGGCCACGGGTTTCGGTCGACAGGCAGGTGCCGATCAGGGTCAGGCCAGTCAGGGCCAGGGTATAGAGGGCCAGCACCCAATAAGCGCCGCCTGCCAGACCCACCAGGAAAATCCCCAGAATCGGTGCAAGGCCGCCGGACAGCATGGCGCCGATTTCACGTGCCAGGGCCACGCCGGAGTAGCGGTAGCGGTTGCCGAACAGTTCGGTGAAGTGAGCGCATTGGGCGCCAAGCATGCTGTTGGCGGCGAGGGCAAAGCCACCGACCACGGCGATGCACACCAGCGTCGAATCACCGCTGTCGATCATCCACCAAGACGGGAAGGCCCACAATGCACCGAACAGGGCGCCACCTCGGTACACCACCAGCCGGCCGAAGCGGTCGGAGAGGGCGCCGAACAGGGGCGTGGTCAGCACGCTGAGCACGCTGGCTGCCAGCACGGCGTTGGTCCCGACGCTGGCCAGGTTGGCACCGTCCTGGCCCAGGTGGCGGCTGGCGAAGCCGGTCAGGAAAGCAATGGAAACCGTAGCGTAGAGCGTCGAGCAACCAGTTTCGGCCATGCGCATCAGGGTGGTCGCTGCCAAGGGACGGCGTGCATTGCGCAGAACGGCGCGCATGGGCGACTCGATGACCTGCTGGCTTTGGCTCAGTTGTTGAAACACCGGGCTTTCCTTGAGCTTCAGACGGATCCACACCGCCATGAAGATAAGTACCACGCTGGCCAGGAACGGTACTCGCCAGCCCCAGTCGAGCAGTTGCTCCTGGGTGAGAGAGGTCTGCATCACGCGGAAGGTGATGGTGGCCAGGGCCAGACCGCTGAACACCCCGATGAACGGCAGCGCGGCATAGAACCCTCGCCGCTCACGGGGTGCCAGTTCGGCCATCAGGGTCGCAGCACCGGTCTGCTCGGCTCCGGCACCGAAGCCCTGTAGCAGGCGCAGTAGCACCAGCAGCACAGCCCCGGTGGCGCCGGTCGGCAGCAGGCCGATCAGTGTAGTGGCGGTGCCCATCAGGGCGATCGTCAGCAACAGCACCAGTTTTCGACCCTTGCGGTCACCCAGCGAGCCAAAGAACAGCCCACCGAAGGGGCGCGCCAGGAAACCTGCACCGTAGGTGGCGAAACTGGCCAGCAGCGCCCCCGTCGTGCCCAGGGATGGGAAGAAGATATGGCCGAAAACCAGCGCCGAGGCCAGACCATAGATGGCGAAATCGTAGTACTCCAGGGCACTGCCAATGGCGCCGGTATAGATGGCCCGGCGCAGTTGACGGGGATCGGGGGAGGTATCCCGGGTTGGGGTATGCATGTTCTGCCTCGCTTCTTGTTGTTATGTGTACGGCGGTGCCCTGAAGGTCAGGGCTTGAGCAAGCCTCGTGCGGCCAGGTTGCGCATCAGCGCGGTCAGGCCAAAGGTCCAGGGAGCGGCCTGGTCGCTGGTAGTGACCCGGTTGCGCAGTTGACCCAGCAGCGGACTGGCGATGCGCACGTGATCACCGGGCTTGTGAGTGAAGCCGGCACCGGCCTGGTCGCGGTCCTCGGTCGGGGCGAACAGCGTGCCAAGGAACAGCACAAAGCCGTCCGGGTACTGGTGATTGTCATTCAAGGTCTGCCGAACCAGGTCTTCGGGGTCGCGACTGATCTGGTCCATGGAACTGCTGCCGAGCAGTTGGTAGCCGTCCTCGCCCACCACTTCCAGGTCGACCACGCAACGGCGCACCGCGTCCAGGTCGAAGGTTTCGTCGAAAAGGCGGATGAATGGGCCTATGGCACAGGAGGCGTTGTTGTCCTTGGCCTTGCTCAGAAGCAAGGCACTGCGCCCCTCGACGTCACGCAGGTTGACATCGTTGCCCAAGGTCGCGCCATGGATACGACCGCGGCTGTCCACCGCCAGCACCACTTCAGGTTCAGGATTGTTCCATGCCGAATGCGGGTGCACACCGATCGCACTGCCGCTGCCGACCGCAGCCAGGACCGGAGCCTTGGTGAACACCTCGGCGTCCGGGCCAATGCCGACCTCCAGGTACTGCGACCACATGCCCTGCTCGATGAGCAATGCCTTCAAGTCCATGGCTTGCTGCGAGCCGGGTCGAACCGCACGCAGGTTATCGCCGATCACCGAACGAACGGTGGCGCGCACGGCCTCGGCCTTGCTGGCATCGCCACCGGCCTGCTCCTCGATTACCCGTTCGATCATGCTGGCGGCGAACGTCACGCCCGCGGCCTTGATCACCTGCAGGTCGACCGGCGCAAGCAGATAGGGTTGGTTGGCGTCGAACGCTTCGCCGCTGTTGCCCAGCAGCGCCTCGACGCTGCCCAGGAAGCGGCCGGGGGTACTGTGCACCGCTTGCACTGGATCTTCGTTTTCAAGCAACTGGCTGAGGGTGGCGAAGCGCTCTGACAGGTCGAACACGCCGTCGGTGCGTAGGGTGATCAACGAAGGACCGCCAGGTTCGCCTGGGGTCCAGGCACGACCGATCAAGGTTCCGGTCAGGCCGTCCTCGGGCAGGGTATTGGCGGGAGTGAGCGTCATCGGCATGGCATCAAAGTCTCTTTGGATCTGGAGAGCTGCACGCTAGGTAAGCCACGCGATAAACTCCAATGGCATCTTTTCACTATTCGATAACATCAGGTTATTGCACCAAAGGTGGATTCCATGTCGGACCTGTCCTTCTCCCACGTCTGTAACTGGCTCAAGTTTCGGCACCTGTTGCTCATCGATACCTTGGGGCGCACGCACAACATGCACCTGGCGGCCCAGCAGATGAATCTCAGCCAGCCGGCGATCAGCAAGATGCTCAAGGAAATCGAGAATCTCCTGGGCTTCGCGCTGTTCGAACGATTGCCTCGAAGCATGCCGCCCACGGCATTGGGCGAGCAGGTGGTGCGCTATGCCCAGATCGCGCTCAACGATGCGCGCAACTTCGTCGACCAGATCGACAACCTGCGCCAGGGTGGCCATGGTCATTTGAAGGTGGGTGGCATCTTCGCCGCCACTGCGGTAGCGCTGCCCGATGCCATCGTCGAGATCAAGCAGCGCAAACCCTTGTTGTCGATCGAGGTGGTGGAACAAACCAGCGATCACCTGATGGCCATGCTCGAAGACAAGCACCTGCACTTGGCCGTGGCCCGCTTTACCGATGTTTCGCAGCACCAGCGCTTCGACTTCCAGCCACTGGCACCCGAGCCGTTCTGCTTCGTGGTCAACGATCAGCATCCCTTGAGTGCGGTTGGGCCGGTGACGCTTGCGCAGTTGCTGGAGTGGCCCTGGATTCTCTATCCCAAGGGCACGCCGATTCGCGGGCGCATGGAGCGTGCCTTCGCTGAAGCGGGGGTGGCGGTGCCACGCAACACCATCGATACCATCTCCATGCAGACCTTCCTCAAGGTGCTGCTTGGCGGACCGATGATCGGCATGCTGCCCCAGGCGATGGTCGAGCCGCACCTGGCCAGCGGTGTGTTGGTCAACCTCGACACGCCGCTGCATCTGACCCCTCAGGATTACGGGATCCTGACTCGCAAAGGCGAGCCCTTGAGCGGTGCGGCGTTGGAGTTTGCCGAGATTCTCGTGGCCAATGCGGGACGTGGACAGGAGAACTGATAACAAAGCGTTATCGGATGATCCCTAAAAGCCATTGGGCAAGAATCGCAGAGCCGCCTAGATTAGCGCCCATCTCTTTCGCAACGCCAAGGGTGCATCCATGACTTCATTCGCAGGTCAACAATTCATCGGCGGGGTTCGCCGCGCTACCGGTCAGGCCACATTGCATAGTGTCGATGCACGCACCGGCCAAGTGATGCCCGGGGCGTTCCATCAGGCAACGGATGCGGAAGTGGACGCCGCCGCGCTGGCTGCTGCGGCTGCCTATCCAACCTACCGGGCCCTTTCCGCTGGACGTCGGGCCGATTTTCTCGACGCCATTGCCGAGGCGTTGGATGCCTTGGGCGCTGATTTCATCGAGACCGTTTGCCGTGAAACGGCACTGCCACCTGCCCGCATTCAGGGCGAGCGCGCACGTACCAGTGGCCAGCTACGACTATTTGCCACGGTGCTGCGTCGGGGTGATTTTGCCGGTGCGCGTATCGACCGGGCGCAACCCCAGCGGACTCCACTGCCACGCCCGGACATCCGTCAATGCCGCATGGGCTTGGGTCCGGTAGCGGTATTTGGCGCCAGCAATTTCCCTCTGGCGTTCTCCACAGCAGGTGGAGATACCGCCGCCGCATTGGCCGCGGGCTGCCCGGTGGTGTTCAAGGCGCACAGCGGCCACATGGCCACGGCGCAGTGGGTCGCCGAAGCCATTGTCGCCGCTGCCGAACGCTGCGACATGCCAGCGGGCGTTTTCAATATGGTCTTTGGTGCTGCAGTCGGCGAAGCGTTGGTCAAGCACCCTGCCATCCAGGCCGTCGGCTTCACTGGCTCGCTCAAGGGGGGCCGAGCATTGTGTGACATGGCGGCGGCGCGACCACAGCCGATCCCGGTGTTTGCTGAGATGAGCAGCATCAACCCGGTGCTCGTGTTGCCCGCGGCACTCGCTGCCCGTGGCGAAACCGTGGCCCGAGAATTGGCCGCTTCGGTGGTGCTGGGCTGTGGACAGTTTTGCACCAACCCGGGCTTGGTGCTGGGCGTACGCTCCCCTGAATTCAGTGCCTTCGTCGAGCACTTGCGTGTGCAGATGGCCGACCAGGCGCCGCAGACCATGCTCAACCGCGGCACGCTGGCCAGTTATGCCCGCGGTGTGGCCGCGCTCAAGGGGCTGACGGGCGTCCGTCATCTTGCGGGTGGTGAACAGCAGGGTGATCAGGCCTGGCCGCAATTGTTCCAGGCTGATGTGCAGCTGTTGTTGGACGGTGAGCCCTTGCTGCAGGAAGAGGTCTTCGGCCCCGCCACGGTGGTGGTCGAGCTGGCCGACCAGGCCCAGTTGCTGGCTGCACTGCACGCTCTGGGCGGACAACTGACCGCGACCTTGATCGGCGAAGCGCATGACTTCGCAGAGGCTGCACCGCTGGTGGCAGTACTTGAGCAGAAAGCTGGCCGGGTGCTGGTCAACGGCTATCCGACCGGTGTCGAGGTGTGCGACGCCATGGTCCACGGTGGCCCGTATCCGGCCACCTCCGACAGCCGTGGCACTTCGGTCGGAACCCTGTCGATCGACCGTTTCCTGCGCCCGGTGTGCTACCAGAACTTCCCCGATGCGCTGCTGCCCGAGGCGCTGCGCGATGCCAACCCCCTGGGGCTGCTGCGCCTGATCGATGGCCAGCCCAGCCGCGACCCGATTCGCTAACGCACTACCGCCGGACGCGGTCGCGTCCGGCGCTCTTTCGATAACAACAATCAGGCATGCACGACATGTCGAGAGGCTTGGCCATGACTCATCAAACTGTCGACCCCGCCAGCGATCAGGCTTTTGAAGATCGCACCTACCGCAAGGTCATCTTGCGTATCCTGCCGGTCCTGCTGCTGTGCTACATGGCGGCCTACCTGGACCGGGTCAACATCGGTTTTGCCAAGTTGAGCATGCTCGACGACCTGCAATTCAGCAACACCGTGTACGCGCTGGGCGCCAGCGTGTTCTTCTGGGGCTACTTCCTGTTCGAGGTACCCAGCAATTTGCTGCTGCATCGCTACGGCGCGCGGTTCTGGATCGCCCGCATCATGCTGAGCTGGGCCATCATCTCCATGGCCGTGGCGTTCACCCAGCCACTGGCGGCGTTCTTCCACCTCGAGTCCAGCACCATGTTCTATGTGCTGCGTTTTCTGCTTGGTATCTGCGAGGCCGGTTTCTTTCCAGGCGTGATCCTGTATCTGAACTACTGGTTCCCGACCCATCGGCAGAGCCGGGTGATGTCCGGTTTCCTGATGGCGATGCCGGTCAGCCTGACCCTGGGCGGCGTACTTTCGGGCTGGCTGATGACCAGTCTGGATGGCTGGCACGACATGGCTGGCTGGCAGTGGATGCTGCTGATCGAAGGCGTGCCTTCGGTAATCATGGCAGTGGTGGTGTTTACCTGCCTGTGCGACAACATCGATAAGGCCGGCTGGCTGTCGGACGCCGAAAAGCGACTGCTCAAGTCCAATCTGCAGCAAGAAGAGCATGGCAAGGTCTCGCGTCTGGGCGAGGTGTTCTTCAGCCCGCGGGTTTGGTTGTTGGTGTTCATTCTGCTGACGTTCAACACGGGCTTCTATGGCCTGGCCTTCTGGATGCCGTCGATCATCAAGAGTGCCGGCGTCAACAGTAGCCTGGAGATCGGCCTACTGACTGCCATCCCCTATGGCGTTGCGGTGATTGCCATGTTCCTCAACGCACGCCACTCCAACCGCACGGGCGAGCGCCGCCTGCATGCTGCGGTACCAGCGTTCATCGGCGGCTGCGGGCTGATTCTCAGTGCGGCGTTCTCCGGCAATGTCGTGCTGTCGATCTTGTTCCTGACGGTGGCCGCCTCCGGTGTGCTCAGTCTGATGCCGATCTACTGGACACTGCCGGGCACGGTGCTGTCAGGGGTGGCCGCGGCTGCGGGCATCGGCATGATCAACGCCATCGGTAACCTGTCAGGATTCACCGGTTCGATGATCACCGCCGTGGCGGAAAACCTCACCGGTGACATCAACAACGGCACCTACGTGCTCGGCTTGTGCCTGTTCATCAGTGGCGCGCTGATTTTGGCGATCCCGGCAGCCATGCTTGGGCGTCCGAAGTCGCAATCGGATTCGCGTTTGGAACTGGAGGCTGCATGAACGGAGCGTACCAACCGGCTCTGTTGATGCTCGCGCCGTTGTTGGCCGAGCATGAGACCCGTCTGGCCGAACGCTTCGTGCTGGTACGCGCATACGATGCCGATGCCCGCCAGGCGCTGCTGGCCGAGCGGCCCGAGCGCTTCGCGGCATTGGTCACCAATGGCGTGCAGGGCGTGCCACCTTTGCTCATGGCGGCATTGCCCAAGCTGTCGCTGATTGCGGTCAATGGCGTGGGAGTCGATGCCATCGACCTGGAGCAGGCGCGCCTGCGGGGGATTCGTGTCAGCACGACCGATGACATCCTCACCGATGCGGTGGCCGACCAAGCCGTAGCGCTGCTGTTGGCATTGTTGCGCCAGGTGTGCCTGGCCGACCGTTTCGTGCGGGCGGGCCACTGGCGCCAGGGCGGCTTCCCACGCCTGGGGACCAGCCTGCGCGGGCAACGGGTGGGCATCATTGGCCTGGGCCGCATCGGTACGGCAATCGCCGAGCGTTTGCGGCCCTTCGGCGTCGAACTGGCTTACCACAACCGACGGGCACTGGCCGGCTGCGAGCATACCTACCATGACGACCCACGTAGCCTGGCCGCGGCCAGCGACATTTTACTGGTGGCGGCAGCGGGTGGTGCGGGCTCCCGGCACCTGGTCGATGCCCAGGTACTGGAAGCGCTCGGTGCAGAAGGCGTACTGGTGAACGTGGCGCGTGGCAGCGTGGTCGACGAGGACGAACTGGTGGCGCGGTTGAGCGATGGTCGGCTCGGCGGCGCTGCGCTGGATGTGTTCGCCGACGAACCCCGGGTGCCCGAGGCACTGTTGGCCTTGGACAATGTGGTGCTGCAACCGCACCTGGGCAGCGCAACGCTGCAGACGCGGCGAGCGATGGCCGATCATGTGGTGCGTGTGGTGCTGGGAGGGTAGAACCGTACAACGCAGGTGCCGAGCGGGCTTGTCCGCGAATGTGGGTCAGAACGTCCCTTTCAAAGTCACCATGAAGTTGCGCGGCTCGCCGTAGAAGTTGCCCCAGCCTGGAGCACCGATGGTTGCGTAATACTTCTTGTCGAACAAGTTGTTGCCATTGAGCGCGACGCTCCAGTTCTGGTCGATGCGGTACTGCACGCGGCCGCTCCACAGCGTGTAGCCAGGTTGCACCACGCGAGTGGTGCCAGTCCTGCGCGAATTGTCGCTCTGGCTGTTCATGCCGGCGCCGAGGGTCCAGCGATCCAGTTCACCGGCCAACTGGTAATCACCCCAGACCTTGAGCATGTGCCGCGGAATGAAGCTGGAAGTGAAAGTCAGTTCGGTCGGGTCAGTGTCGTTGATCGTTTCAAGGTACTTGGTCTGGGTATAGGTATACCCGGCCAGCAGTTGCAGGCGTTCGATCGGCGAGCCACTCACTTCGGCCTCGAAGCCCTGGGCGCGGACCTTGCCACTGTCGGTGTAGCAATACCCATCGCCAGAGCCTGGGCAGACATCGGCGTAGTCGGTTTCGGCACGGTGGTCCTCGATGGTCCGGAATAGATTGAAGGCGGTGTTGAGCGCACCGTCGAGCAGTTCGCCCTTGATGCCTATTTCATAGTTAGCGCCGGTCTTGGGCTGCAACGCCTGACCCTGGGCATTCACCAGATTGCCCTGCGGCTGGAAGATATCCGAGTAGCTGGCATAGGCGGTCCACTGGTCGTTCAGGTCGTAAAGCACTGCAGCGAAGGGCGTGACCTGGCCGTTTTCCTGGCTGCGGTTATGCACCCAGTAATCCCAGGCCTGGGTGTAGGAATCGCTGCTGTTGCGGTACCAGCTGACCCGCGCACCCAGCACCAGGGTCAGCGGCTCGGCCAGCTTCAGCCGCAGGTTGGCATAGGTGCCCCACTGGCGGGTGCGGGAGTCGGTCGGCTCGCTGCCGCCGCGGATCGGGTTGGCCAGGTAGTCGGCCTTGGACGGCTGGGGAAAGTTCGATGATGGGTCGAACGGGTTCTGCGTGCCGCTCAGCGACATCAGGGCGAAATAATCGTGAGTCTTCTGGTCGCTGGCGTTGGCGCCGAAGATGATCTCGTGTTCCAAGCCGAACGCCTCGAACGTGCCGTCGACGTAGCTATCGAAGCCGTAGTCGTCCTGGTCGTAGTCGAAGCGCCCGGCGTAGCGGCTCATGGCCCCGCTGCTGGCACCGACCGGGACCGAGCCCTCGGAGTAGCCGTACTCGATGTTCTGGTTGTTGTGGGTGTAGATCGAGGCAAAGTTCAGCGCCCAGTCTTCGTTGAAACGGTGCTTGAGGTCGGCGAAGGCGGTGATGCGCTGGCTTTGCAGGTCGTTCCAGCTGGCGCCCAGGCAGGTCGAGCGCGACAGCTTGAGGTCGGCGCCATCGGCGTAGCGCGGCAGGCCGTGGTAGCACGGTGAGGCGTCGACATCCTCGTAGGCCAGACCGAAGCCGAGGGTGGTGTCCTCGCTGACGTCCCAGTCGAGGGCGCCGTACAACACCTGGTCCTGGCGATCGGCATTGTCGTAGAAATACTGGCGGTCCTGCAGCGTCGCCACGGCGCGGCCACGCAGGGTGCCCGATTCGTTCAGCGGGCCACCGACATCCACCTGGCCGCGGTAATTATCCCAGCTGCCGGCGGACAGCGTGACCGTGGTGGTGGGCTTGTCCTGGCCGCGCTTGCGGACGAAGTTGACGCCACCGGCAGACGAGCCAGAGCCCTTCATCATGCCGGCAGCCCCCTTCAGAATCTCGACCCGGTCATAGAACGCCATGTCGCTGGAAAAGCTGTTGGCCTGGACGTAGTTGCCGCCCACATCCAGCGGCACGCCGTCATACTGGTATTGGCCGTCGAGATTGAAGCCGCGTGAGTAGAAGTACTTGCCGCCCATGGGCGAGTCGTAGACGGTGATACCCGGGGTCTTGTCCAGCACCTGTTCGAGGGTGTTGAGGTTCTGGTCGTCGAGCATCTTGCGGGTCATCACCGTGACCGACTGCGGGGTTTCACGCAGGCTATGCACGCCCTTGCCGATGGTCACCGCACGAGCGGCGTAGGAGCCCGTGCCTTCCGAGGTTGCGTTCAAGAGCTGGCTGGAGATCGTCGTCGCGCCCAGCTCCAGGGCACCTGCGCTGTCGGGGGCCAGGGAGAAGCTGCCGTCGTCGACGGCAATGATGTGCAGCCCTGTGCCACCGAGCAGAATCTGCAAGGCTTCGCCGGGGCTGTGCTCGCCGCTGACGCCTGGGCTGCGCAGGCCACGGACCAGCTCCGGCTCGTAGGACACGCTGGTCGAGGTGGCGGCGGCGAACTGCTTGAGCGCGGTTTCCAGCGGGCCGGCGGCGATCGCCACGGTGGTCGCGGTCGGGTGTGGCTGGGCGTGCAGCGGCACGCTGGCGAGCACCAGCACGCTACCCAGCAGGGCCCGGCGCAGGGCCTGCTGCAAGGAAGCGTACCGATATCCGCGGATCAGAGGGGTGGAGGGCATGGGAGTTCCTTTCGCCGAGTTGGCCAGGTGAGTGCAGTTACAGACCAAGTCGAATGAGAAAGAAAATCGATAACCCCCAGGCGAAATTTTTTTCAGGGGCATTCAGGCCGGTTGCAACTGCACCCAGTAGCGCGTGAAGTGGCGGGCCTGCAGCGACAGCGTGGTGCACAGGTTACGCAGCACCAGGTCGCTGTCGGCCAGTTGGAACGCGCCGGAAATCCGCAACGCCGCGATGTCGGCCGAACAGCCAAGGTGCCCGCGCCTGTAGCGTCCGAGCTCGCGCAAGAATGCCTCCAGGCGCCAGTCGTGGACCACCAGCATGCCCTGGGTCCAGGCATCTTCGTCACCGCTGGCCGGCTGGACCGCCTGGCAATGTTGCGCGTCGAAGCTGACGCACTGCCCGGCCTCGACACGGGTGACCTGCCCTGTAAGCGAGGCCGGGCGCACTTCCACGGCATGCTCCTGCACGCTGACCTGCGACCCCTCGCCCTCGCGGCGCACCACGAACCGCGTGCCGAGGGCGCGTACCGAACCCTCGGCTGTATGCACGAGCAAAGGCCGGGCCAGTGGGTCCGGGCTGGTACTGATGGCGATTTCGCCGCGTACCAGTTCGATGCTGCGCAGGCGTGCATCGAAGCGGATGTTCACCGCGCTGCCGGTGTTGAGTTGCAACTGGCTGCCATCGGCCAGGGTCAGGTCGCGCCGTTCGCCAATGGCGGTCTGCTCGTCGGCCCGCAATGCTCGCAGCGTCGGTTGGCGCCAGCCGAGCACGCCGCTGCCACCCACGAGCATGAGCACGCCGAGCACCTTGAGACTGGCGCGGCGTCGGGCGAACGCGCTATTGAGGGTGCGCTCGCCGATGCCGGGGGTGATGCGCTCGAGCTTGCTCTGCAGCATACCCACGCGGCTCCAGGCTGCTGCGTGGCTGGGGTCGGCCGCCAGCCAGCGGCTGTGCGCGCCGAGCAGCGCCGGGTCGCTGGGCGCGCAGCGCAGTTCGACGTACCAGCTGGCGGCGGCTTCGAGCACTTCGCGGTTCAGCGCCGGGCTCATGGCTCAGCCCTCCAGGTGCAGCAGGACGTGGGTCAGGGCCCGGGTCGCGTGCTTCTTCACGGTGGTGACCGACAGCGACAGGCGCCGGGCGATCTCCACGTAGCTCAGCCCTTCGAGTTGCGACAGCAGGAACACGCTACGGGTGCGGGCACCCAGGCCATCGAGCATGGCATCGATTTCGACCAGGGTTTCGAGGATCAGCAGGCGTGTTTCCGGCGAAACCTCCAGCGCTTCGGGCTGGGTGGCCAGGGTTTCCAGGTAGGCACGCTCGATCGAGCGGCGGCGGTAGCTGTCGATGAGGATGCTGCGCGCCACGCTGCTCAGGTAGGCCCGCGGTTGGCGCAGGTCGAACACCCGGCGGGTGCTCAGCAGGCGCACGAAGGTGTCGTGGGCGAGGTCCGCAGCAGTCTCGCTGCAGGCCATGCGCTTGCGCAGCCACTGGTGCAGCCAGTCGCTGTGGTCGCGGTACAGGGTGCCGACGGTGTCCTGGGGAGAGGGGGGCGAGGAAGCTGGCATGTGGCGTCAGTTAATGAGAATTGTTTCCAATATTCTCCGACACTGATGGCACTGGATGCAAGCGGGGCTGTAGGGGCGTCATAATTAGGAATTTGCTGCCTGGAGGGCTAGAAGACCGCGCATGTCTGCAGGGGTGAACGGGCTGGGCGGTGTACCGCTTCAGCAGGAATCTGGTAACGATGATTGCGAACTAGGACCAAAAGGGGAAGACCCAAGGGGGACAGATTTAACCGCAGTGCACATGAACGCGAATAGCAGGGCTAAAGCCGATGCTAAGGGCGGTCCGAGGCACTTTTGGCGACCTTGTTCATGAAGCTGGGCAATCGCCATTTGCGACGATCATTCGAGTACGAAAGCATGCACGTTCTTCCTTGAAAGCCTGAATTCCAGGCAAAAAAAAACCTTGCCGAAGCAAGGTTTCTTTCTGGATTTGGTGCCCCGAGGGAGACTCGAACTCCCACTCCTTTCGAAAACGGATTTTGAATCCGCCGCGTCTACCAATTCCGCCATCAGGGCGTGTGGCGCGCAGTATAGAGAGGTGCTAAACGTCGGTCAATCGGGTTTCATGGTCAATTTTCACACATTGGGCTAAACTTCCCGACCCTGCCGAACCGAACATCATCATGCGCGTCGCCGATTTTTCCTTCGAACTCCCCGATTCCCTGATCGCCCGCCACCCTCTGGCCGAGCGCCATGGTAGCCGTCTGCTGGTCCTCGATGGGCCGAGCGGTGCGCTGGCGCACCAGCAATTCCCCGACCTGCTCGAGTACCTGCGCCCAGGTGACCTGATGGTGTTCAACAACACCCGGGTGATTCCGGCGCGGCTGTTCGGCCAGAAAGCCAGTGGCGGCAAACTCGAGGTGCTGGTCGAGCGTGTCCTCGACAGCCACCGGGTACTCGCCCACGTGCGCGCCAGCAAGGCGCCCAAGGTCGGTACGCAGATTCTCATCGACGGCGGTGGCGAGGCGGAAATGACCGCACGCCACGACACGCTGTTCGAACTGCGCTTCAGCGAAGAGGTGCTGCCGCTGCTCGACCGCGTCGGTCACATGCCGCTGCCGCCTTACATCGACCGACCCGATGAGGGCGCCGACCGTGAGCGTTACCAGACCGTCTACGCCGAACGTGCCGGCGCGGTGGCCGCACCCACCGCAGGCCTGCATTTCGACGAAGCGCTGCTGGAGAAGATCGCCGCCAAGGGCGTGGAGCGTGCGTTCGTCACGCTGCACGTCGGTGCCGGTACCTTCCAGCCGGTGCGGGTCGACAAGATCGAAGACCACCATATGCACAAGGAATGGCTCGAAGTGAGCCAGGACGTCGTCGATGCCATCGAGGCCTGCCGTGCCCGTGGCGGGCGCGTGGTGGCAGTGGGAACCACCAGTGTTCGTTCGCTGGAAAGCGCGGCGCGCGATGGCGTGCTCAAGGCCTTCAGCGGCGACACCGATATCTTCATCTACCCAGGCCGGCCGTTCCATGTGGTCGATGCGTTGGTCACCAATTTCCATCTGCCGGAGTCCACGCTGCTGATGCTGGTCTCGGCCTTCGCCGGTTACCCTGAGACCATGGCCGCTTACGCGGCGGCGGTCGAGCAGGGTTACCGCTTCTTCAGTTACGGTGATGCCATGTTCATCACCCGCAATCCGGCGCCACGCGGCCCTGAGGATCAAGCATGAGTCGCACCTGTCGAATGTCCTTCGAACTGCTGGCCACCGACGGCAAGGCCCGTCGTGGCCGCCTGACCTTCCCGCGTGGCACGGTCGAGACCCCGGCGTTCATGCCGGTGGGCACCTATGGCACGGTCAAGGGCATGTTGCCGCGTGACATCGAGGCCATCGGTGCCGAAATTATCCTCGGCAACACCTTCCACCTGTGGCTGCGTCCGGGTACCGAGGTGATCAAGAAGCACAATGGCCTGCATGACTTCATGCAGTGGAAGGGCCCGATCCTTACCGATTCCGGTGGCTTCCAGGTGTTCAGCCTGGGCGCCATGCGCAAGATCAAGGAAGAAGGGGTGACCTTCGCCTCGCCGGTCGACGGCTCCAAGGTGTTCATGGGGCCTGAGGAATCGATGCAGGTCCAGCGTGATCTGGGTTCGGACATCGTCATGATTTTCGACGAATGCACTCCGTATCCCGCCGAGCATGATGTGGCGCGTACGTCCATGGAGCTGTCGCTGCGTTGGGCTCAGCGTTCGAAGAACGCCCATGCGGACAACACCGCGGCGCTGTTCGGCATCGTCCAGGGCGGCATGTACCAGGACTTGCGCATGCGCTCGCTGGAGGCGCTGGAGAACATCGGTTTCGATGGCTTGGCCATTGGCGGTCTTTCGGTGGGTGAGCCCAAGCACGAGATGATCAAGGTGCTCGACTACCTACCTGGCCAGATGCCGGCTGACAAACCTCGTTACCTTATGGGGGTAGGCAAACCGGAGGATCTGGTTGAGGGTGTGCGCCGCGGTGTCGACATGTTCGACTGCGTGATGCCGACGCGCAACGCACGCAATGGCCATTTGTTCGTCGACACAGGGGTGATCAAGATCCGCAACGCGTTCCATCGCCATGATGATTCGCCGCTGGATCCGACCTGTGATTGCTATACCTGCACCAACTTCTCCCGCGCTTATCTCCATCACCTGGACAAATGCGGCGAAATGTTGAGCAGCATGCTGAATACCATCCACAACTTGCGCCATTACCAGCGCTTGATGGCCGGTTTACGCGAGGCTATTCAACAGGGTAAATTGGCCGCCTTTGTCGACGCCTTCTATGCCAAGCGTGGGCTGCCTGTGCCGCCTTTGGACTGACTGTCCGCTCTTATAAACAACTTAGCAACTGGAGTGCCTAATGAGCTTCTTGATTCCCGCCGCCTACGCGGACGCTGCAGCACCTGCCGCTGGCCCAGCCGGTACCGGCTTCGAGTGGATCTTCCTGGTCGGTTTCCTGGTCATCTTCTACCTGATGATCTGGCGCCCGCAGGCCAAGCGTGCCAAAGAGCAGAAGAACCTGCTGAGCAACTTGCAAAAAGGCGATGAAGTTGTCACCAACGGCGGTATCGCCGGCAAGATCGTCAAGGTCGCCGACGACTTCGTAGTACTGGAAGTGTCCGACAATGTCGAACTGAAGTTCCAGAAGGGCGCCATCGCCGCGACCCTGCCTAAAGGCACGCTGAAGGCAATCTGAGTTACCGGTTTTATTTTTCCAGTCGGGGCGCGCAACGCGCCCCGCGTCTTGAACGGGCGGCGTGATGCTGAACAAATATCCTCTGTGGAAATACGCACTGATCGTGTTGGTTCTGGCGATCGGTTTTATTTATTCCGCACCCAACCTCTACCCGGATGACCCGGCGGTGCAGATCAGTGGTGCCAGTTCGGCGCTGCAGGTCACTCAGGCCGACCTCGACCGCGTCACCAAGGCACTGGCCGACGCCAAGATCACCGTCAAGGGCGCGAGCCTGGGCGAGAAGGGCAGTGGACTGGTACGCCTGACCAATCAGGAAGACCAACTGCCAGCCAAGGATGTCGTGCGCAAGGCACTGGGCGATGATTATGTCGTGGCCCTGAACCTGGCCCAGACCACTCCGCAATGGCTGCGCAACCTGGGGGCGAGCCCCATGAAGCTGGGTCTGGACCTGTCCGGTGGTGTGCACTTCCTGTTGGAAGTGGACATGGACAAGGCCATGACGGCCCGCATGAAAGTCTACGAAGGCGAGGTCAAGACCTTGCTGCGCAAAGAGCGCGTCCGCTACCGCAGCCTGCCGCAGCAGGACGGTGCTGTGATGCTGGGCTTCGCCGACGATGCTACCCGCGAACAGGCACGTGCCCTGATCCGCAAGAATTTCAATGATTTCGATCTGACCACCACTGAGCGCAACGACCTCGCCGTGCTGCGCCTGGCACTGACCCAGGCCAAGGTTGCCGAGATCCGCGAATACTCGATCAAGCAGAACCTCACCACCGTGCGCAACCGCGTGAACGAGCTGGGTGTGGCCGAGCCGCTGGTCCAGCGCCAGGGCGCCAACCGCATCGTGGTCGAGCTGCCAGGTGTGCAGGACACGGCCGAGGCCAAGCGTATTCTCGGCAAGACCGCGAACCTCGAGTTCCGCTTCGGTGCCGAACCGGGTGCGTCCAAGGCGACCACCGAGGTCTTCGAGTTCCGTGAAGGCGGCCGCTCCGCGGCGGTCGAGCGTGGCTTGATCATCACCGGTGACCAGGTCACCGACGCCCAGGCCAGCTTCGACGAGCATGGTCGTCCACAGGTGAACATCCGTCTCGACGGTCACGGTGGCGAGTTGATGAGCCGCGCTACCCGCAGCAATGTCGGGCGCAGCATGGCGGTGATCTTCATCGAGCAGAAGCCGGTCACCCGTTACGTCAAGCAGACTGTCGACGGTGTCGAGAAGGACGTCCCGGTCCAGAGCTTCCAGGAAGAGAAGAAGATCATCAGCCTGGCGACCATCCAGTCGCCGCTGGGCAGCCAATTCCGCATCACCGGCCTCAACGGTCAGGGTGAGTCGTCCGAGCTGGCGCTGCTGCTGCGTGCCGGTGGTCTGGCCGCGCCGATGTACTTCGCCGAAGAGCGCACCATCGGTCCAAGCCTGGGTGCCGACAACATCACCAAGGGTATCGATGCATCCCTGTGGGGCATGTTGTTCGTCTCGCTGTTCATCATCGCCATCTACCGTGGTTTCGGTGTGATCGCGACCGTCGCCCTGGCCGGTAACATGGTGCTGCTGCTGGCGCTGATGTCGCTGCTGGGTGCGACCCTGACTCTGCCGGGTATTGCCGGTATCGTCCTGACCATGGGTATGGCGGTGGACGCCAACGTGCTGATCTTCTCGCGGATCCGCGAAGAGATAAAGGCTGGCATGTCGGTGCAGCGCGCCATTCACGAAGGTTTCAGCCGCGCCTATACCGCGATCATCGACGCCAACCTGACCAGCTTGCTGGTGGGCGGTATCCTGTTCGCCATGGGCACAGGTCCGGTCAAGGGCTTTGCGGTCACCATGTCCCTCGGGATTTTCACCTCGATGTTCACCGCGGTCATGGTGACCCGCGCCATGGTCAACCTGACCTGTGGTGGGCGTGACATCAAGAAGCTGTGGATTTGAGGGAGCTACGATGAAAACCATCAATTTCATGGGCGTGCGCAATGTTGCGTTCGCCGTCACCGTGCTCCTCACCGTGTTGGCGTTGTTCAGCTGGTGGCAAAAAGGCCTGAACTTCGGGCTGGACTTCACAGGCGGTACGCTGATCGAGCTGACCTATGAGCGACCGGCCGATCTCAAGTCCGTGCGCACCGAGTTGGTCGACGCTGGCTTCCACGAAGCCGTGGTGCAGAGCTTTGGCGCTACCACCGACCTGTTGGTGCGTATGCCGGGCGATGATCCGCAACTGGGCAACAAGGTTGCCGAGGCCTTGCAGAAAGCGGGTGGCGACAACCCGGCCACGGTCAAGCGTGTCGAATTCGTAGGCCCGCAGGTGGGGGAAGAGCTGCGTGACCAGGGTGGCCTGGGCATGCTGTTGGCGCTGGGAGGGGTGCTTATCTACCTGGCTTTCCGCTTCCAGTGGAAGTTCGCTGTGGGGGCGATTGTCTCGCTGATCCACGACGTGGTGGTCACCCTCGGGATCCTTTCGTTCTTCCAGATCAGTTTCGACCTGACGGTGCTGGCGGCGGTCCTGGCGATCATCGGTTACTCGCTCAACGACACCATCGTCGTGTTCGACCGGGTTCGTGAGAACTTCCGGGTCATGCGCAAGGCCTCTTTGATCGAGAACATCAACGTTTCGACTACCCAGACCCTACTGCGCACCATCGCCACCTCGGTGTCGACGCTGTTGGCGATCGGTGCGTTGTTGGTCTTCGGTGGCGACAATCTGTTTGGCTTCTCCCTGGCGCTGTTCATTGGCGTCATGGCGGGTACCTACTCCTCGATCTACATCGCCAACGTGGTGTTGATCTGGCTGAACCTGAACAGCGAAGACCTGATCCCGCCGGCGAAAACCGAGGGTGTGGACGATCGTCCGTAAAGGGCTTTTCGTACACCGCCTGACGGCAAAAAAGGCGCAAGTGCTGAACTTGCGCCTTTTTTTTCGCTCCAAGGCAGGGAGAAGGCGGGCCAGTTCCCGCGGCAAGTTCAGGAGGTTCATGTGAATAAGTCAATGCTGGTAGGTGCGGTGCTGGGGGCTGTGGCTGTCACGGCTGGAGGTGCTGTGGCGACCTACAGCTTGGTCAAGAAGGGCCCTGAATACGCCCAGGTCACCGACGTGCAACCGATCAAGCAGCAAGTGAAGACCCCGCGTGAGGTCTGCAAGGACGTGACCGTGACCCGTCAGGCGCCGGTCAAGGACCAGCACCAGATCGCAGGTACGGTAGTGGGCGCCCTTGCCGGCGGGCTGCTGGGTAACCAGATTGGTGGTGGTACCGGCAAGAAGATAGCTACGGTGGCCGGTGCGGTCGGTGGTGGCTATGCCGGTAACAAGGTGCAAGAGGGTATGCAGGAGCGTGATACCTATACCACTACGCAGACTCGCTGCAATACCGTCAACGACGTCAGCGAGAAGGTGGTGGGCTATAACGTCAAGTACACCCTCGGTGACAAGGTTGGGCAGGTGAAGATGGATCGCGAGCCGGGTTCGACGATTCCGGTGGACGAGAACGGTAGGTTGATCCTGAGTGAGGCTGGGCAGTGATTTGAATGCCTGGCAACGAGACAAAAAAAAGCACCCCTCGGGGTGCTTTTTTTGTCTGCAATCGGTGCTTAGCGTTTCATGTACTCAGGCAGATGTGGCTGGATGGCAGTCAGCACGGCCTTGAAGCACTTGATGTTGCCAGCGACGATGTGACCCTTCTCGAGGAAGTCGTGACCACCGTTGAAGTCGCTCACCAGGCCACCTGCCTCTTGAATCAGCAGCACGCCGGCTGCCATGTCCCATTCGGACAGACCCGACTCCCAGAAGGCGTCGAAGCGACCGGCGGCAACGTAGGCCAGGTCCAGGCTGGCGGAGCCTGCGCGGCGGATGCCGGCGGTCTGGCCAGTCAGGGCGCGGAACATGCCCAGATAGTTGTCCATGTCGGCCATCTGGTTGTCACGGAATGGGAAGCCGGTACCCAGCAGCGCGCCTTCCAGGCTGGTGCGCGAGCTGACGCGCAGGCGGCGACCATTGAGCTGAGCGCCGCGGCCACGGCTGGCGGTGAATTCTTCCTGGCGAACCGGGTCGACGATCACGGCGTGTTCGAGGCGACCACGGTATTTGCAGGCGATGCTGACGGCGAAGTGCGGGATACCGCGCAGGAAGTTGGTGGTGCCATCGAGTGGGTCGATGATCCACAGGTAATCCTTGCCTTCCTCGCCGGTGCCGGCGTGCAGGCCGGTTTCCTCGCCCTGGATGGAGTGATTCGGGTAGGCCTTGCGCAGGGCGTTGACGATGCTCTGCTCGGCGGCGCGATCAACCTCGGAGACGTAGTCCTTTGCCTCTTTCTCGTCGACCTTGATGCTATCCAGGCGTTCGATGGAGCGGAAAATCAATTCACTGGCGCTGCGAGCGGCGCGCAGGGCGATATTCAGCATAGGCTGCATGGGCGGGTCACCTGGGATGTTAAAGAAGAAAGCCGCACATTCTAGCAGAAAACTTTGACGGCAGAAGTGCCACATTTGCTTTCGTGGCGTTACGCTGGTCGGTTCTGTAAGATCGTTTCCCCCTTTACCTGTATCTGTGAGCACAACACCTTGCTGCAAAATATTCGTGTTGTTCTGGTCAATACCAGCCACCCCGGCAACATCGGCGGCGCTGCACGTGCCATGAAAAACATGGGCTTGTCGCGCCTGGTGCTGGTGCAGCCGAAAGAATTCCCCGCCGCTGACGCGACCGCGCGCGCCTCGGGCGCCGACGACGTCCTGGCCAATGCCCAGGTGGTCGACAGCCTCGAGCAGGCGTTGGTCGGCTGTAGCCTGGTCATGGGCACCAGCGCCCGTGAGCGCAGCATTCCCTGGCCGCTGATCGACCCCCGGGAGTGTGGGGCCAAGGCGGTTGAGCATGCCATCGGCGGCGAGGAAATCGCCCTGGTGTTCGGTCGCGAGCACGCGGGCCTGACCAACGAAGAACTGCAGCGATGTCACTTCCACGTGCACATTCCGTCGAACCCCGACTTCAGCTCGCTCAACCTTGCCGCCGCGGTTCAGGTGCTCGCCTACGAGGTGCGCATGGCCTGGCTGGCGGCCGAGGGCGCGCCTTCCAAGGTCGAGAAGTTCGAAGCCAACTCGTTGCGCAGCAACGAGCCGGCGACCATGGACGAGATGGAGCTGTTCTATGAACACCTGGAGAAAACCCTGGTGGACATCGGCTTCCTTGACCCCGAGAAGCCCAAGCACCTGATGCCGCGTCTGCGTCGGCTGTACGGGCGCAGCGCGGTCAATCGTTCGGAAATGAGCATTTTGCGTGGCATCCTCACCGAGACCCAGAAAGTCGCACGGGGCGAGCCGCATAAACGGAAGGACTGACAGATGTTCGAGCGTCTGCGTGAAGATATCCAAAGCGTTTTTCATCGTGATCCGGCGGCGCGCAATGCGTTCGAGGTGCTCACCTGCTACCCCGGCATGCACGCGATCTGGTTGCATCGCCTTGGGCATGCGCTGTGGAAGCGCGATTTCAAGTGGCTGGCACGCCTGGTGTCGAACTTCGGTCGCTGGATGACCGGGATCGAGATTCATCCCGGCGCGACCATCGGTCGCCGCTTCTTCATCGATCACGGCATGGGGATCGTCATCGGTGAGACCGCTGAGATCGGTGACGATGTCACCCTATACCAAGGTGTGACCCTGGGCGGTACCAGCTGGAACAAGGGCAAGCGTCACCCGACCCTCGAGAACGGCGTGGTGGTCGGTGCCGGGGCCAAGGTGCTCGGCCCCTTCACCGTCGGTGCCGGGGCCAAGATCGGTTCCAATGCCGTCGTCACCAAGGCGGTACCGGCCGGCGCCACGGCGGTGGGCATCCCCGGGCGGATCATCGTCAAGAGCGAAGACAGCGAGGTCGAGGCCAAGCGCAAGGCCATGGCCGAGAAGATCGGCTTCGACGCCTACGGCGTGAGCGGCGATATGCCCGACCCGGTGGCACGCGCCATCGGTCAGATGCTCGATCATCTGCAGGCGGTGGACGAGCGACTTGAAGGCATGTGCGGTGCGTTGACCAAGATGGGCAGCGACTATTGCGCCAAGGAGCTGCCGGCGCTGCCTGAGGATGACTTCGCCGAGGAGGCGCAAGCTGCGCAGCGCGACACTCAGTCGCATTGATCGCGCCGCGGTGGCGGCCCGGTGACATATGGGGCGTGTGCTCACGCCCCATTGCTGCTACAATCGCGCCCGCCTCCCCCATGCAAACCCGACTAAAGCAGTAGGTCTAATAGTTGACTTAAATGCTCGGGAATCGCATACTCGCTCACATCCTGTAACTCCCGTGGTACCCATTAGCCATGCGACTGACTACCAAAGGCCGATACGCCGTGACTGCAATGCTCGACCTGGCATTGCACGCGCAGCATGGGCCTGTGTCTTTGGCCGACATTTCCGAACGCCAGGGCATTTCCCTCTCTTATCTGGAGCAGCTGTTCGCCAAGCTGCGCCGCAGTAGCCTGGTTTCCAGCGTGCGCGGCCCCGGCGGTGGTTACCAGCTGTCGCGGGGCATGGAGACCATCCAGGTAGCCCAGGTCATCGACGCGGTCAATGAATCGGTCGATGCCACTCGTTGTCAGGGCCTGGGGGACTGCCATGCCGGTGACACCTGCCTGACCCACCATCTGTGGTGCGACCTCAGCCAGCAGATTCACGAATTCCTCAGCGGCATCAGCCTGGCCGACCTCGTCATGCGCCGTGAGGTGCAGGAAGTCGCCCAGCGCCAGGACCTGCGTCGTGTCGCAGGTCGTTCCGCCCTGCTGGACAAGATTGAGACGTCCGCCGTCGATTGACCCGGATCCGATGACAGCGACGAGCGACGCCACCGCCTGATAGGAGATACCCAATGAAGTTGCCGATCTACCTCGATTACTCAGCGACCACCCCAGTCGACCCGCGCGTCGCCCAGAAAATGGCCGAATGCCTGCTGGTCGACGGAAACTTCGGTAACCCGGCCTCGCGTTCCCACGTGTTCGGCTGGAAGGCCGAAGAAGCGGTCGAGAACGGCCGCCGCCAGGTTGCCGAGCTGATCAATGCCGACCCGCGCGAAATCGTCTGGACCAGTGGTGCCACCGAGTCCGACAACCTCGCACTCAAGGGTGTTGCGCACTTCTATCAGACCAAGGGCAAGCACATCATCACCTCCAAGATCGAGCACAAGGCGGTCCTGGATACCGCTCGCCAGCTCGAGCGTGAAGGTTTCGAAGTCACCTACCTCGAGCCAGGCGAAGACGGCATCGTCACCCCGGCCATGGTCGAGGCGGTGCTGCGCGATGACACCATCCTGGTGTCGCTGATGCACGTCAACAACGAAGTTGGTTCGATCAACGACATCGCCGCCATCGGCGAGCTGACCCGCTCGCGCGGCGTGCTGTTCCACGTCGATGCCGCCCAGTCGGCAGGCAAGGTCGAGATCGACCTGCAAAAGCTCAAGGTCGACCTGATGTCGTTCTCGGCGCACAAGGTCTACGGTCCGAAAGGGATCGGCGCGCTGTACGTCAGCCGCAAGCCGCGGGTTCGTCTGGAGGCCATCATTCACGGCGGTGGTCATGAGCGCGGCATGCGTTCGGGCACCCTGCCGACCCACCAGATCGTCGGCATGGGCGAAGCCTTCGCCATCGCCAAGCAGGACATGGCCGCTGAAAACGCACGCATCAAGGCCCTGAGCGACCGCTTCTTCGAGCAGGTGTCCAACCTCGAAGAGCTGTACGTCAACGGCAGCCGCACCCAGCGCGTGCCGCACAACCTGAACCTGAGCTTCAACTACGTCGAAGGCGAGTCGCTGCTGATGTCCTTGAAGGACATTGCCGTGTCCTCGGGTTCGGCCTGCACCTCCGCTTCGCTCGAGCCGTCCTACGTACTGCGCGCCCTGGGTCGCAACGACGAACTGGCACACAGCTCGATCCGCTTCTCCTTCGGTCGCTTCACCACCGAAGAAGAAGTCGACTACGCCGCGCAGAAAGTCTGCGAGGCCGTGAACAAACTGCGTGAGCTGTCGCCGCTTTGGGACATGTACAAAGACGGCGTCGACATCTCCAAGATCGAGTGGGCCGCCCACTAAGCAGTCGCCGGCAAGAGCGGCTCCCTGATGAGGAAGGAATTGCACCATGGCATACAGTGAAAAGGTCATCGACCACTACGAAAACCCACGCAACGTCGGCAAGATGAATGCCGAAGATCCGGATGTCGGTACCGGCATGGTCGGCGCCCCTGCGTGCGGTGACGTGATGCGTCTGCAAATCAAGGTCAACGAGCAAGGCATCATCGAGGATGCCAAGTTCAAGACTTACGGCTGCGGTTCGGCCATCGCTTCCAGCTCCCTCGCCACCGAGTGGATGAAGGGCAAGACCCTGGATGAAGCCGAAACCATCAAGAACACCCAGCTGGCGGAAGAACTGGCGCTGCCGCCGGTCAAGATCCACTGCTCTGTACTCGCCGAGGATGCCATCAAGGCAGCCGTGCGCGACTACAAGCAGAAAAAGGGCTTGATCTAAGCCGCCCGTTGCAAGGTAACTGAGGAGCTCCGATGGCTATCAGCATGACAGAAGCCGCCGCCAACCACGTGCGGCGATCCCTCGAAGGGCGCGGCAAGGGCGAGGGCATTCGCCTGGGCGTGCGCACCACCGGTTGCTCGGGCCTGGCCTACGTGCTGGAGTTCGTCGATGAGCTGGCCGATGAAGACACCGTGTTCGAGAACCACGGGGTGAAGGTGATCATCGATCCCAAGAGCCTCGTCTACCTCGATGGCACCGAGCTGGACTTCGTCAAGGAAGGGTTGAACGAAGGCTTCAAGTTCAACAACCCCAACGTGCGCGGTGAGTGTGGCTGCGGCGAAAGCTTCAACGTCTGAGGCTGGCTGTGGGTACTCCTTGTCATTTCGCTCTGTTCGACCTCCAGCCCAGCTTCCGCCTGGACCTCGATAAGCTGGCCACTCGCTATCGCGAGCTGGCCCGCGAGGTGCACCCGGATCGCTTTGCCGACGCTTCCGAGCGTGAGCAGCGCGTCGCGCTGGAAAAGTCTGCCGCCCTCAACGACGCCTACCAGACCTTGCGCAGTGCGCCGCGTCGCGCCCGTTACCTGCTGGCCATCGGTGGCCATGAAGTGCCTCAGGAAGTCACGGTTCACGACCCGGACTTCCTGTTGCAGCAGATGCAGTGGCGCGAAGAGCTCGAGGAGCTGCAGGACGATGCCGATCTCGATGGCGTGGCCGTGTTCAAGAAGCGCCTCAAGGCTGCCCAGGACACGCTCAACGAAGATTTCGCCGCCTGCTGGGATGTGCCTGCCGAGCGTGAACAGGCCGAGCGCCTGATGCGCCGCATGCAGTTCCTCGACAAGCTCGCCCAAGAAGTGCGCCAACTGGAAGAGCGCCTCGACGATTAACCCGGTGTCGCCCGTGATGACGCCTAAGGTATTCAGATAAGCATGGCCCTACTGCAGATCGCCGAACCCGGTCAAAGCCCGCAGCCGCACCAGCGTCGCCTGGCGGTGGGTATCGACCTGGGTACCACCAACTCCCTGGTCGCTGCCGTGCGCAGCGGTCGCAGCGAGCCCCTGCCCGATGCGCAGGGTAATGTCATTTTGCCTTCGGCCGTGCGTTACCTGGCAGGCCATAGCGAAGTCGGCCTGGCTGCTCGCGAAGCGGCACCTACTGACCCGCTCAACACCGTGCTCTCGGTCAAGCGCCTGATGGGGCGCGGACTGGCAGACGTCAAGCAACTGGGCGAGCAACTGCCATACCGTTTCGTCGGTGGCGAGTCTCACATGCCGTTCATCGATACCGTCCAGGGGCCGAAGAGTCCGGTGGAAGTATCGGCCGATATCCTCAAGGTGCTGCGCGAGCGTGCCGAGCAGAGCCTCGGCGGTGAGCTGGTGGGCGCTGTCATCACGGTTCCGGCCTATTTCGACGATGCTCAGCGCCAGGCCACCAAGGATGCTGCGCGCCTGGCCGGCCTGAACGTGCTGCGCCTGCTCAACGAGCCGACCGCCGCGGCGGTGGCTTATGGCCTGGACCAAAACGCCGAAGGTGTGGTGGCCATCTATGACCTGGGTGGGGGAACGTTCGACATCTCCATCCTGCGCCTGACCGCAGGTGTGTTCGAGGTACTGGCCACCGGCGGCGACACGGCCCTCGGGGGTGACGACTTCGATCATGCCATCGCTGGCTGGATCATCGAGCAGGCCGGGTTGTCTTCGGATCTCGATCCGGCCACCCAGCGTCAACTGCTGCAGGCAGCCTGTGCGGCCAAGGAAGCTCTGACCGATGCCGACGCCGTGACCGTCACGCATGGTGACTGGCAGGGCGAGCTGAGCCGCGTGGCCTTCGAGGCGATGATCGAGCCGCTGATCGCCCGTAGCCTGAAGTCCTGCCGCCGCGCTGTGCGCGACAGCGGTGTAGAGCTCGAAGAAGTCGGTGCGGTCGTCATGGTCGGCGGTTCGACCCGCGTCCCACGGGTGCGCGAGGCGGTCGGGGCGCTGTTCGACCGCACCCCGTTGACCTCGATCGACCCCGATCAGGTGGTGGCCATCGGCGCCGCCATCCAGGCTGACACCCTGGCCGGCAATCGCCGTGAAGGCGGCGAGTTGTTGTTGCTCGACGTCATCCCGCTGTCCTTGGGCCTCGAGACCATGGGCGGGTTGATGGAGAAGGTGATTCCGCGCAACACCACCATTCCGGTGGCGCGCGCCCAGGAATTCACCACGTACAAAGATGGCCAGTCGGCCATGATGATTCACGTCCTGCAGGGCGAGCGCGAGTTGATCAGCGACTGCCGATCCCTGGCGCGCTTCGAGCTGCGCGGCATTCCGGCCATGGTGGCGGGTGCGGCGAAGATCCGCGTGACCTTCCAGGTCGATGCCGACGGTCTGCTCAGTGTCGCCGCCCGCGAGCTGGGCTCGGGCGTGGAGGCCAGCATCCAGGTCAAGCCGTCCTACGGCCTGACCGATGGCGAGATCGCCCGCATGCTGAAGGATTCGTTCGAGCATGCCGGCTCCGACAAGCAGGCCCGCCAATTGCGCGAGCATCAGGTCGACGCCGAGCGCTTGCTCGAAGCGGTGCAGGGCGCCCTGGATGCCGACGGCGAACGCCTGCTCAGCGAAGAAGAGCGGATCGCCATCGAGTTCCAGATGCAAGAATTGCGTGATTTGCTGAGCGGCACCGATGGCGCGGCCATCGAGCAACAGACCAAGCGTCTGTCGCAGGTGACCGATGCATTTGCCGCCCGTCGCCTTGATTCGACGGTCAAAGCCGCACTGGCCGGGCGCAACCTGAATGAGATCGAGGAGTAATCGATGCCGCTGGTAACCTTCCTGCCGCATGAGAAGTTCTGCCCAGAAGGGCTGACCGTGGAGGTCGAGCCGGGAACCAATATCCTGGAGTTGGCCCACGAGCACCACATCGAGATGGAAAGTGCATGTGGCGGTGTGTGCGCTTGCACCACTTGCCACTGCATCGTGCGCAAGGGCTTCGACTCGCTTGAAGAAGCCGATGAGCTGGAAGAGGATATGCTGGACAAGGCCTGGGGCCTGGAGGCGCAATCGCGTCTGGCCTGCCAGGTGAAGGTGGCTGACGAGGACGTCACCATCGAGATTCCCAAGTATTCGCTCAACCACGCCGCCGAAGCGCCGCATTGAGGTTTTGTACATGAGTCTGAAATGGGTTGATGTACTTGAGATCGCCATTCAGCTTGCGGAAAGCAAGCCTGAGGTCGATCCTAAATATGTGAATTTCGTCGATTTGCACCGCTGGGTGCTGGCCCTGCCGGAGTTCAGCGACGATCCGTCACGTGGCGGTGAGAAAGTGCTCGAGGCCATCCAGGCGGCCTGGATCGAAGAAGCCGACTGAACGCATTTTGCAGGTTAGGCAATCCCCTGGAACCCGCGTATAATTCGCGGGTTTAATTTTTCGCAACACTCATATTTCTGGAGTTTTCCATGGCTGTTCAACGTACTTTCTCCATCATCAAGCCTGACGCCGTTGCCAAGAACGTCATCGGCGAGATCACCACTCGCTTCGAGAAAGCCGGCCTGCGCGTCGTCGCTTCGAAAATGAAGCAGCTGTCCAAAGCCGAAGCCGAAGGCTTCTACGCTGAGCACAAAGAGCGCGGTTTCTTCGGTGACCTGGTTGCCTTCATGACTTCTGGTCCGGTCATCGTTCAGGTTCTGGAAGGCGAAAACGCCGTTCTGGCCAACCGTGAGCTGATGGGCGCCACCAACCCTAAAGAAGCTGCTGCCGGCACCATCCGCGCCGACTTCGCCGTTTCCATCGACGAGAACGCCGTTCACGGTTCCGACTCGGAAGCTTCGGCTGCCCGCGAAATCGCTTACTTCTTCTCCGCTACCGAGCTGTGCGACCGCATTCGCTAAGCGAGGCAGGTCTTGGGTGATTCCATGAGTGACATGACTGGCAAGATCAACCTGTTGGGCCTGACCCTGCAGGAAATGGAAAAATTCTTCGAGTCCATCGGAGAGAAGCGTTTTCGTGCCGGTCAGGTCATGAAATGGATTCACCACTATGGCGTCGACGATTTCGCCGCCATGACCAATGTCGGCAAGGCCTTGCGCGAAAAGCTCGAGGCCGTTGCCGAGATTCGGGGTCCGGAAGTGGTCAGTGAAGACATTTCCGCCGACGGCACCCGCAAGTGGGTGGTCCGCGTTGCCTCCGGCAGCTGCGTCGAAACCGTCTACATCCCCACCGACGACCGCGGCACCCTCTGCGTTTCGTCGCAAGCCGGCTGCGCTCTGGACTGCAGTTTCTGCTCCACCGGCAAGCAAGGCTTCAATAGCAACCTCACCGCCGCCGAAGTCATCGGCCAGGTGTGGCTTGCGAACAAATCCTTCGGGACCGTCCCGGCCAAGATCGACCGCGCGATTACCAACGTGGTCATGATGGGCATGGGTGAGCCCCTGCTGAATTTCGACAATGTCATCGCCGCCATGAAGATCATGATGGAAGATCTGGGCTATGGCATTTCCAAGCGTCGCGTCACCTTGTCCACCTCGGGCGTGGTGCCGATGATCGACGAGCTGGCCAAGCACATCGACGTGTCTCTGGCCCTGTCGCTGCACGCACCCAACGATGAGCTGCGCAACCAACTGGTACCGATCAACAAGAAGTATCCGCTGAAGATGCTGCTGGAATCGTGCATGGGCTACATGGCGACCCTGGGTGGCAAGCGCGTGCTCACCATCGAGTACACCCTGCTCAAGGATGTCAACGACCAGCCTGAGCATGCTGCGCAGATGATCGAATTGCTGCGCGATGTACCGTGCAAGATCAACCTGATTCCATTCAACCCGTTCCCGCACTCGGGCTACGAGCGGCCGAGCAACAACGCGATCCGTCGTTTCCAGGACCTGCTGCACCACGGTGGTTTCAACGTGACCACCCGAACCACCCGGGGCGACGACATCGACGCCGCCTGTGGTCAGCTGGTCGGCCAGGTCAATGACCGTACCCGCCGCAGTGAGCGTTACATCGCCGTACGCCAGCTGTCCGCCGACGCTGAGCTTCCAGACAGCGCCGTGCGCCACTGAGTCCGGGCCTGCCATGAGCCTGCGCGCTGCGCTGTCGATCCTTGCGCTTTCGCTGCTGGCCGGCTGTGTGTCGGGTGGCGCGCATCATCCCCTGGCCAACAGCCAGGGACGGGCCGAGGCAGGGCGGGCATATGTGCAGTTGGGGCTGGGCTATTTGCAACAGGGTATGACCGAGCAGGCCAAAGCGCCGTTGGCCAAGGCCCTGGCGCTCGAGCCCCGTGATGCCGATGCCCATGCTGCACTTGCCTTGGTCTTTGCCGCCGAAGCAGAGCCGGCGCTGGCCGAATCGCACTTTCGCCAAGCGCTCGCGGCACGCCCTGATGACACGCGAATTCGCAACAACTACGGCAGTTTCCTATATGCTCAGCAGCGTTTCCCCGAAGCTGAGCAGATGTTTCGCCTGGCCAGTGCCGATACCCTGTATCCTGAACGTTCGCGGGTCTACGAGAACCTCGGCCTGACGGCCTTGCGGCTCGATGCCCGCGAGCAGGCACACGCATACCTGACCAAGGCATTGCAACTCAACCCACGGCAGCCCAGGGCATTGCTGGAAATGGCTGAGTTGTCCTTCGAAAACAGGCATTATGTGCCGGCCCGGGATTACTACGATCGTTTCAGCCAGTTGAGCGACCATGGCGCCCGTAGTCTCCTCTTGGGCATTCGCCTTGCCAGGGTGTTCGACGAGCAGGGCACGCAGGCCGAACTGGGCCAGCAATTACAACGACTTTATCCCGGTACGCCGGAATATCAGCAATACCTGTCGGAGCAACGATGAAAGCCGCGCATCCCGAAGTAGCAGCAGCGACTGGCCAGAACCCCGGCGAGCTGTTGCGCCAGGCCCGCGAGAAACGGGATTGGTCGCAAGCCGAGGTGGCCCGTAAGCTGAACCTCACCGTAAGTTCGCTGAACCACGTGGAAACCGGCGCCTTCGACAAGTTGCCGGGGCATACCTTCGCCCGTGGGTACATTCGCGCTTATGCCAAGCTGATGGACATGGACCAGGCGCCTCTGGTTGCCGCCTTCGACCAATACACCGGTACCCATGCCAAGGGCAGCGAGGTGCACTCGCTGGGCCGCATCGAGGAGCCAATGCGGTTGTCGCACAATATCCTGCGTGGCGTCAGCTTGCTGTTGCTGGTCGCCGTGGTGGGGGGTGGTTTCGTTTGGTGGCAGGACCAGGGCAGCCTGCGCGGCAAGGACCTGGCCAAGATGGCTTTGGAACACGTCGAGGTCGAAAGCGCCGACGGCACCACTCAGATTCATCCGCTGGACGAGCCTGAAGACCAGGCAGTGACTGCTGGCCAGCAGCCCGAAGCCGCTCCGTTGCCGCTGGAATCGAACAGTGCCGCGCAGGCTGATGGCACCTCCAGCGAAGCGGCGCCTGCGGCCGAGGTCGATACCGCTGCGAACCCTGGCAACCCTGCCAGCGTGACCTCGGCACCTGCACCCGTGGAACCGTCGGCCCCGGCATCTGCGCCGGCCACTCCGGGCGTTTCGGAACCGGCTAGCGCACCGTCTGCCAACGCCGTTGCCACCGAGGCCATGGTGCCTGCCGGCAGCGGCAAGGTCGCGATCCAATTCACTGCCGATTGCTGGACCCAGGTCACCGACGGCAACGGCAAGGTGCTGTTCAGCGGCATCAAGCGCAAGGGCGATAACCTGGACCTGACCGGCAAGCCACCGTTCGCGGTGCGCTTGGGCTTCGCCCGCGGCGCCCAGGTCAGCTACAACGGCCAGGCCGTCGATGTCGCCCCGTTCACCAGTGGCGAGACTGCTCGCCTGAAGTTGGGACAGTAAGTCATGCACGGCGAATCTCCGATCAAACGTCGCGAATCCCGCAAAATCTGGGTCGGCAATGTGCCGGTGGGTGGCGATGCCCCCATCGCGGTGCAGAGCATGACCAACACCGACACCAACGACGTGGCGGCCACCGTGGCGCAGATCCAGCGTCTGGTCGACGCCGGTGTCGACATCGTGCGCGTCTCGGTGCCGGACATGGACGCGGCCGAAGCCTTTGGCCGCATCAAGCAACAGGTCAGCGTGCCGCTGGTTGCCGATATCCATTTCGACTACAAGATCGCATTGCGCGTGGCCGAACTGGGCGTCGACTGCCTGCGCATCAACCCGGGCAACATCGGCCGCGAAGACCGCGTGCGCGCGGTAGTCGATGCCGCACGCGACCGCGGCATCCCGATTCGTATCGGCGTCAATGCAGGCTCGTTGGAAAAGGACCTGCAGAAGAAGTACGGCGAACCGACCCCGGCGGCATTGGTCGAGTCGGCCCTGCGCCATGTCGAGCACCTCGACCGCCTGGACTTCCAGGACTTCAAGGTCAGCGTCAAGGCCTCCGACGTGTTCATGGCCGTCGAAGCGTACCGCCTGTTGGCCAAACAGATCGTGCAGCCTCTGCACCTGGGTATCACCGAAGCGGGCGGCCTGCGTTCGGGAACGGTGAAATCCGCCGTCGGCCTGGGTATGCTGCTGGCCGAGGGGATCGGCGACACCATTCGCATCTCTCTGGCCGCCGATCCGGTCGAGGAAGTGAAGGTCGGCTACGACATCCTCAAGTCGCTGCACTTGCGCTCGCGAGGAATCAACTTCATCGCTTGCCCGAGCTGCTCGCGACAGAACTTCGACGTGGTCAAGACCATGAACGAGCTGGAGGGGCGCCTGGAGGACCTGCTGGTACCGCTGGACGTCGCGGTCATCGGTTGCGTGGTCAACGGCCCGGGTGAAGCCAAGGAGTCCCATGTGGGCCTGACTGGCGGTACGCCGAACCTGGTCTACATCGACGGCAAGCCGTCGCAGAAGCTGACCAATGACAACCTGGTCGATGAGCTGGAAAAACTCATCCGCCAGAAAGCGGCTGAAAAGGCCGAAGCCGACGCGGCGCTGATCGCCCGTGGCTGACACACAGATTCGTAAGGACATTTCGTGAGCAAATCGCTGCAAGCCATCCGTGGCATGAACGACATCCTGCCCGAGCAGTCACCCCTGTGGCGCTATTTCGAGGGCACCGTGGCCGGCCTGCTGGATACCTATGGGTACAGCCAGATCCGCACCCCGATCGTCGAGTTCACCGAGCTGTTCAAGCGTTCGATCGGTGAAGTCACCGACATCGTCGAAAAAGAGATGTACACCTTCGAGGACCGCAACGGCGACTCCCTGACCTTGCGCCCCGAAGGTACCGCCGCCTGCGTGCGCGCCGTGCTCGAGCACGGCATCACTGGCAACGGCCAGGTGCAGAAGTTGTGGTACATCGGCCAGATGTTCCGCCACGAGCGCCCGCAGAAGGGGCGCTATCGCCAGTTCCACCAGATCGGTGTCGAAGTGTTCAACCTCGACGGACCGGACATCGATGCCGAACTGATCATGCTCACCTGGCGCCTGTGGGGCTTGTTGGGCATCCAGGATGCGGTGAAGCTCGAACTCAACAGCCTGGGCACCAGCGAGGCCCGTGCGCGTTATCGTGATGCGCTGGTCGAGTTCCTCTCGGCGCGTCTGGAGCAGCTCGACGAAGACAGCCAGCGTCGCCTGAAGAGCAACCCGCTGCGTATCCTCGACAGCAAGGACCAGGGCACCCAGGCGGTGCTTGTCGACGCGCCGAAGCTCGAAGACTACCTGGACGAGGATTCGCGTGCACACTTCGCCGGCCTCAAGGCACGCCTGGACGCCGCTGGCATTCCGTTCGTGATCAACACCAAACTGGTGCGCGGCCTGGACTACTACAGCAAGACCGTGTTCGAGTGGGTTACCGACAAGCTGGGTGCCCAAGGCACGGTATGCGCTGGCGGCCGCTATGATGGTCTGGTCGAGCAAATGGGCGGTAAACCGACGCCGGGCGTAGGTTTCGCCATGGGTATCGAACGTCTGATCCTGCTCTTGGAGACCCTGGACAAGGTGCCCGAGTCGATCAACCGCCAGATCGATGTTTACCTGTGCGCCTTTGGCGAACAAGCCGAGCTTGCCGGTCTGCGCTTGTCCGAGAGCCTGCGCGACCGTCTGCCGGGCCTGCGCCTGGCGGTCAATGCCGGCGGTGGCAGTTTCAAGAGCCAGTTCAAAAAGGCCGACAAAAGCGGAGCGCTGTTCGCCCTGATCCTCGGTGACGATGAGCTGGCCAAGCAAGAGATCGGCCTGAAGCCCCTGCGCGGCCAGGGCGAACAACAGAACATTGCCTGGGATGCTCTGGCTGAGCACCTGGAAACCGCGATCGCTCAAGCGTAACGCGGTTCAACAAGCGAATAGGCGAAAAGGAGTATTGGGGTGTCGAGTACTGATGATGATGAACTGGCAGGGATCAAGGACTGGTGGAGCCGCAATGGTAAGCCGCTGCTGACTGGCGCGCTGCTGGCAGGTGTGGTGGTGCTGGGCTGGAACACCTGGCACAAGTACCAGAACAACCAGTCGCAAGGTGCCTCGCAGCTGTACCAGGCCCTGTTGGAAACCAGCCTGACGCCAAGCGGCCAGCCTGATGCGACCAAGGTCGCCGAGCTGTCCGGCAAGCTCAAGAGCGAGTACGGCGGCACCGCTTATGCCCAGTACGGCAGCCTGTTCGTAGCCAAGGTCGCGGTCGAGACCGGCAAGCTCGATGACGCCGCCGCCGAGCTCAAGGGCGTGCTGGACAAGCCGGCCGACGTGACCCTGGGTGAGATCTCGCGTCAGCGTCTGGCTCGTGTGATGGCCGCGCAGAACAAGGCCGAAGACGCACTCAAGCTGCTCGACGGTGACACCGACAAGGCTTTCCTGGCCAGTCGCGAAGAATTGAAGGGTGACCTGCTGGTACAGCTCGGTCGTACCGACGATGCCCACAACGCCTATGAAAAAGCCAAGGCTGCGCTGTCGGATGACGCCGCGGTCGGTGGCCTGCAACTGAAGCTGGACGACCTTGCCAAAGGGGACGCGTGACGTGATCGGTTGGAAACAAGCAGCAGTGCTGACCCTGGCCGTTCTGGCCGCAGGTTGCAGCAGCAACAGCAAGAAGGAACTGCCACCGGCCGAGCTGACCAAGTTCACCGAGGAAGTCGTGCTGAAGAAGCAGTGGAGCCGTTCGATCGGTGATGGCCAGGGCGAGACCTACAATACCCTGGTGCCGGCGATCGAGAACGACCGCATCTACGCCTCCGACGTCCATGGCGATGTCTATGCCCTTGATCGGGTCACCGGCAAGGTGGTGTGGAACAAGGACCTGGACCTGCCGGTATCCGGAGCTGTCGGCGTAGGCTACGGCCTGCTCATGCTGGGTACCCTCAAGGGCGAGGTGATCGCCCTCGATTCCAGCACCGGCGAGGAGCGCTGGCGCTCGCGTGTCACCAGTGAGGTGCTGGCGCCGCCGGCCACCAATGGTGACGTGGTGGTGGTGCAGACCCAGGACGATCGCCTGATCGGCCTGGACGCCACTACTGGCGACCGCCGCTGGATCTACGAAAACACCCCGGCAGTGCTGACCCTGCGTGGCACCGGCGCGCCGATTGCCACCAACCGCCTGGCCGTCGCCGGTCTGTCCACCGGCAAGGTGGTGGCCGTCGACATCAACAACGGCGTCCCGGTGTGGGAGAGCCGCGTGGCGATTCCACAGGGGCGCTCCGAGCTCGATCGTGTAGTCGACATCGATGGCGGCCTGCTGCTGTCCGGTGGCACCCTGTACGTCAGCACCTACCAGGGCCGGGTCGCCGGCCTGGACCTGGAAAGCGGTCGGGTGCTGTGGCAGCGCGATGCATCCAGCTACGTGGGTGTCGCCCAGGGCTTCGGCAACGTCTACGTCAGTGAGGCCAGCGGCACGGTCGAGGGCGTCGATGAGCGGTCCTCCAGCGCACTGTGGAGCAACGATTCGATGGCCCGTCGCCAGCTGACTGCCCCGGAAGTGTTCTCCAGCTACGTGGCAGTAGGTGACTTCGAGGGTTACCTGCATCTGCTCAGCCAGGTCGACGGTCGTTTCGTCGGTCGTGAGCGGATCGACAGCGATGGGCTGCGCGCCCGGCCCCTGGTGGTGGGCGACACCATCTATGTCTTCGGCAACAGCGGCAAGCTCGAGGCACTGACCATCCGCTGAAGCTATGCTTGAGGCCTTGGCGGGCTTCAAGCTGCGGCGTAGGACACGCCGCACGAACTCCGGCCGCTGCCTTGCAGCGGCCTTTGCATTTTCTAGAATTCAAGAGTGGAGAGCCGCATGGTTCCCGTAATCGCCCTGGTGGGACGGCCGAACGTCGGCAAATCCACCATGTTCAACCGACTGACCAAGACCCGCGATGCCATCGTCGGCGACCTGTCGGGCCTGACCCGTGATCGCCAGTATGGCGATGCCTCCTGGCAGGGTCGTTCCTACATCCTGATCGACACCGGTGGTATCACCGGCGATGAAGTCGGCATGGACGAAAAGATGGCCGAGCAGTCGCTCATGGCCATCGAAGAAGCCGACTACGTACTGTTCCTGGTCGACGCCCGCGCCGGTATGACCGCCGCCGACCAGATGATTGCCGAGCACCTGCGCAAGCGCAACAAAGAAGCGATCCTGGTCGCCAACAAGATCGACAACATCGATGCCGACGTCGCTCGCGCTGAGTTCTCTCCGCTGGGCATGGGCAACGCCATTCCGGTGGCGGGCTCCCAAGGCCGTGGCATCAACGCCTTGATGGAGGCCGTGCTCGGCCACATTCCGCGTGACGCCGAGGAAGAAGCGCTCGACGAAGAGGTCGCCGAAGGCGAGGAAGCGACGCGCATCCCGGGTCCGAGCGAGAAGGATGGCATCAAGATCGCCATCATCGGTCGCCCGAACGTGGGCAAGTCGACCTTGGTCAACCGCATGCTCGGCGAGGAGCGTGTGGTGGTCTACGACCAGCCCGGTACTACCCGCGACAGTATTTACATCCCCTTCGAGCGCGATGGCGAGAAGTACACCTTCATCGACACCGCAGGCGTGCGCAAGCGCGGCAAGATCCACGAGGAAGTTGAAAAGTTCTCGGTGGTGAAGACCCTGCAGGCGATCAAGGACGCCAACGTGGTGATCTTCGTCATGGATGCCCGCGAAGGGGTGGTCGACCACGACCTCAACCTGCTCGGTTTTGCCCTGGAAGCCGGCCGTGCCATCGTCATTGCCCTGAACAAATGGGACGGCATGGAGCCGGGCGAGCGTGACTACGTCAAGACAGAACTGGAGCGCCGGCTGTTCTTCGTCGACTTTGCCGATATCCACTTCATTTCGGCTCTGCACGGCACAGGCGTCGGGCATCTGTACAAGTCGGTGCAGGCTGCGTTCAAGTCGGCGGTCACCCGCTGGCCGACCAGCCGTCTGACGCAGATCCTCGAGGACGCGGTCAGCGAGCACCAGCCGCCGTTGGTCAACGGTCGTCGCATCAAGCTGCGCTACGCGCACCTTGGCGGGGCCAACCCGCCGCTGATCGTGATCCACGGCAACCAGACCGACAAGATTCCGAAGTCGTACTCGCGGTACCTGGAAAACACCTACCGTCGCGTGTTGAAGCTGGTCGGTACGCCGATCCGCATCGAGTACAAGGGTGGCGAGAACCCCTACGAGGGCAAGAAGAACACCCTCACCGATCGCCAGGTCAACAAGAAGCGTCGCCTGATGTCGCACCACAAGAAGGCCGAGAAGAAGCGCCGCGACAAGCGCTGATTTCGTGTCGACCTCTCCGCGGGTTCGCCCGCGGAGAGGCTCTTTGATTCAACGCAATCACTCATTGTTTCAACCTTTTTCCTGACTGCTCGATCCGCTATGCTCGGACTCCCCCGTGCCGGATCCACCCCAGGAAAGAGGGCTCCATGATTCGCAGCAAACTGCCGAATGTCGGCACGACCATCTTCACCACCATGTCCCAGCTCGCCGCGCAAACCGGCGCGCTCAACCTTTCCCAAGGTTTCCCCGATTTCAACGGCCCGCAAGCATTGCTCGATGCGGTTGGCCGACACGTCGCCGCAGGGCATAACCAGTACGCACCAATGACTGGCTTGCCGGCCCTGCGCCAGCAAGTGGCGGCCAAGGTCGAGCGCTTGTATGGCGCAAAGGTTGACGCCGACCAGGAGGTGACCATCACCCCAGGTGCCACCGAAGCGATCTTCTGTGCCATCCAGGCGGTGATTCAGGCGGGTGACGAAGTGATCGTTTTCGACCCTTGTTACGACAGTTATGCGCCCTCGGTGACCCTGGCTGGCGGACGCTGCGTGCATGTGCGATTGAGCGATGGCGATTTTCGCATCGACTGGCAGGCGTTCAGCGATGCGCTCAGTCCGCGCACACGCATGGTCATTCTCAACTCGCCACACAACCCCAGCGGGGCACTGATCACCCGCGAAGACCTTGATCAGCTCGCGCGGCTGATTGCCGATCGCGATATCTATTTGATCAGCGACGAGGTCTACGAACACCTGGTGTACGACGGCGTGCGCCATGCCAGCGTGCTGGCCCACGCCGAGCTGTTTGCCCGCGCCTTCGTGGTTAGCTCGTTCGGCAAGACCTACCACGTGACTGGCTGGAAGACGGGCTATGTGATCGCGCCAGTGGCCCTCAGCGCCGAGCTGCGCAAGGTGCACCAATACGTCAACTTCTGCGGTGTCACACCCTTGCAGTGCGCGCTGGCCGATTTCATGGCCGAGCATCCGCAGCACATCGACGAGCTGCCGGGCTTCTACCAGGCCAAGCGCGATCTGTTCTGCGACCTGCTGGAAGACTCGCGTCTGCGCTTTACCCGCACGGCGGGTACATACTTCCAGCTGGTGGATTACTCGCAGATCCGCCCAGACCTGAACGACGTCGACATGGCCCTGTGGCTCACGCGTGAGCACGGCGTGGCGACCATCCCGGTGTCGGTGTTCTACCAGCAACCCATTCCTGAGCAACGCCTGGTGCGCCTGTGCTTTGCCAAACGAGAGGAGACGCTGCGTCAGGCGGCGGAAAAACTATGCGCGATCTGAGCCAACTGCCCAATCTGAAAATCGCCCTGGTGCAGACCACTCTGGCGTGGCACGACCGCGAAGCCAACCACGCGCACTTCGAGGTGCTGCTCGAGCAGGTCGGTGACGTTGACCTGGTGATTCTCCCCGAGATGTTCACGACGGGGTTCTCCATGGAGTCCGAGCGCCTGGCGGAGCCTGAGAATGGTCCGACCTACAAGTGGCTGAAGGCCCAGGCAGCGAAGGTCGGTGCGGTGATCACTGGCAGCCTGATCGTCCAGGCAGCGGATGGCAGTCATCGCAACCGCCTGTTGTGGGCACGCCCGGATGGCGAGATCCTGTTTTACGACAAGCGTCACCTGTTCCGCATGGCCGGTGAGCACAAACACTACACCCCAGGCGAACGTCAGGTGCAGTTCGAAGTCAAGGGCTGGCGCGTGCGTCCGTTGATCTGCTACGACCTGCGCTTCCCGGTGTGGAGCCGTGACGCGCAAGACACCGACCTGCTGCTGTACACCGCCAACTGGCCGGCAGCGCGCCGTCAGCACTGGAATCGGCTGTTGCCGGCACGGGGCATCGAGAATCTGTGCTATGTCGCGGCGGTGAATCGGGTGGGCACCGATGGCAAGGGCTTCGCCTACTCCGGCGACAGCCAGGTACTGGACTTCCAGGGCGAGAGCCTGTTGAGCGCAGGCGAGGCGGATGGGGTGTTCACAGCGGTGCTGAGTGCGGCGGACCTGGCCAGCTATCGGAGCCGGTTCCCGGCCAACCTGGATGCCGATATCTTCGAGCTGCACTGAGCCACTACCGGCCTCTTCGCGGGACAAGCCCGCTCCCACAGGATCTCCACAGCCCTTTAATTCTGTGGGGTACCTGCGGGAGCGCAGGCGAGGCGGATAGGGTGTTTACAGCGGTGCCGATACCTTCGAGCTGCACTGGGACACTACCGGGCTCTTCGCGGGACAAGCCCGCTCCCACAGGATCTCCACAGCCCTTTAATTCTGTGGGGTACCTGTGGGAGCGGGCTTGCCCCGCGAAGAGGGCAGTGCTGGCTACATCGGTTCCCGCTCAGTACACATCCCGCCGATACCGCCCATCCTCGATCAGCTGCTGTACCGCAGCATCACCGAGCATGTCATGAAGCGCTGCATCCACTCCCGCGGCCATGCCTTGCAGGCTGCCGCAGACATACACGCAAGCACCCTCGTCGATCCAGCGCTTGAATTCATCGGCGTGCTCGAGCAGCACATCCTGCACATAGATCTTTTCCGTCTGGTCCCGTGAGAACGCCAGATCCAGGCGCGCCAAGTCACCACTTGCCAGCCAACTTTGCAATTCATCGCCACACAGCAGGTCATAGGCCCGGTTGCGCTCGCCGAACAGCAGCCAGTTGCGTCGCTCGCCGCTGTTGATCCGCGCCCGGAGCAGGCTGCGTAGCCCGGCCAGGCCGGTGCCGTTGCCGATCAGGATCATCGGTGCCGAATGCTCCGGCAGATGGAAGCCGCTGTTGCGACGCAGGCGCAGGTTCAGGGTGCCGTTCAGTGGCAGGTGCTCGGTAAGCCAACCCGACCCCAGGCCCAGCTCGCCATCGGCATGGCGTTCCTGGCGCACGATCAGCTCCAGCACGCCATCGCTGGCGATCGAGGCAATCGAATATTCCCGGCTGCCGATCGGTACCAGCGCATCGACCAGGGCTTGCCCATGCAGGCCGATCAGATGGTCGCGACGGCTTGGCAATTGCCGTCCGGCCAGGGCCTGGACCAGCGTTTCAGTCAGGCCGTCGACCTGAACCGCCGCGTCGGCGTCCAGCGCCAGGCCAGTGAGGAAGGTGCTGATGCGTTGCTGGCTATTGAGCGGCAGGATCTCCACCAGGTCGCCGGCTTCCCAACTGGCGGGCTGTTCAGGTTGCAAACCCAGCAGGTACACCGGCTGGCCTTGGCTCCCGGGATTGAGCCGCTCGCGACGGACCAGGCTCCAATTGCCGAAGCTTGGCGGTTGCCAGGCGGCCACGGGCTGTGCGCCGGTCAGTTGCGCCAGTTCTTGCTGCCATTGTTGCAGGGCCGCCTGATCGGCATTGTCGACCTCGATCGGGCTGAACGCGGCGCTGGCACCACGTTCACCGAGCCAAGCCTGCAAGCGCCGGGCGAAGCCGCAGAAGTGCGGGTACTGGCGGTCGCCCAGGGCGAGCAGGGCGTAGCTGAGGTCGTTCAGGGCCCAGGGCTGGCCCAGCACCTTGCGTTCGAAGCCACGGGCGCTGTCGGGCGCCTCGCCGTCACCGAAGGTGCTGACCACGAACAGCGCGCGACGCGTTTGCCGCAGGTCGTGCTCACGGACGTCGGCCAGGGCGCGGACTTGCACCGGCAGTCCGGCGGCCTGCAACTGCGCGGCGCTCTGCCAGGCCAGTTGTTCGGCAAAGCCGCTCTGACTGGCGAAGCCGATCAACCAGCTGTCGCCGCTGGCCGCCGTGCTGCCGATGTTTCCTCGGGCTGCGCGCACTTTGCGCTGCTTGCGCCGGCGGTCGAGGTACAGCAGCCAGCCGGTGACGAAGAACAATGGCATGCTCAGGCTGGCGAGGGTGAGGATGATTCGCCCCGGTAGGCCGAAGTATTCGCCCACATGCAACGCGTAGACGCTTTGCAGCAATTGCGCCTTGAACGACTTGTCGTCGTAGCGTTCCTGGCGCTTGATCTGGCCGGTGGCCGGGTCGATCACCAAGGTGTTGAAGGCCCGTGGATGTGCGGCGTCATCCTGCAGATAGAACAGGTTCGCCGGTTGGCCACCGGCCGGTGGCAGGCGCAAGTTGTAGGTCGCCAGGCCCGAGCCCGCCGTTTGCTGGAGGGTGGCCCAGATGGCGTCGTAGTCGACCACCAGCGGTGGCGCGTTCTTGTCGATTTTCTGGGGCCCGTGACGGCCTCGGCCTTCTCCGCGCTTGTGCTGCTCACCGGCTGCTGGTTGGTCAGCCAGCAGCCGGTTGAGGCCCTCGCGATACCACTCGTAGGACCAGAACAGCCCCGTCAACGCGAACAGAAGGTAGAACAACAGGCACCAGGTCCCGGCCACCGCGTGCAGGTCCCAGTTGAAGGCGCGGCCCTTCTTGGCCCAATCCAGCGTCAGCCAGGTACGCCAGCTCAGGGCTTTGCGTGGCCAGCGCAGGTACAGCCCAGAGAGGCAGAAGAACACCAGCATCAGGGTGCAGGCACCGGTGATCTGCCGGCCCGTGTTGCCCATGGCAAGGAATCGGTGCAGTTGGAGCATCAGGTTGAAAAAGCCTTGCCCGGTGGCCTCGCCCTTGAGATCGCCGGTGTAGGGGTCGGCATAGCGCAGTTCGCCACGGCGCTCACCAGGGGGCGGGGTGAAGAAGACCCGAGCGGCGTTGCCTTCGCGGACATCCACCCACAGCATCGACACCTTCTCGCCCTGTTCGGCCTCGACCCGGCGTACCAGTTCGGCGGGCGGCAATACCCCCTCAGGGCGCACCTGGACCGTGAGCACGTCGGCGTTGAAGGCGCGCAGCAGCTCTTCCTGGAATGAATAAAGGGCCCCGGTGATGCCCATCAAGGCCAGCACCAGGCCGGCGGTGATGCCGAAGAACCAGTGCAACTGGAACAGCGTCTTTTTCAACACATCGATCACCTTGTATCGCTACCGCGTCCTGCGCGGGGTGCATTATGCCTCGATACGAAAAAACCCCGCTCACTGGAATGAGCGGGGTTCGCGGGCAAGACCTCAGAAGTGGAAGTTCGCGCTCATCAGGGCGGTACGTCCTGGGGCAACGTGAGCATAATGCGGGGCGAAGACCTGATCGAAGTAACGCTTGTCGGTCAGGTTCTGCACGTTGAGCTGCAGGTCGACGTTCTTGGTCAGGCGATAGGTGGCCATGGCGTCGTAGCGCCAGTAGGAAGGCACTTCCACCGAGTTGGCTTCATCACCGAAGCGCGAGTCGACGAACGTGGCACCGGCGCCGATGGTCAGCTGTGGAACGATGTCGTAGGTCGACCAGAAGGTGAAGTTGTTGCGTGGCGTGCTCGGCATGTGATTGCCTTCGTTGGCCGCAGTGGTGGTCTTGACGATCTCGCTTTCCATGTAGGTATAGCCGCCGTAGACCTTCCACTTGCTGGTCAGGTTACCCGAGTAGGTCAGCTCCACGCCCTGTACACGTTGCTCACCGTCCAGGACCTGGTAGGTCGCATTGTCGGGGTCGGTAACCCGGGCGTTGGTCTTGTCGGTACGGAACAGCGCGGCGGTCAGCGACAGGTTCTCGTCGAAGAAGTCCCACTTGGTGCCGATTTCGTAGTTGCGGTTGCGTTCCGGGTCCAGGTTGCTGTTGTTGGTGGCCAGTTCCAGGCCGCCGTTGCCGCTGGATTCGCCAGATGGGTTGCTCGAGGTCGACCAGGCCGCATAGATGCTGCCGTTGGGCAGGGGCTTGTAGACCACGCCGACCTGGTAGTTCCACAGGTGTGCGTTGTTCTCGCGAGAGAACTCGCCTGCTACCGAACCTCGTCCACCGTTGCTGTAGCCACTGGACTTGGTCTGATAGTCGTCGTAGCGCAGACCCAGATTCAGCGACCATTGGTCATTGAAGGTCAGGGTATCGAACACATACGCCGCGCTGGTCTTGGTGTCGGTATCGGTGAATGCCTTGCTGTCGGCGATGGTGCCCGACCAGCTGTCGTCCGGCGACGGATCGTACAGGCTGGTGCAGTCGCCCGAGGCCAGCAACGCTGGGGTGCAGACGGTGCCGGCTGCCGAAGTGATGCTGTAACCCCGGTTGTGGGTATCGGTGTAGGTGAACTCCAGGCCGGTCACCAGGCTGTGCTCGATGAAGCCGGTATTGAACTTGGCGCTCAGGTCGGTCTGGTTGACCCAGCCCTTGGAAGTGGAGTTGCGGTTCTTCGTCGCGCGATACACCGTACCGTTGGCCACGTTGCCCTTGCTATCGTCCGGGTTGGTGACGATGTAGTCGAGCGTCGAGCGCGACATGCGGAAGCTGTTGGACAGCGTGAGGTTTTCGTTCAGGTCGTGTTCGATGCGGATCGTGCCGCTGTCGTTGCTGGTCTTGCGGTAGTCGCGATCGTTCAAACCGTAGAAATTGTCGCGATCGACATGGGCGGGACCGTCGACGTTGTACTTGCTGCGATCGGCGCTGCGGTTCAATGGAATGCCGTAGTCGGGCATATCGTCGGTCTTGAGGTGGTAGTAGCCGACCGTCACGCGGGTGTCGGTGCCCAGGCCGAAGGCGAACGACGGGGCGACACCCCAGCGGCTGACATCCACGTCGTCACGGCCGGCGACATTGGCTTCATGCTTCATGAGGTTCAAGCGCAACGCTGCGGTGTCGGTGAGCTGCTTGTTCAGGTCCAGGGTGGTGCGCTTGGTCTGGTCCGAGCCCCAGGTGAAACCGCCGTTGTAGCTGTCACCGAGCTTGGCGGTCTTGGTCACCAGGTTGAGGCTGCCGCCGGTCGAGCCGGCGCCGGTGAATGCCGAACCAGGGCCCTTGCTCACTTCGATCGACTCGACGTTGAAGATCTCCCGGCTCTGCGATGCGACATCGCGCATGCCATCGACGAACACATCGCTCTCGGCGTTGAAGCCGCGGATGATTGGACGGTCTCCAGCCGGGTTGCCACCCTCACCGGCACCAAAGGTGATGCCTGGCGTGGTGCGTAGCGCATCCACCAGGCTGGTGGCAGCCGTGTCGCGGATCACCTGTTGGGGAATGACGGTAACGCTCTTGGGCGTCTCGCGCAGGGGCGCGGTGTATTTTTTCGAGCTGGAGACGTCAGTCTTGTAGCGGCTGACATCTTCGGTCGCATTGACGCTGGTGGCGTCCAGCGATACCACGGCGCTGTTGTCGGCGTCGGCAGCCAGGGCCATTTGCCCAGAAGATGCGGCAGAGATGGCAACGCCGATCGCCGAGGCGATCCGGCGGGGCGAAGCTGCTGCAGATGGTACGTGAGTCATTGTTGTAGACCTTCCCCAAGGTGTGAAGGCCGCGGATGTTAATGTAAGCAATTGTAAGTCACAATTGAGATTAGTTACCATTCGTGAAGAATTTACAATCTTTACAATTTACCTTTCCGGTTTACATCTGCTGAAACGTCAAAGGTCGCAAAAGGACTTGTGTGACGTAAAAGGGAATCAATATCATTGGCGCCTTAACACATTCTTACGGTGCCGCCGCCATGCTGCTTCACATCCCCGGCTTGTTCGACGACGCTGAACTCGTGCGTATCCGCGAGGCCCTCGAACAGGCCGACTGGGCAGATGGCAAGGCCACGGCCGGGTATCAATCGGCCAAGGCCAAGTACAACCTGCAGCTTCCCGAAGGGCACGCCTTGGCCAAGGAAATCGGCAGTGCGCTCATCGAACGCCTGTGGCGCAATCCACGCTTCATGTCGGCTGCCCTGCCGCACAAGGTGTTTCCGCCGCTGATCAACTGCTACCGCGAGGGCGGTAGTTTCGATTTCCACATCGACAATGCCCTGCGCCAGCCCAAGGGTAGCGCCGAACGGGTGCGTACCGACCTTTCCTCGACGTTGTTCCTCAGCGATCCGCAGAGCTACGACGGCGGCGAGCTGGTGATCCACGATACCTTCGGCGTGCAGCAGGTGAAGTTGGCTGCGGGTGATCTGGTGCTGTACCCCGGCACCAGCCTGCACAAGGTCAATCCGGTGACCCGTGGCGCTCGTTATGCGGCATTCTTCTGGACCCAGAGCCTGATTCGCGAGGACAGCCAGCGCGCGCTGCTGTTCGAGATGGACACGGCCATCCAGCAACTGGCGACCGATGTGCCCGATCATCCTTCATTGCTGCAGTTGACCGGCACCTATCACAATCTGCTGCGCCGCTGGGCCGAGGTTTGACCCGTGTCCTATCCGTTGCGTCGTGAGCAAGTGGTGGATATCGCCGAGCTGAAGGCCATGCTCGAAGGCAGTCCGGGCAGGGCTGCCCAGGCGATCCTGGCGGCAGCGGGGCAGGGGGTGGTCGAGGCGCAGCTGTTGCTCGGACAGATCCTGCTTGATGGTCGCGGCATCGAGCAGGACTGCAGCGTCGCACGGCGCTGGTTCGGCATCGCCGCGCAGCGTGGCAACGCCATGGCGCACAACATGCTTGGGCGGTGCCTGGAGCATGGCTGGGGCGGCGAGACCAACCTGTCCCAGGCGGCCATCCATTACGCCCGTGCGGCTGATGCCGGCCTCGATTGGGGGCTGTACAACCTTGGCAACCTGCTCGCCACCGGACGGGGCGTGCCGGCCAACCAGGCGCAGGCATTGGTCTGCTATGAGAAAGGTGCGCATCTGGGCCATGCCAAGTCGATGAACCTGTACGGGCGTTACCTGGAACAGGGCATTGCCACCGCGCCCAGCCCGGCGCGAGCGGTACGCTGGTACCGACGTTCGGCCGAGGCGGGGGACTTCCGCGGGATGTTCAGCTTGGCGATGGTATTGGTCGAGCGCGGTCAGGTAAGTGAGGCCGCGCCTTGGCTGGAGAAGGCCAGGGTGGAGGGCAATGGCAATTTCCTGCGCGCTGCCTTGGTGACCTTGCAGAAGGCAGGGCCTGTGTTGATGACCTTCGCTGCACGCTATGCCGAGGAGCTGGAACGGCGCGGCGAGTGAGGTTGTCTGTACTGGCCTCTTCGCGGGCAAGCCCGCTCCCACAACGCCACCGTGCCCGAGCCAGAGTGGATCCTGTGGGAGCGGGCTTGCCCGCTAAGAGGCCGGGAAAGATTCACAAAAGAAGACGGGGCCTTTCGGCCCCGTCGTGCGTTACAGGTAGAACGCTTTCAGCGGCGGGAAGCCGTTGAATTCCACCGCGCTGTAGCTGGTGGTGTAGGCGCCGGTCGACAGCCAGTACAGGCGGTCGCCGATGGCCAGGTTCAGGGGCAGGCCATACTTGTAGTGCTCGTACATGATGTCGGCGCTGTCGCAGGTCGGGCCGGCGATGACCACTTCTTCCATCTCGCCTTTCTTCTCGGTCCAGATCGGGAACTTGATGGACTCGTCCATGGTTTCGATCAGGCCGGAGAACTTGCCCACGTCGGTGTAGACCCAACGCTCGACCGCAGTGCGCGACTTGCGGGCGACCAGCACCACTTCGCTGACCAGGATACCGGCGTTGGCGATCAGCGAACGGCCAGGTTCGAGGATGATTTCCGGCAGGTCGTCACCGAAGTCTTCCTTCAGGAAGCGGATGATTTCCTCGGCATAGGTCTCGAGGCTGTTGGTACGGGTGATGTAGTTGGCCGGGAAGCCACCACCCATGTTGATCATCTTCAATTCGATGCCGTCTTCGTCCTTCAGGCGCTCGAAGATCACCTTGACCTTGGCGATGGCCGCATCCCAGACGCTGATGTCGCGCTGCTGGGAACCGACGTGGAACGACACGCCATAAGGCACCAGGCCCAGGTCGCGGGCGAGGATCAGCAGGTCCATGGCCATGTCGGTCTGGCAGCCGAACTTGCGCGACAGCGGCCAGTCGGCAGTGGTGGAGCCTTCGGTGAGGATGCGCACGTACACTTTCGAGCCCGGAGCGGCCTTGGCGATGTTGCGCAGGTCGGCTTCGGAGTCGGTGGCGTACAGGCGAACGCCTTTCTCGTAGAAGTAGCGGATGTCCTTGGATTTCTTGATGGTGTTGCCGTAACTGATGCGATCGGCGCTTACACCCTGGTTCATCACCTTGTCCAGCTCATAGATCGAGGCGATGTCGAAGTTCGAGCCTTTGTCCTTGAGCAGGTCGATGATCTCGACGGCCGGGTTGGCCTTGACTGCGTAGTAGACCTTGGCGAATTCGAAACCTGCACGCAGGTCGTCGTAGGCCTGGCTGATCATCTGGGTGTCGATGAGTACGAACGGGGTTTCCTGCTTGTCGGCGAACGCCTTCATTTTCTGGAAGGTTTCACGTGCGAAATAGTCTTCGACCTGGATCGACATGCTCAGGGACTCCATGGGCAAACTGAATGTTTAAGTGGCTGCAAACTGAACGTCCTCCGTATCCCCACTTTGGTTCGCCTACTCAGTACTTGAGCCGGATGGATCGTTTCCAGCATGGACGTTCGGCGCGCACTTTAGGGCGTGAAGAATGCAGAATCAACAGGCAATCCGGGCGGGATCGTCGCCGAACGACGAGCAGCCGTTTGAATAATCGACTGATGGGGCGGCCTGATGTTCCGTTGCGGGTTTCAAGCGTAAAAAATTGTGGAATAGCCGCTTTCAGCGCCTGGCGGGTAAAGCCCTTTTCATGGGCATTAGCTGACTTACCCGGCGCGGGATTGCCCCGCGAATGCATTCCAGGTGTTCATATTTATGGCCACGAATTGCTTGCGCTGCCGTGACTGAAAAAACGGTAAATTTTTTGTTACCGATGGACGGTTTCACCGGGTTCAGCACAAAACAGCGTCCCGCGAGCGTGGATGGAGACTGCTGGTTTGCAAGAAGGGGGCGCATCACGCCCCCCATTGCACTTACGAAGTCACTGCTTTAGCGGGCGACACGATACTGGTCTTCGCCCCTCGCGATCGCCCCGAGCTCAGGTACGCGGCGATCGACTCCTGGGTCACCTCGCCGAGGAACACCTGCTCGGCATCCAGCACCGGGAGCCACGCACGGTTGAACTCGTACATACGTGACAGCAGGATGCGCAGGTGTTCATCGTGCGCGGCCGTGGCGTTGAACGGACGCAGGAAGTCGCCGCAGGTGCCTTGCTGGCGGTGCATGTCGCGGCGGCGCACATAGCCCAGCGCTTTGTTCTGCGCATCGGTCACCACCACGTAGCGGCGGTCGTGTTCGTCCAGCAGCTCCAGGGCATCGGCCACGGGTGTTTCCGGGCTGACCGACGGGGCGTTGTCTGCCGCGTCCTCGGCACGTACCAGCAGGAGACGCTTGAGGGTGCTGTCCTGGCCGACGAAGTTGCTGACGAACTCGTCCACGGGATGCGCCAGCAGGGTGTCCGGATGGTCCAGCTGAAGCAGCTTGCCGGCGCGGAAGATGGCGATCTTGTCGCCCATCTTGATGGCCTCGTCGATGTCGTGGCTGACCATGATGACGGTCTTGTTCAGGGCCCGCTGCATCTCGAAGAACTCATTCTGGATCATCTCGCGGTTGATCGGGTCGACCGCGCCGAAGGGTTCGTCCATCAGCAGCACCGACGCATCGGCAGCCAGTGCGCGGATCACGCCAATACGCTGCTGTTGGCCACCGGATAGCTCACGGGGATAGCGCTGCAGATACTGCTTGGGCTCGAGCTTGATCATATGCATCAGCTCGCAGGCGCGGTCGTGGCACTTCTGCTTGTCCCAACCGAGCAGGCGTGGGACCACGGTGATGTTCTCCTCGATGGTCATGTTGGGGAACAGACCGATCTGCTGGATCACATAGCCGATGTGACGACGCAGGGTCACTTCGTCCAGTGCGCTGGTGTCCTCGCCGTTGATGAACACCTGCCCGGATGTTGGAGTGATGAGGCGGTTGATCATCTTCAGCGTGGTGCTCTTGCCGCAGCCCGAAGGGCCGAGGAACACGCAGATTTCCCCTTCGTTGACGGTGAGGCTTACAGAGTCGACGGCCTTGACGTCCTTGCCGTTGACGTTGAAGGTCTTGCTGAGGTTCTTGAGTTCGATCATGAGCGCAGTCCTTCTGGAGTCAGGGCACGTTGCAGGGTTTGCAGGAGCAGGTCGGCGACGATGGCCAGCAGGCTGACCAACACGGCGCCGACCAGCAGCATCGACATGTCGCTGCGGCTGATGGAAGTGAGGATGAGTACGCCCAGGCCACCGGCACCGATGGTCGCGGCGATGGTCATGACGCCGATGTTCATCACCACGGCGGTGCGCACGCCGGCGAGGATCACCGGCACTGCGATGGGCAGCTCGACCATGCGCAGGCGCTGGCCGAAGGTCATGCCGATTCCGCGTGCGGCTTCGCGGATACCAGGCTCGACGTTGGTCAGGGCCAGGTAGGTATTACGCAGGATCGGTAGCAATGAATAGAGGAATACCGCAGTGATCGCCGGCAATGGCCCCAGGCCTTGGCCGAACTTGGAATAGAACGGCAGCAACAGGCCGAACAGGGCGATCGACGGGATGGTCAGCAGCACCGTGGCGCTGGCCTGCAGGGGGCCGGCGAGGGCGGGGAAGCGGGTCATCAGGATGCCCAGCGGCACACCGATGAGGATCGCCAGGCTCACGGCGATGCCGACCAGCATGATGTGCTGCCAGGTCAGGTGCAGGACCTGGGCCCAGTCGAGGTGGGCGAAGGTGTCGAGCAGGTTCATGGCTGTACCTCGCTGAGGGGGTGTTCGCGCAGGAAGGCAGCGGCCACGGCGGAAGGGCTCTGGTGTTCGACATCGACCTTGGCGTTGAGCTGACGCATGGTCTCGTCGTCAAGCTGTTCGGCCAGAGGCTTGAGCAGATCGGCCAGTTGAGGGCTGGCGTCGAGCACGGCTTTGCGGATCACCGGGGCGGCGGTGTAGTCGGGGAAGTAGTGCTTGTCGTCTTCGAGCAGCTTGAGATTGAACGCGCTGAGGCGGCCGTCCGTGGTATAGACGAGGCCGGCGAAGACCTGGTTGTTGCGCATGGCGGTGTACACCAGCCCGGCATCCATCTGGCGAATGTTGGCGCGGCCCACCTGCAGGTCGTACATGGCCTTGAGGCCGACCAGGCCATCAGGGCGGTTGGCGAACTCGGTGTCCAGCGCCACCAGGTGGTTGCGATCATGCTCGTCGCGCAGTACCTGGTTGAGGTCGCTGATGGTCTGGACCTGTGGATAGGCTTCGGCGACCTGCTTGGGCAAACCCAGGGCATAGGTATTGCTGAACTTCGACGGGGTCAGCCAGACCAGATCCTTTTTCGCATCCAGTTCCTTGACCTTGGCATAGGTGGCTGCGGCGCTTGGCATGCGTTCTTCGATATGGTTGTACGAGACCAGCGACACGCCGGTGTATTCCCACATCAGATCGAGCTGGCCGGTTTCTTGTGCCTGGCGGGCGAGGTTGCTGCCCAGGCCGCCGGTGACGCGGACGTCAAAACCATTGGCCCTGAGGTACTGTGCGGTGATTTCGGCGAGCACGGTTTGTTCGGTGAACACCCGGGCGCCGATGCGGATCAGCGGTTTGTCCGCCGCTTGGGCGAAACCTGCGAACAGCAGGGTCGCGCCCAGCAGCAAGGCGATTCTTCTCTTCATACAATCCCTCTTTTATTAGGTCAGGCCACGTTCCAGCCAGCGCTTGCTGGAGAAACTCACCGCGGCGTCCAGCGCCAGCGCCAGCAGCGCCGTGCAGGCGGCGCCCAGCAGCAGTTGCGGCTGATTGTTCAGGGCGATGCCGGGGAAGATCAGGCTGCCGAGGCTGTTGGCGCCGATCAGGAAGGCCAAGGGGGCAGTTCCCACGTTCAGGGCCAGGGCTACGCGTACGCCGCCGACGATGATCGGCACGGCGTTGGGCAGTTCGACCTGCCACAGTTGCTGGCGGGGCGTCATGCCGATGCCGGTGGCGGCTTCCTTGAGTGAGGCGGGGACGTTTTTCAGGCCTTCGTAGGTGTTGCGCACGATCGGCAGGAGGGAGGCGAGGAACAGGGCGAAGATCGCGGGGCCTGCGCCGATGCCCAGGATACTCAGGGCGATGGCCAGTACGGCCAGAGGGGGAATGGTGTTGCCAACATTGAAAAACTGCATGAAGCGTTCGGCTTTGTCGACCCGGTGCGGTCGACTCAGGGCAATGCCGGCGGGGATGCCCACGGCTAACGCCGCCCCCATCGAAGCCAGCACCAGCATCAGGTGCGCTTGCAGGTAGAACCCAAGATCGTCGCGGTAGCGTGCGATCGTGTCGATGCCGATCCAATGGACCAGCAGGGCCAGGATGACGAGCACGGCGGCCCATCCCAACAGCCCCTTTCCGTAGCGTTTAGCCACAGGCGGACTCCTTGTGTTGTCGGCGAGCACACTTCTGTGTAGCCGGCCCTCGAGGGCGGCAGGCGGTGTGTTCGCGAGTAGCAGCGTGATGCTTGCCGAGGGCAGCGATCAGGCCATGAGCCGAACCCCGTCGGGCCCGAAAATGCTGATGAAACCAGTCCCCAAGCGAAGCGGCTTGTGAGGGAGTGGACGTCTCCGTGGGCGTAAAGGTTCCCATCTGAGGCGGCATTTGGCCAGCGTTAATCACTGGTAGTGGCGTTTTTTCGCACGAAAAAACAGCGCTTTTCTTGCCTGAAGGCGTTTAATTACCTGCTACCGAGCCATTTGTTCCCTGAGCACAATCACCCTCTGAAATTTCCTCGAAATCTCCTTGAGGGAATATTCCTTTGGGGGTATTTGCGGTGTGGGCAATAGGGATGTGCCCCGAATTCGCGGTCGAGTTCGGGAGGTTGACTCTTGAGGTACAGGATGAACTCTTGGCTCAACTCCATCTGCTCGCATACCGCGGTCCAGCGCTGGGGCGACCTCGTGTAGATACCTTGAAGGGCTCAAGACATTCGAACATGAAAGAGCTGCGGTTTACCGTCGGGGATGGAGTGTGGCGCGTAGCGTTCACATTTGACCCTTCTCGCTGTGCGCTGCTGTTAGTAGCCGGGGATTACCAGTGAGCGTAGGTTTTACCGAAGCCTAATCGAGCGTGCCGATGCACGTTTTGAACGACACCTGTCCAGAGGTTGAGTTATGAAAACGCTTGATGATGTGATGAATGAGCTTTCGCCTGGCCGCAGGGCGAGAATCGAGGCCCGCGGGCTTGAATTGATCTGTGAAGAGATGACCCTGCAAGCATTGCGCAGGCAGCTGGAAATCACCCAGGAAGGGCTGGCGGAACGCCTCGATATCCGGCAGAGCAACGTTTCCAAGGTGGAGCACGCAGAGACATGTTGATTTCCACCCTCCGCAGCTATGTGGAGGCCCTTGGGGGGCATTGGAGCTGGTCGTACATATCCCTGGGCGTCCCCCTGTCACGCTTGACGGATTTTCTGAGGCGCAACTGAAACGCGTCTAGCCGTTACCCTGGACCAGCGTCCAGTGATCGGGTTTTGGTACCCCGCCCAACATCAGGTATGATACTGCCCCTTTCAAATCCCCAGTCAGGCGATTTCCCATGACCAACCAGGCCGCCGAAGTCGCGAAGCGCCGCACTTTCGCCATCATTTCCCACCCCGACGCCGGTAAGACCACCATCACCGAGAAGCTCCTGTTGATGGGCAAGGCCATTGCCGTCGCCGGTACCGTGAAGTCGCGCAAGTCCGACCGCCATGCCACCTCCGACTGGATGGAAATGGAGAAACAGCGCGGCATCTCCATCACCACCTCGGTGATGCAGTTCCCGTACCGCGAGCACATGATCAACCTGCTCGACACCCCCGGCCACGAAGACTTCTCCGAGGATACCTACCGCACCCTGACCGCGGTGGACTCGGCGCTGATGGTGCTCGACGGTGGTAAGGGCGTCGAGCCGCGGACCATCGCCCTGATGGACGTCTGCCGCCTGCGCGACACGCCGATCGTCAGCTTCATCAACAAACTCGACCGCGACATCCGTGACCCGATCGAATTGCTCGACGAGATCGAGGCGGTGCTCAAGATCAAGGCCGCACCGATCACCTGGCCGATCGGTTGCTATCGCGACTTCAAGGGTGTGTATCACCTGACCGGCGACTACATCATCGTCTATACCCCAGGGCACGGCCACGAGCGCACCGAAGCCAAGATCATCCAGAAGCTGGACTCCGATGAAGCCCGTGCACACCTGGGCGATCAATACGACGCGTTCGTCGAGCAGCTCGAGCTGGTGCAGGGCGCCTGCCACGAGTTCAACCAGGACGAGTTCATCAATGGCCAACTGACCCCTGTGTTCTTCGGGACCGCGCTGGGCAACTTCGGTGTCGACCATGTGCTCGATGCGGTCGTCGACTGGGCGCCGCGCCCATTGGGCCGCGTCGCCCACGAGCGGACCGTCGAGCCGGTCGAGGAGAAGTTCACCGGTTTCGTGTTCAAGATCCAGGCGAACATGGACCCTAAACACCGCGACCGCATCGCCTTCATGCGCATCTGCTCGGGCAAGTACGAGAAGGGCATGAAGATGCGCCACGTGCGCCTGAACAAGGACCTGCGCATCGGCGATGCACTGACGTTCTTCTCGTCCGAACGTGAGCAGCTCGAAGAAGCCTATGCCGGCGACATCATCGGTCTGCACAACCACGGCACCATCCAGATCGGCGACACCTTCACCGAAGGCGAGGCGCTGGGCTTCACCGGCATCCCGCACTTCGCTCCGGAGCTGTTCCGCCGCGTGCGTCTTAAAGACCCGCTCAAGTCCAAGCAACTGCGCCAGGGCCTGCAGCAGTTGGCGGAAGAGGGCGCGACCCAGGTGTTCTTCCCAGAGCGCAGTAACGACATCATCCTCGGTGCGGTCGGTGTGCTGCAGTTCGATGTGGTCGCCAGCCGCCTGAAGGAAGAGTACAAGGTCGAGTGCGCCTACGAGCCGATCACCGTCTGGTCGGCCCGTTGGATCAGCTGCGACGACAAGAAGAAGCTCGAGGAATTCCAGAACAAGGCCATGGAGAACCTGGCCATCGACGGTGGCGGTCATCTGACCTACCTGGCGCCGACCCGCGTCAACCTGTCGCTGATGGAAGAGCGCTGGCCGGACATCAAGTTCCGCGCGACCCGCGAGCACCACTGATCATTGAAACAGGGGCCGCAAAGCGGCCCCAGTCTCAATTGCCGGCCTTGATGCTGGTCCAGATCCGCGTCCTGATCCGGTCGATCTTCGCCGGCATCGCCTCCAGGGCATACAACTTGCCCATCACATCCTCGCCCGGGTAGATCATGCTGTTGCCCTTCATGGCCGGGTCCACCAAGCCGTCAGCCTTGAGGTTACCGTTGGCGTACTGCACATGGTTGCTGATGTTGGCCATCACCTCAGGTTGCAGCAGGTAGTTCATGTAGGCGTAGGCCGCTTTTTCGTCGGGCGCATCGGCTGGCATGGCGACCATGTCGAACCACATCGGCGCGCCTTCCTTGGGAATCGAGTAACCCACTTTCACCCCGTTGTGCGCTTCCTCGGCACGGTTCTTGGCCTGCAGTACATCGCCAGAGAAACCCACCACCACGCACACATCGCCATTGGCCAGGTCGCCGGTGTACTTCGACGAATGGAAGTAGCTGATGTACGGTCGCACGCTCATCAACAGCGCCTTGGCCTTGTCGTAGTCCGCCCGGTCCTGGCTGTGGTGCGGCAGACCCAGGTAATGCAGGGCGATCGGCAGCAGCTCGGGGCCGTTGTCCAGCACCGCGACGCCGCAGCTTTTCAGCTTGCTCATGTACTCGGGTTTGAAGATCAGATCCCAGGAGTCGACGGGGGCATTGTCGCCGAGCACTGCCTTGACCTTGTCGATGTTGTAGCCAATGCCGGTGCTACCCCAGAGATAGGGGAAGCCATACTGGTTGCCCGGATCGTTGACCTCCAGCGCCTTGAGCAGCACCGGATTGAGGTTGTGCCAGTTGGGCAACTGCGAGCGGTCCAGGCGTTTTAGCGCCTTGCCCTGGATCTGCCGGGCCATGAAGTGGTTGGAAGGAAACACCACGTCGTAGCCGGAGTTGCCGGTCATCAACTTGCCGTCGAGGGTCTCGTTGCTGTCGTACACATCGTAGGTCGGCACGATGCCGGTGGCCTGCTGGAAGTTCTTCAGGGTGTCGGGTGCAACGTAGCTGGACCAATTGTAGATCTTCACCGTTTCAGCGGCGTGGGTCATGCTGGCGGCCAGCATCAGGGGAGCGAGAAGGAGCGTGCGCATGTCGGGTTTACCTTGCTTTGTCTGTTGTTATCGAAGGCAGGCGATCAGCGGATCAGAAAATGAGGACGTAGGTCTTGCGCACGGTTTCCTGGATGTCCCAGGTGCCGGTGCTGTTGGCCGGTAGCATCAGGGCGTCTCCGGCTTCTATGACCAAGGGCTCGCCACCGTCGGGGGTGAAGGTGCAACGGCCTTTGATGAAATGGCAGAACTCTTGCTGAACGATTTGCCGTCGCCAGCGCCCGGGCGTGCATTCCCAGATGCCGGTCTCGACGCCGTCGCTGCGCTCCACGCAGGTGACCGAGGTGACTGCCACCGGGGCGCCGAGCGGCACCGCGACCGGGTTGGAACTATCGAGCTCGACGCTTTCTGTGTGCTTGAAGTGGGTGATGCTCATGACCGCTGGATCCTGTGTCAGGGGGGAAATCAGTGCATGAAACCTTCCATGAAGTCCGCTAACGAGCTGGCCAGGCGCCGCCTCCAGGGCGCGCTGGCGGGATTGGCGAGGGTCCGGTCCTCGTGGACGAAACTTTTGATGATCGCGTTGTAGCCCAGCCAGCGGCAGGGCTCTGGTGGCCAGCTGGCCAAGCTCGACACGGGACGGTTGTCGAGCACCCAGGGTTGCGCAGTCAGTTCGTTGTGCTGGTTGAGGATCAATGCCGCCAGGGTGCGTCCGCCGAGATTGGTCGCGCCGACGCCTTCGCCGCCGTAGCCACCGGCCAGGGCGATACCGCGCTGCCGATCGCAGAGCATGTGCGGGCGAAAGCGCCTGGCCATGCCGAGGTTGCCGCCCCAGGAGTGCGTGATCCGAACCTGCCGTAGTTGCGGGAACAGTTCGCCGAACAAATAGCGGCGCAGTTCGATCTCATGTTGTTCGAGCGTGAAGTTTTCCCGCAGACGGCCGCCGAAGCGGTAGCCACCGCGGGCGCCGAACACCAGGCGGTTGTCCGCCGTGCGCTGGCCATAGGTGACCTGGCGGCTGCTTTCGCTGAAGGCCTGGCCCTGGGACAGCCCGATTTGCTCCCAGGTCGATTCGGACAAGGGTTCGGTGGCCACCAGCAGGCTTTGCACCGGCAACTGATGCTTGCCCAGCGGCGGCAGGCTGGCGGCATAACCCTCGACGGCGGGCACCGTCCATTGGCAGCGGATGCGAGCCAGGGGCGAGCGCACTTCGCCAGGCTGCCAGTCAATGGCAGGGGTGTTCTCGTAGATCACTACGCCCAGCGCTTCGACAGCCCTGGCCAGACCCCGCACCAGCTTCGCTGGCTGAATGGTCGCGGTGTGCGGACTGAAGATGGCGCCGTAGGCATTGCTCACGCGCAGTTGGGCATCCAGTTGCTCCGGCCGCAGCCAGCGGTAGTCGTCCTCGGTCATGCCCTGGCGATAAAGGTCATCGAGGTAGGCACGCAGGCTGCGCTCCTGCTCGGGGTAGCGCGCAGCACAATACAGTACGCCGCCTTTGCGGTAATCGCAGTCGATGCTTTCGCGCTGCAGCACATCCTGTACCTGGTCGGGGATGCCGTGCAGCAGATCGATGCTGGCGCGTCGGTGTTGCGGTGAAAGCGTGGCCAATAGACGGTCCTCGCCCAGCAGGTTGCCCATCAGCCAACCGCCGTTGCGCCCCGAAGCGCCGAAACCTGCGATCTTGGCATCGATCACGGCGATGTTCAGGTGCGCTGCCTGGCGCTTGAGGTAGTAGGCCGTCCACAGCCCGGTATAGCCGGCACCGATGATGCACACGTCGACCTCCAGGTCGACTTCCAGGGCCGGGCGAGGGGTCAGCGGCTCGTCGAGTTGCTCCATCCACAGGCTGAGTGTGCGCAGGGCTTGCATCGAAGGGTGGCTCCACATCCGTCAGGGTCTGTGGGCGATCCTAGTGGGGGCGGGCCGGAGCTGTCTTACGTGCGTGCACGCAGGGAAATTTGCCGCAGGTAGGCCTTGGGCGTGAGCCCTGTGTGCTCGCGGAAGCACTTGTAGAACGCCGACAGGGAATTGAAGCCGGCATTGAAAGCCAGATCGTCGATGGTCGCTTCGGCGCTGTCAGCGTCCAGGCTGGCCAGCAAGTGTTGCAGACGCGCCTGGTTGACGTAGCGGTAGAAGCTCTGGCCCAGCACCTGATTGAGCAGATAGGAGATCTGGTTGCGGCTGTAGCCGCTGGCGTCGGCCACCTGTTGCAGGTTCAGTTCCGGGTCGAGATAGGGGCGTTGGCGCTGAAAATAGTGCTCCAGGTCCTGGGCCATGGTCGACAGCTGTCGGGGTGACAGGCCCAGCCGGCTGGTGGCAGGGCGTGGGCCGCCGCTTTCCGAGCCGGCGCCATTGCTGCGAACCAGCGTGGCGTATTCATTGACCCGCCAGATCAGGCCATCGCGGACCGTGATTGCCTCGCTGGACTGGAATGCCACCAGACCCGCGCCACCCTGCACCGTGACCTGGTACTGGATGAACGCGGTGCAGCCATCCACGCGGATACGGTCACTGTGTACGATGTCTTCGCCGGCCTCGTGGGGCAGGCAGGCGCTTACGTACTCACGCAGTTCGTGGTAGTCGAGCATGCGGTTCTGAAAGAAGTCGTGGTACTGCACTTCCGGGTGATAAAGCGCGATCACGCCCTCGAGGTCGCGATGCTTCCAGCACAGGTGATAGCGCAGCACGGTATCGGCCGTGAGCGGGGTCTGCTCGGGGCCGTCGGGGAGGGCAGGCGTGGTCATGAAGCGATAGTGCATTGCAGAACACCCCGACGCAATATCGGCGATCTGGCATTTTGCACGGTTTCTTCAAGCGGCTTGGTCGCTAACCTGTTGTTTCATATGCATGTAATTTTTTGACACGTCTGGCATGGGCGCTGCAATGACTTATCCAACCTCACACAAGGAGAAAGGTTATGCGCTCGATACTGCTATGGATGATTGGTGTACCGATTCCGGTGATCATTCTGATCTGGTTCTTCATGCATTGAGGGTTCGCGGGTCCATCGCCGGCTTGCCGGCGATGGAGGCGATACTGTTCTAGAGGAACTGCTCCGCGTAATGACACGCCACCTGCCGCGTCCCAACCAGCCGGAACGCCGGCACCTCACTGGCGCAACGCTCAGTGGCGTAAGGGCAGCGCTTGTGGAACGCACAGCCCTCCGGTGGGTTCAAGGGGTTAGGGAGCTCCCCGGCAATGCGAATCTTAGGTTTCAGCGGGTCCGGGTGAATCGCCGGGGTCGCTGACAGCAAGGCCTGGGTATAGGGGTGCAGCGGCTTTTCGTAGATGTCCTCTTTCGGCCCCATCTCTGCCGGCCGGCCCAGGTACATCACCAGCACTTGATCGGCCACGTGACGCACCACCGCCAGGTTGTGCGAGATGAAGACGTAGGCGGTGTCGAATTCCTTCTGCAGGTCCATGAACAGGTTGAGCACCTGTGCCTGGATCGAGACATCGAGCGCCGACGTCGGTTCGTCCGCCACCAATACCTTCGGCTGCAGCATCATGGCCCGGGCCAGGGCGATACGCTGGCGCTGGCCGCCCGAGAACATGTGCGGATAGCGCTGATAATGTTCCGGTCGCAGACCGACCTGCTCCATCATCCGCTGGACTTTGTCACGCCGTTCGGCCTTGGTCAGCGAGGTATTGATCAGCAACGGCTCGGCCAGTTGGTCGCCGATCTTCTGCCTTGGGTTGAGCGAGGCGTAAGGGCTCTGGAAGACCATCTGCACGTCGCGGCGTAATTGCTTGCGGGCAGCCTTGCTGGCACCGGCCACCTCGGTTCCGGCGATCTGCAGCGAACCGGAGGTGGGTGACTCGATCAGGGTCAGGGCCCGTGCCAGGGTCGACTTGCCGCAGCCGGACTCGCCCACCACGGCCAGGGTCTTGCCGGCCTCCAGTTCGAACGAAACGCCGTTCAGTGCACGCACCAAAGCGTTACCCTTGAACAACCCTCGGGACACCTCGTAGTGGCGGGTAAGCTCCCGCGCGGTGAGTACCACAGCCATCAGGCCACCTCCTGGTTCAATGGGTAGAAGCAGCGGGCCAGGCTGTGGGCCTGGGGTTCCAGCGCCGGGCGCTGTTGCCGGCAGTTGTCTTGCACGTAAGGACAGCGTGGCGATAACAGGCAGCCCTGCGGTCGGTCGTAGCGGCCGGGAACGATACCCGGTAGGGTGGCCAGACGCTCGGCACCGATACTGTGCTCGGGGATGGCCGCCAGCAGGGCCTCGCTGTAGGGGTGGGCAGGAATGTCGAACAACTCCGGCACCTGGCCCACCTCGACCGCTTGGCCGGCATACATCACGCACACCCGTCGGGCGGTCTCGGCGACCACCGCAAGGTCATGGGTGATCAGGATCAGCGCCATGTTGCGCTCTTTCTGCAGGTTCACCAGCAGCTCCATGATCTGCGCCTGGATGGTCACATCCAGGGCGGTGGTCGGTTCGTCGGCGATCAGCAGCTTGGGTTCACCGGCGATCGCCATGGCGATCGCGACGCGCTGGCTCATGCCGCCTGACAGTTGATGTGGATAGGCGTCCAGGCGGCTTTCCGGGGCCGGGATCTCGACCTTTCTCAGCAGCTCCAGGGCTCGCTGGCGAGCGGCCTTGCCTTTGAGACCCAGGTGCTGGCGCAGCACCTCCTCGATCTGGAAGCCTACGGTATAGCTGGGGTTGAGTGCGGTCATCGGGTCCTGGAAGACCATGGCGATGTCCTTGCCGACGATCTTGCGCCGCTGCCGGGCGCTGAGCTTGAGCATGTCGGTGCCGGCAAAACTGAGGGTGTCCGCGGAGATCCGCCCGGGGGCGTCGATCAGGCCCATCAGCGCCATCATGGTCACCGACTTGCCGGAGCCGGATTCGCCGACGATGGCCAGGATCTCGCCGGCGTCCACCGCCAGGTCGAGGCCGTCCACTACCGGTACTGCATTGGCGTCGCCGAAGCGCACGTTGAGGTTGTTGATCTGCAACAGTGACATGACGGGCTCCTCAGGCGGCGTTCTTGAGTTTCGGATCCAGCGCATCGCGCAGGCCGTCGCCCATCAGGTTGATTGCCAGCACGCTGAGCAGGATGGTCAGGCCGGGCAGGCTCACCACCCACCAGGCGCGCTCGATATAGTCACGCGCCGAAGCCAGCATCGTGCCCCATTCGGGGGTCGGGGGTTGCACACCCAGGCCGAGGAAGCCCAGGGCTGCGGCGTCGAGGATGGCCGACGAGAAACTCAGGGTGGCCTGGACGATCAACGGCGCCATGCAGTTGGGTAACACGGTCACGAACATCAGCCGTGGTAGCCCGGCACCGGCCAGGCGCGCAGCGGTGACGTAGTCGCGATTGAGTTCGCCCATCACTGCAGCGCGGGTCAGACGGACGTAGGACGGCAACGACACGATGGCGATGGCGATTACCGTGTTGATCAGGCCAGGGCCGAGGATGGCGACGATCGCCACTGCCAGCAACAACGATGGCAATGCCAGCATCACGTCCATCAGGCGCATGATCGACGGGCCGAGCAGGCGCGGGAAGAAGCCGGCCAGCAGACCCAGAAGAATGCCGGGGATCAACGACATCACCACCGATGACAGGCCGATCAGCAACGACAGGCGTGCGCCGGTGATCAGCCGCGAAAGCAGGTCGCGGCCCAGTTCGTCGGTGCCCAGCACGAATTGCCAGGTGCCTCCTTCGAGCCAAACCGGTGGGGTCAGCAGGTAGTCGCGAAATTGCTCGCTTGGGTCATACGGCGCCACCCACGGCGCGAACAGCGCGCAGAACACCACCACGCACATGAAGGCCAAGCCCAGCACCGCACCTTTGTTGCGGGCGAAGGCATGCCAGAACTCCTTGAACGGGGAGGGGTAAAGCAGACTGGTGTCCACCGGCTGCGCCGGTGCGACGGTTTTGATTGTCGGACTGGTCATGGAGGGCCTCAGCGCTGATGACGGATGCGTGGGTTGGCCAGGCCGTAGAGGATGTCCACCACGAAATTGACCAGGATGACCAGGCAGGCGATCAACAGGATGCCGTTCTGGACCACGGGGTAGTCACGGGCGCCGATGGCTTCGATCAGCCATTTGCCGACGCCCGGCCAGGAGAAGATGGTTTCGGTCAGTACGGCGCCAGCCAGCAGCGTGCCGACTTGCAGGCCGAATACCGTCAACACCGGGATCAGCGCGTTGCGCAGGCCGTGCACGAACACCACGCGGGCCGGCGACAGGCCCTTGGCCCGTGCGGTGCGGATGTAGTCTTCGCGCAGTACCTCGAGCATCGACGAGCGGGTCATGCGGGCGATCACTGCCAGGGGGATGGTGCCCAGCACGATGGCCGGCAGGATCAGGTGCATGACCGCGTCCTTGAACGCGCCTTCCTCATCGCTGAGCAAGGTGTCGATGAGCATGAAGCCGGTTTTCGGCTCGATGTCGTAGAGCAGGTCGATGCGGCCTGATACCGGCGTCCAGCCCAGGCTGACCGAGAAGAACATGATCAGGATCAGGCCCCACCAGAAGATCGGCATGGAGTAGCCGGCCAGCGAAATGCCCATCACCCCGTGGTCGAACAGCGAGCCCCGTTTGAGCGCAGCGATCACCCCGGCGAGCACGCCGATGGTACCGGCGAACAGCAGGGCTGCGAGCGACAGTTCCAGGGTCGCCGGGAACAGCGTGAGGAACTCGGTCCAGACGCTCTCGCGGGTACGCAGCGACTCTCCCAGGTCACCTTGGGCGAGCTTGCCCACGTAATCCAGATACTGGACCGGAAGCGGTTTGTTCAGGCCCAGGCGCTCCATGGCCTGGGCGTGCATCTCGGGGTCCACTCTGCGCTCGCCCATCATCACTTCCACCGGGTCGCCGGGGATCAGGCGTATGAGCGCGAAGGTCAGCAAGGTGATACCGAAGAAGGTCGGTATCAACAGGCCCAGGCGCCGGGCAATAAAACTCAACATTGTCAGGGTTACCTCAATCGGCCGGTCAAGGCAGTGCCGCCAGTCCCCTCGTGGGTTGCCGGCGGTCGTTGTTGTTCTACTTCACCTTGGTCGTGGCGAAGTTGTTGTTGGTCAGAGGGTTGATCACGTAACCCTCCACGTTGCTGCGCATGGCGGTGAACATCTTCGGATGGGCCATGCTGATCCAGGGCTGGTCTTCATCGTACACCTTCAAAGCCTCGGCATAGAGCCTTGCACGCTCGTCTGTGTCGGTCACCTCGCGGGCACGGGTGATCAGTTCCTGGAATTTCGAGTTGCACCAGCGCGCGTAGTTCTCGCCGGTCTTGGCGGCGTCGCAACTGAGCAGGGGACTGAGGAAGTTATCCGGATCGCCGTTGTCGCCGGCCCAGCCAGTGGACACCAGGTCGGCTTCGCCATTCTTGGCGCGGCGCAGCATTTCGGCCCACTCCATGACGCGGACATTCAGCACCAGGCCGATCTGTTTGAGGTCGGCTTGCAGCATTTCCGCCGAAAGGCGAGGGTTGGGGTTGGTCGGACCGCCGCCGCTGCGGGTGAACAGCGTGAACACCGTGCCAGGTGGCACGCCCGCTTGTTCGAGCAGTTCGCGGGCTTTGGCCAAGTCGCGGGGTGGGTTCCTGTTGTCGGTGTTGTAACCGATCATGGTCGGGGGGTAGGGGTTCACGGCGACCAGCGCATTGCCCTTGCCGAACAGTTGGTCCACGTGGGTCTGGCGGTCGAAGGCAATGTCGATGGCCTTGCGCACGCGCACATCGCTCAAATACGGGTGTTCGGTATTCATGGAGATGTAACCGGTGACCAGAGCCTCGATCTCTTCGACCTTGAGCGCAGGGTCGGCCTTGATCGAGGGCACGTCGTCCGGTTTGGGGTACAGCGCGACCTGGCACTCGTTGGCGCGCAGCTTCTGCAGGCGCACGTTGCCGTCGGTGGTGATGGCGAAAATCAGCGAATCGGACGGCGGCTTGCCGCGGAAATAGTCCGGGTTGGCCTTGAAGCGAACCTGGGCGTCCTTGCTGTAGCGCTGGAAGATGAACGGGCCGGTGCCGATCGGTTTGCTGTTGAGGTCGGCGGTCCTGCCGGCCTTGAGCAACTGATCGCCGTATTCGGCGGAGTAGATCGACGTGAAAGCCATGGCCATGTCGCGCAGGAAGGGGGCTTCCGGGCGGGTGAGGGTGATGACCACGGTGTGGTCGTCGGTCTTGGCCACCGACTTGAGCAGGTCCTTGAAGGCCATGCTCTCGAAGTACGGGTATCCGACACTGGCTTTGTCGTGCCACGGGTGCGTTGGATCGAATTGGCGGTTCAGGCTCCACAGCACGTCATCGGCATTGAAGTCGCGGGTCGGCGTGAAGTAGTCGGTGGTATGGAACTTCACCCCCTCACGCAGGTGGAAGGTGTAGGTCAGGCCGTCGGGTGAAATCTCCCAACGCTCGGCCAGGGCTGGCTGGATGTCGGTGGTGCCGGGCTTGAAGTCGACCAGACGGTTGAAAACCGTCTCGGCCGAGGCATCGGCGGTGACGGCGGTGGTGTACTGCACGATGTCGAAACCTTCCGGGCTGGCTTCGGTGCACACTACCAGGGGTTTGGCGAACCCGTGGCTGGCGGCGCTCAGCAAGATCGCTGCCAAGGCAGCACGTAGCGGTAGCGATGTCATGGAAACTCCCTGCGTGTGTTGAATCCAGCGTAGCTGCCACGGCCCGGAGCGATTCGGGCCGTGGCGCCAGCGGTCAGAGAATGTTGAACGGAATGGTGGTGACGATACGTAGCTCGTCCAGGCTGCCATCGGCTTGGGCCTTGCTGGCCCGGTGCGCGGTGTAGGTAGCGCGGATGCTAGTGTCTTTCAGCGCTCCGCTCTGCACCGCGTAGCTGGTGCCGATGCCCCACTCGTAGTGGGTCTCGCCGTCCATGCCGCGGACGTCGTAGGCCGTCCCCTTGTAGTGAGTGCCGTCGATCCCCCAGCCGCGTGCGTTGTACAGGTTGAACTTGAGGCCTGGCACACCGTACTGCGCCATGTTCAGCACGTAGGAGATCTGCAGGGATTTTTCATTAGGGCCGTTGAAGTCCGACAGCAACGAGTTGGCCAGGAAAATGCCATTGGTTTCGTGCAGGTAGTCGAAGTATTCGTTGCCGTTGACCTGCTGCCAGGAGGCGCTGAGGGTATGGGCCTGGTGAGTGAGGCCGAACGACACACTGTAGGTGTCGTTGTCGATCTCCCCCATCTTCTTGCTGCCGGCATCGACGGTCTTGTAGTAGTTCAGCCCGGTACTGAGGCTGAGCGCGGCACTGTCGCCGAGCACGTGGCTTGCGCCGACGTAGTACTGGTTCCAGAAATCCTCGACCTTGGTGGCGTAGAAACTGGTGGTCAGGCTTTTCAGGGGCTGGTAGTTGATGCCCGCCGTGCTGGCCCGATCGGTTTCGACGCCGGTGGCGCTGTATTCGCTGCGAAACTTGCTCAGGCTCTGCTCGGTGCGTGGCGAAACGCGATCGAAGGTGCCCAGGTCGAGGCTCAGGTTCTCGAACTCGGCGCTGTGCAGGAACGCGCCCTGGAAGCTCGACGGCAAGGCGCGGTTGCCGATGTAGGCGATCATGGGCGTATCCACCGACTGGCGGCCGACGGTGAGGGTAGTGTTGGACAGGCGTGCCTTGACGTTGGCCAGGCCCATCTTGCTCCACTGGCCGACCGGGTCGCCGTCACTGTGGGTCAAGGTTCGGTTGTTCGGCCCGGCGACCGCCGCGCGCCCCTGTTCCAGGGCGATGGCGTTGTAGCCAGCGGCCTCGACGGCAAAACCGACGGTGCCTTGGGTGAAGCCCGAGCTGTAGTTGAGAATGGTGCCCTGCACCCAGTTGTCACGGCTGTGGCTGTCATGCCGGCTGCCGTCGCTTTTGTAGTACTTGAACAGCGGAGCACGGGTGGCACGCTCACGGGCGTACCAGTTGCGTGTGCTGCCGGACAGGCTCTGGCCATCGATGAAGCCTTTGGCCTGCTCTTGTTCGCTGCTGGACTTGAGGCTGAACGGGACGTACTCCTGGCTCTGGGTGTCGGCCTGGGCGGTCGCGGACAGGGTGCCGATGGAAACGGCCAATGCGGTTAAGGTGAATAGTCTCAAGGTTGAAGCTCCCTTTCTTTGTTTTAGTTATTGCCTGGCCTTGTGGGCTGGGTCGTTTGTTGCGGTATTGCCAGGGTTGCCCGGGATCGCCGGGGCAAAACGGGGTGTTGTGCGGCTCGAAAGGGGCTATCGCTCAATCGACACTCACACCGGAAAAATCATTGCGCCCGAATGGGCTGACCTTGAAGTCGGCCACCTTCATGCTCAGCGGTTGGTTGACCGTGGAGTGCGCCACCGGGGTGATCGGCACCTGCTGCTTGAGACGCTGCTGGGCCTGCTGGTAGAGGGCCGTGCGCTGTTCCCGGTCGGTGATGCGTTTGGCCTGCTTGACCAGGTCGTCGTATTGCCGATCGCACCACAGCGAGTAGTTGTTGCTGCCGATGGCATCGCAGCTGTAGAGGGTGCCGAGCCAGTTGTCCGGGTCGCCGTTGTCGCCGGTCCAGCCGATCAGGGCGATGTCGTGCTCGCCGCTTTTCATGCGCTTGAGGTACTCGCCCCATTCATAGCTGACGATGCGTACCTTGAACCCCAATGCGCTCCAGTCGGCCTGAAGCATTTCGGCCATCAGCTTGGCGTTGGGGTTGTACGGGCGTTGTACGGGCATGGCCCACAGGGTGATTTCGGTGCCAGGTTGGACGCCGGCCTGCTGGAGGAGCTGCTTGGCTTTTTCCGGGTCGAACGGAGCATCCTTGAGGCTGTCGTCATAGGACCACTGGGTCGGCGGCATGGCGTTGACCGCCAGCTGACCGGAATCCTGATAGACGGCCTGGATGATCGCTTGTTTGTTCACCGCCATGTCCATGGCTTGGCGCACCTCCAGGCGGTCGAACGGCGGGTGTTGGGTGTTGTAGGCGATATAGCCGAGGTTGAAGCCTGGCTGCTGCAGTACCTGGAGCTTGGGGTCGTCCTTGAGCGCTGGCAGATCGGCGGGGCGTGGGTGCAGGGTGACCTGGCATTCGTTGCGGCGCAGTTTCTGGATGCGCACCGATGGGTCGGTATTGATGGAGAACACCAGGTTGTCGATCTTCACCTCATCTGGCGCCCAGTAGTCCTGGTTGCCTTTGTAGCGGATCTGCGAGTCCTTCTGGTAGCGCTGGAACACGAACGGACCGGTGCCGATCGGTTGCTGGTTGATGTCGCTGGGGCGCCCGCTTGCGAGCAATTGCTCGGCGTATTCGGCGGAAAGAATGGAGGCGAAACTCATCGCCAGGTTCTGGATGAATGCCGCATCGACGTGGTTGAGGCTGAACACGACGGTCAGCGGACCGGTTTTCTCGACCCCGGCGATGTTCTTGTCCAGGCCCATGCTGACGAAATAGGGAAACTCGGTGGGGTAGGCCTGGCGGAACGGCTGGTTCTTGTCGAGCATGCGATTGAACGTGAACAACACGTCGTCGGCGTTGAAGTCGCGGCTCGGAGTGAACGCTTTGTTGGCATGGAACTTCACACCTTCGCGCAAGTGGAAGGTGTAGCGCAGTCCATCGTCGGAAACTTCCCATCTGCTTGCCAGCGCGGGCTGCACCGCGGTGCCGCCACGTTCGAACTCGACCAGCCGGTTGTAGATCGGTTCGGCGGCGTCATTGTCGGTGGCGCTGGTGTACTGGGCGGTGTCGAAACCGGCCGGACTGCCTTCGGAGCAGAACACCAAGTTCTTGGCCGCAAGTGCGGGAGCCTGGCTCAGCAGGCCCAGGGCGAGCAAGGTTGAAAGGCGGGTGGCATGGCGCATGGCGATTCCTTTTCCGGCTGTCTACGCCGCCTGACGCGAAGAATGGCGGCAACAGTTACCCGACTCCGCCGCAGGGGGCGGCGGAGTGGGCGCGAAGTGCTTGCTAGTGGGGGCTGGCCTATTTCTCGACGCTGACGCCGTAGAAGCTGTTCAGCGCGAACGGACTGATCTTGAAGTCCTTCACCTTGGCGCTCATCGGTTGGTAAACCGTCGAGTGGGCGATCGGAGTGATCGGCACTTGTTCCTTGAGGATGTGCTGGGCCTGCTTGTACAGCTCGGTCCGCTTGGCCTGGTCAGGGGTGGCCTTGGCTTGCTTGATCAGGTCGTCGTACGGCTTGTAGCACCACTTGGAGAAGTTGTTGCCGTCGATGGCATCGCAACCGTACAGGGTGCCCAGCCAGTTGTCGGGGTCACCGTTGTCGCCGCTCCAGCCGATCAGCATGGCGCCCTGCTCGCCGGCTTTGGAGCGCTTGATGTACTCGCCCCACTCATAGCTGACGATCTTCGCCTTGATGCCGACCTTGGCCCAGTCCGCTTGCAGCATCTCGGCCATCAGCTTGGCGTTGGGGTTGTAAGGGCGCTGCACGGGCATCGCCCACAGGGTGATCTCGGTCCCTTCCTTGATGCCGGCTTCCTTGAGCAGTTGCTTGGCTTTTTCCGGGTCGTAGGGGGTGTCCTTGATGCTTGTGTCATAGGACCACTGGGTCGGCGGCATGGCGTTGACCGCCAACTGCCCCGCGCCCTGGTAGACCGATTCGATGATCTGTTCCTTGTTCACCGCCATGTCCAGCGCCTGGCGTACCTTCAATTGGGACAGTGGGTTTGGCGTGTCGCTGCCCTTGAGCTTGTCCATCACGTTGTAGGCGATGTAGCCAAGGTTGAAGCCCGGTTGCTGGGGCATCTGCAGCTGCTTGTCGGCCTTGAGCGGCTCGATGTCGGCCGGACGTGGGAAGAGGGTGACCTGGCACTCGTTCTTCTTCAGTTTCTGCATGCGCACCGAGGCATCGGTGGTGATTGCGAAGATCAGGTTGTCGATCTTCACATCATCGGGCTTCCAGTAGTCCTTGTTGCCTTTGAAGCGGATCTGCGCGTCCTTCTGGTACTTGCTGAACACGAAGGGGCCGGTGCCGATCGGCTTCTGGTTGATGTCGGCGGCCTTGCCCTGTTTGAGCAATTGATTGGCGTACTCGGCAGACTGGATCGAGGCGAAGCTCATTGCCAGGTTCTGGATGAATGCAGCATCGACCTGGTTGAGCGTGAAGCGCACCGTGTGGTCGTCGAGCTTCTCGACCTGGGCGATGTTCTTGTCCATGCCCATGTCGGTGAAATACGGAAACTCGGTGGGGTATGCCTTGCGGAACGGGTGGTCCTTGTCGAGCATGCGCTGGAAGGTGAACAGCACATCGTCGGCATTGAATTCACGGCTTGGCTTGAAGTAGTCGGTAGTGTGGAACTTGACGCCTTCGCGCAGGTGGAAGGTGTAGGACTTGCCATCTTCGGACACATCCCAGCGGGTGGCCAGGCCAGGAATCACGGCGGTGCCGCCGCGCTCGAACTGGGTCAGACGGTTGAACACGGTCTCGGCCGAGGCATCGAAGTCGGTTCCGGTGGTGTACTGCCCTGGATCGAAACCGGCCGGACTGCCTTCGGAGCAGAACACCAGGTTGGACGCGGCGAGGGCGTCAGGTGCACTGGCGAGCAAACCTGCGCCGAGCAGAAACGGAATGACTGCATGTTTGAGCATGGTGGCCTCATTATTGTCATTGTTGAATGCGAGGTGGCCTCGTGAGCCGACCTGCGGATACTTATGCAGGGGGTATTCCAATGCAATCCTTGAAAGGATAGTCGGCGGGCAAAACGTAGGACGAACGTACACGGATGTCGCATCCATGTAATTTTTGCCGAAGTTGAACGTTTGCGAAGGGGAAAAGGTGGGGTTTTTCTGGATGTTTCTGGATCGGAAGTTTGTAGGACGCAGCCGAATGGTGCGTAGGAACGGTCTGAAAACGCCGTCCCTCTGGCGAGGGACGGCGTGCTGATCAAGGCATCTGCACTTCGATCAAGCCATCGGCATTCATGCTGACTTCGCTGGTGCCCGCTTCGATGTCCGGTGCCGGGGCGGCCTCGTCGGCAACCATGGACTTCATGGCCATCGGTGCGCTGCGCAGGTAGGGGCGAGGGTAGCCGCTGCTGTTGAGGTTGAGGCTGACGATCTTGTAGCCTTTGCCGCCCAGCGCCTCAGTCGCCAGTTGGGCACGGGCCTTGAACGCATTGACCGCATCCTTGAGCAGGGCGTCTTCGCTGGTCTTGCGGGTAGCCGGGGCGATGGAGAAGTCCATGCCGCCCATTTTCAGTTCCTGCAGCAGGTCGGCGGTCAGTTGCGACAGGGCCGGGAAGTCGGCGCTTTCCAGACGCAACTCTGCGCGTTCGCGCCATCCAGTGATCTTCTGGCCCTTGCTGTCATAGACCGGGTAGCTGTTGCGGCTGCCCTGGCTGAGCTTCACATCCTTGACCTGGCGAGCCTGCTGCACCGCCTTGTTCATGGTTTCGGTGATCTGCTTGGCGAGCTTGCCTGGATCGCTGTCCTGGGCTTCGCTGTAGAGGGTCACGACCATCAGATCGCGGGCCACTTCCTTGCTCACTTCGGCGCGCAGCGATATCTGGTTGTAACGCGGCTCATCGGCCAGGGCCGGTAGGCTGGCAAGCAGGCCGCAGGACAGGATCAGGGCGGCGCCGCGACGTGGTATTGGCATGTGTTACTCCTTGGCAATAAAGGCGTGGTTAGAGGTTCTAGGCCACGCATGGCCCATCAGACCGACCCCAGTGTAGTGGGTTCAAAAGTGCCATCATCAACCTGTGACAAAGTGTGGCGCTTTGCCGCATCGCTGCAGCGAGGCGCCCGGCTTCGGTATACTCCAGCCGATTTTCCTGGAGCACTCATCAGGAGAGCTCATGCTCGCTGTCGTACAACCGCTGTCCGCTACCCGCCAGAACCTCTGGCGCTTGACTGTCATTCGTGTGCTGGTGCTGGCCGCCCAGGCGGGCTCCGTGGGGGTCGCCTACTGGACCGACCTGCTGCCGCTGCCGTGGTTGTCCCTGGCCGCCACCCTGGCCCTGTCGTCGATCCTGTGTGCCTTCACCGCCTTGCGCCTGCGCCTGTCGTTGCCGGTCACCGAGCTCGAATATGCCCTGCAACTGGCCTGCGACCTGCTGATCCACAGTGCCTTGCTGTACTACTCCGGCGGTTCGACCAATCCGTTCGTGTCCTACTACCTGGTGCCACTGGCAATTGCCGCAGTGACCCTGCCCTGGCTGTATTCGCTGATTCTGTCGGGTATCGCGCTGACGGCCTACAGCCTCTTGCTGGTGCAGTTCTACCCGCTCGAAGGGCTGCCGATGGCGCGGGACAAGATGCAGGTTTACGGCATGTGGCTGAGCATCGCCCTGGCCGCTGCGGTCATCACCTTTTTCGCCGCGCGGATGGCCGAGGAGCTGCGTCGTCAGGAACAATTGCGGGCCGAGCGCCGTGAAGAAAGCCTGCGTGACGAGCAACTGCTGGCGGTGGCGACTCAAGCCGCCGGGGCTGCCCACGAACTGGGCACGCCGCTGGCGACCATGAGCGTGCTGCTCAACGAGATGCGCCAGGATCACGCCGATCCGCAATTGCAGGAAGACCTGGCGATCCTTCAGGATCAGGTCAAGTTGTGCAAGGAAACCCTCCAGCAGCTGGTGCGCGCCGCCGAAGCCAACCGCCGTCTGGACGTCGGCGAGCAGGAGGTGACCGCCTGGTTGGACGAAGCGTTGAATCGCTGGCACCTGATGCGCCCCGAGGCCAGCTATCGCTTCCAGCGACTGCGTGACGGCCAGGTGCCGCGCCTGACGCCGCCGCCAGATCTGACCCAGGCCTTGCTGAACCTGCTGAACAATGCTGCCGATGCCTGCCCGGATGACCTGGAGGTACGTCTGGACTGGGACGCCGAGGACATCCTGATCAGTATTCGCGACCATGGCCCGGGCGTGCCCCCGGCGATTGCCGAAGCCATCGGTAAACCCTTCATTACCACCAAAGGCAAAGGCTTCGGCCTGGGCCTGTTCTTGAGCAAGGCCAGCGTGACCCGTGCGGGCGGCTCGGTAAAACTCTATAGTCATGAACAGGGTGGCACCCTGACCGAACTGCGCCTGCCCTACGGCAAGCGAGGAGATGAATGATGAGTGACGAAAACCAGGTCGAAAGCGAAGAGCTGCCGCACCTGCTGCTGGTGGACGACGATGCCACTTTCACCCGCGTCATGGCGCGTGCCATGAGCCGCCGCGGTTTCCGCGTCAGCACTGCCGGTTCCGCCGAAGAAGGGCTGGCGCTGGCCAAGCAGGACCTGCCCGACTATGCGACGCTGGACTTGAAGATGGAAGGCGACTCCGGCTTGGTGCTGCTGCCCAAGCTTCTGGAACTCGACCCGGAAATGCGCGTGGTGATCCTGACCGGTTACTCGAGCATCGCCACCGCAGTCGAGGCGGTCAAGCGTGGGGCATGCAACTATCTGTGCAAGCCGGCCGATGCCGACGACGTGCTGGCGGCGCTGCTGTCCGAGCACACCGATCTCGACACCCTGGTGCCTGAGAACCCGATGTCGGTCGACCGCTTGCAGTGGGAGCACATCCAGCGAGTGCTCAACGAGCACGAGGGCAATATCTCGGCCACCGCCCGGGCGCTGGGCATGCACCGCCGGACCTTGCAGCGCAAGTTGCAGAAGCGGCCGGTCCGGCGCTGATCCTCCCGGCCTCTTCGCGGCGGTTCGGCGCCCCGACTGCCCGCGAAGAGGCCGTTACAACCTCCAGAAGAACTGAATTTTCCCTCTAGATCCCCGCATTTCCTGACGCGTTGGCGTATCATCTGCCCCTTGAACGGCAACCCTTCCTCAGGACCGCTTGCGCATGCTCGCCCTTCTCATCCAGACGCTGAACATCACGGCGCCCGTCTTTGCCATGCTTTTCTTGGGTATATTGCTCAAGCGCATCCACCTCATCGACGACAACTTCAATCGCGTGGCCTCGCAATTGGTGTTCAACGTCTGCATGCCGGCGCTGCTGTTCCTCGGTATCTATCACGCCGACCTGGCCGCGGCGGTCAAGCCAGGGGTCATGCTCTACTTCGTCGCCGCTACCCTGGTCGGCTTCGCCCTGTCCTGGGGCTTGGCGATTTGGCGCAGTCCGCTCGCCGAGCGAGGCATCTACACCCAGGGGGCGTTTCGCGGCAACAACGGCGTGATCGGCTTGGCGCTGGCTGCCAGCCTCTATGGTGACTACGGTATTTCTCTCGGGGCTGTGCTGGCTGGTCTGGTCATCCTCATGTACAACGCTCTGTCGGCAGTGGTACTGGCGGTATACAGCCCCGATCTCAAATCCGACCCCTGGAGCATCTGCAAGAGCATTTTCAGCAACCCGCTGATCATCAGCGTGCTGGTGGCCGCGCCCATGGCCTACGGACAGGTGCCGTTGCCCAACTGGCTGCTGACTTCGGGTGACTACCTGGCGCAGATGACGCTGCCCCTGGCACTGATCTGCATCGGTGGGACCCTGTCACTCGCGGCCCTGCGCGACAGCGGCAAGCTGGCCATCGATGCCAGTCTGGTGAAGATGGTCTGGCTGCCGCTGCTCGGCACCCTTGGCGCCTGGCTCTGCGGTTTCCGGGGCGCCGAACTGGGCATCCTGTTCCTCTACATCGGCAGCCCCACCGCAGCGGCCAGCTACGTCATGGCCCGAGCGGCCAACGGCAACCACGAGTTGGCAGCGTCGATCATCGTGATCACCACGCTGATGGCGGCCATTACCACCAACATCGGCATTTTCATCTTGCAGTGGGGCGGATGGATCTAGATCCTCGACTGCATATAACAGCAACAACATTGCCTCACTGAACCAAAGGACACTTCATGCAAGACCAGAGCACGCCCGAGCAGTTGCAGCGCGGGCTGAAGAATCGTCATATCCAGCTCATCGCGCTGGGCGGAGCCATTGGCACCGGGTTGTTCCTGGGGATCGCCCAGACCATCCAGCTAGCCGGTCCCTCGGTATTGCTGGGGTATGCCATCGCCGGCCTGATGGCCTTCCTGATCATGCGCCAGCTGGGCGAGATGGTGGTCGAAGAGCCGGTCGCAGGCAGCTTCAGCCACTTCGCCCACAAGTACTGGAGCGAGTTCGCCGGATTCGTTTCGGGCTGGAACTACTGGGTGGTCTACGTGCTCGTGGGGATGGCCGAGCTCACCGCCGTCGGTATCTACGTGCAGTACTGGTGGCCGGGCTTTCCGACCTGGGCAACAGCGGCGATCTTCTTCGTGGTCATCAACCTGATCAACCTGACCCAGGTGAAGGTCTACGGCGAGCTGGAGTTCTGGTTCGCCCTGATCAAGGTGGTGGCGATCGTCAGCATGATCGGTTTCGGTGCCTGGCTGCTGGGCAGTGGGCAGGGGGGCGCGCAGGCCAGTGTGGCCAACCTCTGGCAGTACGGCGGCTTCTTCCCCAACGGCGTCGGCGGCCTGGTCATGGCGCTGGCGGTGATCATGTTTTCGTTCGGTGGTCTGGAGCTGGTCGGCATCACTGCGGCTGAGGCCGCCAATCCGAAGGTGAGCATTCCCAAGGCCACCAACCAGGTGGTGTACCGCATTCTGATCTTCTATATCGGCGCATTGGCGGTGTTGCTGTCGCTGTACCCGTGGCAGAAGGTGGTGCAGGGCGGCAGTCCGTTCGTGATGATCTTCCACGAACTGGACAGCGACGTGGTGGCGACCATTCTCAACGTGGTGGTGCTCACCGCGGCGTTGTCGGTGTACAACAGCTGCGTGTATGCCAACAGCCGTATGCTGTTCGGCTTGGCCAGCCAGGGCGATGCGCCGCGTCAGCTGCTCAAGGTGAGTCGCCGTGGCGTGCCGTTGACCGCGCTGGGCGTATCGGCGTTCGCTACGGGGTTGTGCGTGTTGATCAACTACTTGATGCCGGGTGAGGCGTTTGGCCTGTTGATGGCGCTGGCGGTGTCGGCACTGGTGATCAACTGGGCGAGCATCAGCATCACTCACCTGAAGTTCCGCAAGGCCAAGTTGGCGGCGGGTGTCACGCCGTTCTACAAGAGCCTGGGTCACCCGCTGACCAACTACCTGTGCCTGGCGTTCATCGTGCTGATCCTGGTGGTCATGTTCCTGACCCCCAGCGTGCGTATTTCGGTGATGCTGATCCCTGCCTGGATCCTGGTGCTGTGGGGGGCGTTCTGCGTCAAGAAAGCCCGGCAAGCTCGGTAACTCAGGCAGTTCCGATCAGTGCTGGCGGCGCCAGGCGCGTAAGGTGGTGTAGAGCAGCACCGCGCCTAGCACCGGCAGCACATAGAACAGCATCAACCGCTCCAGCCGGCCGGCCAGCGGCATGCCCATGGTGAAGGCTGCCACATGCAGGCCATAGGCCAGGTAGAGGCAGAGCAGTACCAGGCCCTCGGCGCGGGTGATGCGGTAGCCGGAGTAGAACATCGGCAAGGCCAGGGCAGCGACGCCGAGCATCACCGGCAGGTCGAACCCGAGGGCATTGGGTGAAATGCTCAAGGGCTCGGGGGTGATCAGTGCGGTCAGCCCCAGCACCCCAAGCAAATTGAGCAGGTTGCTGCCGATCACCGTGCCCACGGCGATTTCCCGTTCACCGCGCAACGCCGCGACCAGTGCGGCGGCCAGTTCTGGCAGTGAGGTGCAGACCGCTACCACTGTCAGGCCGATGACGCGCTCGGAAAGCCCCAGGTCGGTTGCCACCTCGACGGCGGCCTGCAGCAGCAGGTGGCCGGCCAGGCTCAGCAGCACCAAGCCAATGGCCACTTGCAGCAAGGTGGCGGACCAGAAGCGGCCAGGGCGCACGGCGACCAAGGCGGGCGCTGGGTAGGTGCGGGCATAGTGGCGAGACTGATGCCAGAGCATGGCCAGGTAGCCGACCAGGCCGAGCAACAGTACCAGCCCTTCGAAGCGCCCCAGCTGGCCATTGACGCACAGGGCGTAGACCAGGACGCTCGCCAGGATCATCAGTGGGATATCCAGACGCACCAGCTGACGGGAAACCCGCAAGGGAATGATCAGTGCGGCCAGGCCGAGAATGACCAGAACGTTGAAGATGTTGCTGCCGATCACGCTGCCCACGGCAACGTCCGGTGCACCTTGGTAGGCAGCTTGCAGGCTCACCGTGAGCTGTGGCGCCGTGCTGCCGAAGGCCACCAGACTGAGGCCGATGATCAGCGGTCGCACATGCAGATGCTGGGCCAGGCGCAGGGCGGCACGCACCATCAATTCGGCACCGCCGATCAGCAATACGAGTGCCGCGCCCAGTTGCAGCAGGCTGAGGGTGGGAAGGGTGGCCAGGTCGAAGATGGTCAGGGCTCCTGTCAGATGGGGCGTCAGGTCGGATCAGTCGCTCAGCCCTTGTACCCGCACGCGCGCAGTTCCGCTACGCAGCATGCCGATTTTTTCCGCTGCAGCACGGGATAGATCGATCAGTCGGCCCCGGGTGTGTGGGCCGCGGTCATTGATGCGGACCACCACGCTGCGCTGGTTCGACAGGTTGGTGACCAGCACCTTGCTGCCAAACGGCAGGCTGCGGTGAGCGGCGGTGAGGCCATGTTGATTGAAGGCTTCGCCGCTGGCAGTACGTTTGCCATGGTGGCGCGAGCCATAGTAGGACGCGGTACCGGTCTGGTCGTAGCCGCGTGGGTCGATGTCGTGACTGGCACAGCCGGCCAGGAAGGAGATGAAGGCAAGGGTGCCCAGTGATCGCATCAGCAAGTCAGGGGTTCTCCAGGGTGGCCATTCGCGGGCAACCCCGCTCCCACAGGTGAGGCGCCGCCTGGGAGGGTGGCGCGGGGGCTGCGAGGGCGGGCTTGCCCGCGAAGGATTACAGGGACAAAACCGTCACCCTTCGAGCTTGGCCTTGAGCAATTGGTTCACCTGCCCCGGGTTGGCCTTACCTTTGGATGCCTTCATCGCCTGGCCGACGAAGAAGCCGAACATCTTGCCTCGCTTGGCCTCGTCGGCTGCGCGGTATTGTTCGACCTGCTCGGCGTTGGCAGCCAGGACTTCGTCGAGCATCTTGTCGATCGCACCGGTGTCGGTGACCTGCTTGAGGCCTTTGCTTTCGATGATGCTGTCGGCATCGCCTTCACCGGCAGCCATCGCTTCGAACACGGTCTTGGCGATCTTGCCACTGATGGTGTTGTCGCGGATGCGCAGGAGCATGCCGCCCAAGTGCGCGGCGCTGACCGGTGCCTGGTCGATCTCGACCCCAAGCTTGTTGAGCAGACTGCCCAGCTCGACCATGACCCAGTTGGCGGCAAGCTTGGCGTCGCCGCCGATCTTCACCACTTCCTCGAAGTAGTCCGCCTGTTCGCGGCTGGAGGCCAGGACGTTGGCGTCGTAGGCCGACAGGCCGTACTGCTGCTGGAAGCGCTCGACCTTCTGGGTCGGCAGCTCTGGCAGGCCGGCGCGGACGGTTTCCAGGAAGCTGTCCTCGATCACCACTGGCAGCAGGTCCGGATCGGGGAAGTAACGGTAGTCGTTGGCCTCCTCCTTGCTGCGCATCGAGCGGGTCTCGTCCTTGTTTGGATCGTACAGGCGAGTTTCCTGAACGACCTTGCCGCCGTCTTCGATCAGGTCGATCTGGCGCTGGATCTCGCTGTTGATGGCGCGCTCGATGAAGCGGAACGAGTTGACGTTCTTGATCTCGCAGCGGGTGCCGAACTCAGTCTGGCCTTTTGGCCGGATCGACACGTTGCAGTCGCAACGCAGCGAACCTTCGGCCATGTTGCCGTCGCAGATGCCCAGGTAACGCACCAGGGCGTGAATCGCCTTGACATAGGCGACGGCTTCCTTGGCACTGCGCATGTCCGGCTCGGAGACGATTTCCAGCAGAGGCGTGCCGGCACGGTTCAGATCGATGCCGGTGGAACCACTGAAGTCTTCGTGCAGGCTCTTGCCGGCATCTTCTTCCAGGTGCGCGCGGGTCACGCCGATACGCTTGATGGTGCCGTCTTCGAGGGCGATGTCCAGGTGGCCCTTGCCGACGATCGGCAGGTCCATCTGGCTGATCTGGTAGCCCTTGGGCAAGTCGGGGTAGAAGTAGTTCTTGCGCGCGAACACGTTACGCTTGCCGATTTCGGCGTCGATCGCCAGGCCGAACATGCAGGCCATGCGCACGGCTTCGGCGTTGAGCACCGGCAGTACGCCGGGCATGCCCAGGTCGACCAGGCTGGCCTGGGTGTTCGGCTCGGAGCCGAAGGTGGTGGCACTGCCGGAGAAGATCTTCGACTGGGTGGCCAGCTGGGTATGAATCTCCAGCCCGATCACAACTTCCCATTGCATGTGTGAATTCCTCAGAAGCCGTTAGGAGCGCGGGTATGCCAGTCGGTGACTTGCTGGTAACGGTGCGCGACGTTGAGCAGGCGGCCTTCCTGGAAGTACGGTGCCAGCAGTTGCACGCCCACCGGCAGGCCGTCCACGAAGCCGGCCGGCATCGACAGGCCCGGAAGGCCGGCCAGGTTGGCGGTGATGGTGTAGACGTCTTCCAGGTAGGCGGCGACCGGGTCGCTGCTCTTGGCGCCTAGCTTCCAGGCCGGGTTCGGCGTGGTCGGGCCGAGGATCAGGTCGACGCCTTCGAAAGCCGCCATGAAGTCGTTCTTGATCAGCCGGCGGATCTGTTGCGCCTTGAGGTAATACGCATCGTAGTAACCCGCCGACAGGGCATAGGTGCCGACCATGATGCGGCGTTGCACTTCGGCGCCGAAGCCTTCGCCACGGGAGCGCTTGTACAGGTCGGTGAGGTCCTTGGGCGCATCGCAGCGATAGCCGAAACGCACGCCGTCGAAACGCGACAGGTTGGAGGAGGCTTCCGCAGGCGCGATCACGTAGTACGCCGGAATGGCGTGCTGCATGTTCGGCAGGCTGATTTCCTTGACCACCGCGCCGAGCTTTTCCAGCTCCTTGACGCTGGCCTGGACCAGCTCGGCGATGCGTGGGTCGAGGCCGGCGCCGAAGTATTCCTTCGGCAGGCCGATGCGCAGGCCCTGCAGCGAATCGTTCAGGCTGGCGCTGTAGTCAGGCACCGGCTCGTCGATGCTGGTGGAGTCCTTGGCGTCGAAGCCGGCCATGCCTTGCAGCAGCAGGGCGCAGTCTTCGGCGGTGCGCGCCAGCGGGCCGCCCTGATCGAGGCTGGAGGCGTAGGCGATCATGCCCCAGCGCGAGACACGACCATACGTCGGCTTGAGGCCAGTGAGGTTGGTGAGTGCCGCCGGCTGACGGATCGAGCCGCCGGTATCCGTGCCGGTGGTGGCCGGCAGCAGGCGCGCGGCTACCGCCGCAGCCGAACCGCCGGACGAACCGCCTGGCACGTGCTCGAGGTTCCATGGGTTCTTCACCGCGCCGTAGTGGCTGGATTCGTTGGCCGAACCCATGGCGAACTCGTCCATGTTGGTCTTGCCCAGCGTGACCATGCCGGCTTCGGCCAGCTTGGCGACCACCGTGGCGTCGTAGGGCGCCTTGAAGTTGTCGAGCATCTTCGAGCCGCAGCTGGTGCGCACGCCGAGGGTGCAGAACAGGTCCTTGTGAGCGATCGGTGCGCCGAGCAACGCGCCGTTTTCGCCAGCGGCGCGACGGGCGTCGGCGGCCCGCGCCTGGCCCAGGGCCAGCTCTTCGGTGACGCTGATGAAGCTGTTGATCTGTGGGTCCAGTTGCTTGACACGCGCCAGCAGGGCGCCGGTCAGCTCTTCGGAGGAAAACGACTTGTCGGCGAGTCCGCGGGCGATCTCGGCCAGGGTCAATTCATGCATGGCAGGCTCTATCCCTTACTCGATGACTTTGGGAACCAGGTACAGACCGTTTTCGGTCGCGGGTGCGATGGCCTGGTAGGCGTCGCGCTGGTTGTGCTCGGTGACCTGGTCGGGGCGCAGGCGCTGGCTGGCCTCCAGTGGGTGTGCCAGTGGCTCGATGCCAGTGGTGTCGACGGCCTGCATCTGGTCGACCAGGCCGAGAATGCTGTTCAGGGCATCGGTAATGCGCGGAAGTTCGCCTTCATTGAGGCCCAGACGGGCCAGATGAGCGATCTTTTCCACGTCGCAGCGTTCGAGCGCCATGGGAATCTCCAGGGGAAACAAAGAACGGAATAGGGTCCGTGATGAGGAACATGCCAGCATTTTGGCGGTCATACGGCCGCGATCATCTGTCGGCATGCTCGGAAAAACAGCCAATTTAACATATTGGCTCCTTGCCCAAAATCCCTGCCATTGTTAGAGTTTGCCGCACTTTTTTACCCACGCTTTCCCCAGGGTCACTTTCCCATGTTCAAGAAACTGCGTGGCATGTTTTCCAGCGATCTCTCCATCGACCTGGGTACTGCCAACACCCTTATTTACGTGCGTGAGCGCGGTATCGTCCTGAATGAGCCCTCGGTTGTTGCCATCCGTACCCACGGCAACCAGAAAAGCGTCGTGGCCGTCGGTACCGAAGCCAAGCGCATGCTGGGCCGTACACCTGGCAACATTGCCGCCATTCGCCCGATGAAGGACGGCGTCATCGCCGACTTCAGCGTTTGTGAAAAAATGTTGCAGTACTTCATCAACAAGGTTCACGAGAACAGCTTCCTGCAGCCGAGCCCGCGGGTCTTGATCTGCGTGCCGTGCAAGTCGACCCAGGTCGAGCGCCGGGCGATCCGTGAGTCGGCCCTGGGTGCCGGCGCCCGCGAAGTGTTCCTGATCGAAGAGCCGATGGCCGCCGCTATCGGTGCCGGCCTGCCGGTCGAGGAAGCGCGGGGCTCGATGGTCGTCGATATCGGTGGCGGTACCACCGAGATCGCTCTGATCTCGCTCAACGGCGTGGTGTATGCCGAATCCGTTCGTGTTGGCGGCGACCGCTTCGACGAAGCCATCGTCACCTATGTGCGCCGCAACTACGGCAGCCTGATCGGCGAATCCACCGCTGAGCGTATCAAGCAGGAAATCGGCACCGCCTACCCAGGTGGCGAAGTGCGTGAAGTCGACGTGCGTGGTCGCAACCTGGCGGAAGGCGTGCCGCGTGCCTTCACCCTGAACTCCAACGAGGTGCTCGAGGCGCTGCAGGAGTCGCTGGCGACCATCGTTCAGGCGGTCAAGAGCGCGCTGGAGCAATCGCCACCGGAGCTGGCCTCCGACATCGCCGAGCGTGGTCTGGTGCTGACCGGTGGGGGTGCGTTGCTGCGTGACCTGGACAAGCTGCTGGCCCAGGAAACCGGTTTGCCGGTGATCGTCGCCGAAGACCCGCTGACCTGCGTCGCCCGTGGCGGTGGTCGCGCCCTGGAGATGATGGACAAGCACGCGATGGACCTGCTCTCCAGCGAGTGATTTCGCTCGCTGCATCCGAGCGCCCGGTTTACAGGTAGCACGCGCAGTGCTACCTGTATGCGTTGGGCAGGCGCAAATCGTGCGCCGTTTCCGTCAACCCGCAACCAGGCTGGTGCGTTGTCCCATGTCCCATGACTTCCTGAGTCGTCCACGAGGAACGGCCCATTAAACCGCTTTTCTCCAAGGGCCCCTCGCTGGGCGTGCGCTTGCTCGTGCTCGTGGTGTTGTCCGTCGCGCTGATGGTGGTCGACGCACGTTTTGCCGTGCTCAAACCGGTGCGCAGCCAGATGGGCCTGGTCCTGATGGAGTCGTACTGGATCACCGACCTGCCGCAGCGCCTCTGGCAGGGCGTGGCTGGCCAGTTCGGCAGCCGCAACGAACTGATCGCCGAGAACGAGAAGCTCAAGACCGAAGCCCTGCTGCTGCAGGGGCGGCTGCAGAAGCTGGCGGCCCTGACCGAACAGAACGTGCGGTTGCGCGAGTTGCTCAACTCCTCGGCGCTGGTCAACGAGAAGGTCGAAGTCGCCGAGCTGATCGGCGTCGATCCCAATCCGTTCACCCACCGGATCATGATCAACAAGGGCGAACGTGATGGCGTGTTCCTGGGCCAGCCGGTGCTCGATGCCCGTGGCCTGATGGGCCAGGTGGTCGAATTGATGCCCTACACCTCGCGCGTGCTGCTGCTGACCGACACCACCCACAGCATTCCGGTGCAGGTCAACCGCAATGGCTTGCGCGCGATCGCCAGCGGTACCGGCAACCCTGAGCGTCTCGAACTGCGTCATGTGGCCGATACCGCCGACATCAAGGAAGGCGACCTGCTGGTCAGTTCCGGCATGGGCCAGCGTTTCCCCGCCGGCTACCCGGTGGCCACGGTCAACGAAGTGATCCACGACTCCGGCCAGCCGTTCGCCATCGTTCGCGCCATCCCCACTGCCGCCCTCAACCGCAGCCGCTACATGCTGCTGGTGTTCAGTGACCGACGCACACCGGAGCAACGCGCGACCGACGCCGCCGTCGCCCAGGAAGAGGCCGATCGCAAGGGCGCGACGTCCCCGGCCCAGCCGGCGACCGAGACCGGCGCTTCCGGGGCGACCGCTCCCGCAGCGGCTGTCCCGGCGGCTCCGGCTGCGACTGCACCTGCCGCCGTGCCTGAAGCTCCGGCGCCAGCCGCGGCTCCGGCGACGCCGACCCAACCCCGGAGACAATGATGGCTGCTTCGCGACGCAACCACGGCTGGGTGATCTGGCTGACCTTCGCCATCGGCCTGCTGCTCAGCGTGTCGCCCATGCCGCAGTTCATGGAAGTGTTCCGGCCCATGTGGCTGGCCCTGCTGGTGTCGTTCTGGACCCTGGCGGTGCCGAACAAGGTCGGCATGACCACAGCCTTCGTCCTCGGTCTGGCCGAGGACGTGCTGTATGGCACACTGCTCGGCCAGAACGCCCTGATTCTCACCCTGATCACCTTCCTGGTGCTGTCCCTGCAACAGCGCCTGCGCATGTTTCCCATGTGGCAGCAAAGCCTGGTGATCCTGGTGATCTTCGGCATCGCCCAGCTCATCCAGCTGTGGCTCAGCGCGCTCACCGGCAACCGCTTGCCGACCCTAGCGTTGGTCTGGTCTGCGGTCATCAGTGCCTTGCTCTGGCCTTGGATCAGTTTCGCCCTGCGCGATCTGCGCCGGCGCCTGCACATCAACTGACGGCGATGCCGCGACTGACAGGGAGATGTCCGAATGACCCCGCTTTACCTGGCTTCCGGCTCACCGCGGCGGCGTGAACTGCTGACTCAGATCGGCGTGCCGTTCAGTGTCGTCACTGCTCCCATCGATGAATCCCCTCTGCCCGACGAGGCCGTCACCGAGTACGCCCTGCGCCTGGCCCGCGCCAAGGCTGCCGCAGGCTTCGCTCGACTGAGTGGCCCAGGCGTAGTGTTGGCCGCCGACACCGTGGTCGTGGCCAAGGGCCAGATGCTGGGCAAGCCCCGTGACCAAGCGCATGCCTTGGCGATGCTCGCAGATCTTTCCGACGGCCAGCACCAGGTGCTCACCGCCGTTGCGGTGACCGACGGCCAGCGCTGCCTGGACGTGTGCGTGGCCACCGATGTGCATTTTCGCGCCATCGGTCACGACGAGGCGCTGCGCTATTGGGCCACGGGCGAGCCGTTGGACAAGGCCGGCGGTTACGCCATCCAGGGCCTGGGTGCGGTGTTCGTCAAATCCCTCACGGGTAGCTACTCCACGGTGGTCGGCCTACCGCTGTTCGAGACCGCCCAACTGCTGGCACAGTTTTCCATCGCCTGCTGGCAGCAACACGAGGTTTCAGCACCGCGCTAGCCAGCGATTCGACAGCGATCCATCATTACCGAAGACTTTGGACGAGAGCCTGCCATGAGTGAAGAGATCCTGATCAACATCACCCCGATGGAATCACGCGTGGCAGTGGTGGAAAACGGCGTGCTGCAAGAGGTGCACGTCGAGCGCACGCAACGCCGAGGCATCGTCGGCAACATCTACAAGGGCAAGGTCGTGCGCGTCCTGCCAGGCATGCAGGCGGCCTTCGTCGACATAGGCCTGGAGCGCGCTGCGTTCATCCACGCCTCGGAGATTTCCCAGCGCGAAGGTTCGGCGGTTGAAAACATTACCGCCCTGGTCCATGAGGGCCAGGCCCTGGTGGTCCAGGTGACCAAGGATCCGATCGGCACCAAGGGCGCGCGTTTGACCACGCAGTTGTCCATTCCCTCGCGTTACCTGGTGTACATGCCCCGCAGCAGTCATGTCGGCATTTCGCTGAAAATCGAGGACGAAGCCGAGCGTGAGCGCCTCAAGCAGGTGGTCAGCGATTGTGTGGACAGTGAGAACATCAAGGACGCCGGCGGGTTCATCCTGCGCACCGCGGCCGAAGGCGCACGCAGCGAGGAAATCCTCCAGGACATCCGTTACCTGCGCAGGTTGTGGGAGCAGATCGGCAGCCAGATCCAGACCTGCGGGGCGCCGACGGTCATCTACGAGGACCTCGGCCTGGCCTTGCGTACGCTGCGCGACCTGGTCAATCCGAAAATCGAGAAGATTCGCATCGATTCCCGGGAAACCTTCCAGAAGACCACGCAGTTCGTCGCCGAATTGATGCCGGAAATCGCCGACCGCCTCGAACATTATCCCGGCGAACGGCCAATCTTCGATCTCTACGGTGTGGAGGACGAAATTCAGCGCGCCCTTGAGCGCAAGGTGCCATTGAAGTCCGGCGGTTATCTGGTGGTCGATCCGGCCGAGGCCATGACGACCATCGACGTCAACACCGGCGCATTCGTCGGCCACCGCAACCTCGAAGAAACCATCTTCAAGACCAACCTCGAGGCGGCCACGGCCATTGCCCGGCAGCTGCGCCTGCGCAACATTGGCGGCATCATCATCATCGATTTCATCGACATGGAAGATGAGGAGCATCAGCGCCAGGTATTGCGCACCCTGGAAAAGCAGCTCGAACGTGACCATGCCAAGACCAACATCATCGGCATCACCGAGCTCGGTCTGGTGCAGATGACCCGCAAGCGCACCCGCGAGAGCCTTGAGCAAGTACTGTGCGAGCCCTGCGTGGCCTGCCAGGGGCGCGGCAAGCTGAAAACCCCTGAAACCATTTGCTACGAGATTTTCCGCGAAATCCTTCGCGAGGCCCGCGCCTACCAGGCCGAGGGCTATCGTGTACTGGCCAACCAGAAAGTGGTCGACCGGCTGCTCGATGAAGAGTCGGGCAACGTGGCTGAACTGGAAGCGTTCATCGGTCGAACGATTCGCTTCCAGGTCGAGTCGATGTATTCACAGGAACAATACGATGTGGTGCTGCTCTGACCCGCAATAGAAGCCGCTCGGGCTGGCAAAACCGGTACATCGGGCCATGATGGATAGACGACTTGGAGGGCCACGGCAATGGGGCGTCTGACCCGCGTTCCGGTTGCCATGACCCGCTGGGGTCTTGGCATCTGCGCGCTGCTGGCAGTACTCGTCGCGTTGTATGTCAGCCTCGGACGGCAACTGGTGCCGCTGGTGGCCGAGTACCGCGCAGACGTTGAAACCAAGGCCGAGCAGGCCTTGGGCCTGCCGGTGCACATCGGTGCGCTCGAAGGGCGTTGGAGCGGCCTGGTGCCCGTGCTGCGCCTGCGTGATTTGCAGCTGGGCGAGGGGGCCTCGGCCCTGCGCCTGGACGATGTGCGGGTCGTGCCCGATCTGTGGGGCAGTCTCATGGCCCGCCAGGTGCGTCTGGCGCACATCGAGCTCAGCGGCCTGCAATTGATCGCCCGCGAAGACGAGCAGGGCGGCTGGGCCCTCGAAGGCCTGCCGAAGAAAGACGATGCACCGCTGGATCCGGCCGAAACCCTGGAACGTCTGGAGCGGTTGGGGCGGGTCGACGTCTTCGACAGCCAAGTCACCTTGCAGCCTTGGCAGCGCGATCCGCTGACCCTCACCTATGTCAGTCTCGGTTTGCAGGCCGGCGCTTCGCGCCAGGCCCTCGACCTGCGGGCCACCTTGCCCGATGGTCAGCCCCTTGCGTTGAACCTGCGCAGTCGCGCTACCGCCGATGCCTGGCGCCAAGGCAGTGCCGAGGTCTACCTGAGCTTGCCGCAGAGCGACTGGTCGCGTTGGCTGCCGCCGCGGCTGTTGGGCCAGTGGCAGGCGCAAGCCCTGCGCGCCGGTGGCGAATTCTGGATCGATTGGCGCAAAGGGGGGCTCGAACGAGCGGTGGTGCGCCTCAATGCGCCCGAGCTGCGCGGTGCCTACACCGGGCGCAAAGCGGTGAAGCTGGACAACCTCGCCCTGGGGGTCTGGTTCCAGCGCCGTGAGCAGGGGTTCGACGTCGTAGTCGACTCACTCGCCGCCAGCATGGGTGAAAAACGCTGGGAGTCCCACCTGCAGCTGCAACAGCGTGAGGGGCAGGATGCAGGGGGACCGACCTGGCAGGTTCAGGCGGACCGTCTCGACCTTACGCCATTGACGCCATTGATCGATGCCCTCGCGCCACTGCCGGAGAAGCTCATGGCGGTGGTCGATGGCCTGAAGGTGACCGGTACCCTGCGCAATGTGCGCCTGGATATCCGACCCAAGGCAGAAGGCGATCAACGTTTACAGTTCGCCGCCAACCTGGACAAGGTCGGCTTCGACGCATACCACGGCGCGCCGGCTGCCGGCAACGTCAGCGGCAGCATCAGCGGCGACTTGGGGCATGGCGAATTGCGCCTGGATAGCGACGCCTTCATGCTGCATCTGTATCCGATCTTCGGAAAACCCTGGCATTACCAGAAGGCCAATGCGCGGCTGACCTGGGCGCTGGACCAGGAAGGCTTCACCCTCATCGCGCCCTATATCAAGGTGCTCGGTGAGGAGGGCAAGATCGCCGCAGACTTTCTCATCCGGTTGTTCTTCGAGCCTGGACACGAAAGCTACATGGACCTGCGGGTGGGCCTCACCGACGGCGATGGCCGCTACACCGCCAAATACCTGCCCGAAGTCCTCAGTCCGGCCTTGGACGAGTGGCTGCGTAGCGCCATCGTCAAAGGCAATGTCGAGCAAGGCTATTTCCAGTACCAGGGCTCGCTCAACCATGGTGCCCCGGCTGAGGCTCGCAGCATCAGCCTGTTTTTCAAGGTCAATGACGCGGCGCTCGACTTCCAGCCCGGCTGGCCCCAGGTGCAGCATGTCGATGGCGATGTCCTGATCGAAGACAGCGGCGTGCGTATCAACGCGCGTCATGGGCTGTTGCTCGATACCCAGGTCAGCGACGTCAACGTCGACATTCCGCATGTGGAGGAGGGCCAGCACAGCCACTTGCACCTGGATGGCGACTTTGCCGGCACCCTTGGCGATGGCCTGAGGATTCTCAAGCAAGCTCCCATCGGCACCGGCGAAATCTTCGCCGGCTGGGAAGGCGAAGGCCCGTTGAACGGCAAGATCAAGCTGGACATTCCGTTGGCCCATGGTGAGCAGCCGAAGGTGCTGGTGGATTTCGCCACCCACGATGCTCGTCTCAAGATCGCGCCACCGACGTTGGAACTCAGTCGCCTGAAAGGTGATTTCAGTTTCGACCTGGACAAAGGCTTGAGTGGCAAGGGCATCAGTCTGCAGGCGTTTGGCAAACCGGTGACCGCACAGATCGTCGCCCAGGGCGCGCCGGGGCAGATGCAGACGCGCATCGAAGCCAGCGGCCAGGTGGCGCTCAAGGCCCTGACCGACTGGTTGCAGTTCGACCAGACGCTACCGGTTTCGGGCGAACTGCCCTACCAGTTGCAGGTCAACCTGGGCAAACGCGACAACAGTCTGAATGTCCGCTCGTCGCTCAAGGGCCTGGCCATCGACCTGCCGGCCCCTTTCGGCAAGTCAGCCGCCGAGACCCGCGACGGTCGTTTCAGCATGAACCTGCAAGGCGCCGAACGTCGTTTCGATGCAGCTTACGACGAGTTGGCGCGGCTCGCCTATGCAGCACCCGCCGACAAGCTGGCCCAGGGCCGTGGCGAGTTGCTGCTGGGCACTGGCACGGCGCAACTGCCGACCGGCCAAGGCCTGCGTGTTCGTGGCCGGCTGCAAACCCTCGACCTGGCCCCTTGGCAGGCTCAGGCCGAACGGCTGGGCGGCAGCGATCCCGGTGGCAGCGCCCGACAGAGCCTGCAGAGCGTCGACCTGAGCATCGGCCAGCTCAAGGCCTTCGGTATGGATCTGAACCAGGCTGTGGTGCGCCTGGCCCGCAGTGGTCCGGCCTGGGATCTGCGCCTGGACAGCCGAGAGGTGATCGGCAATGCCCGGCTACCGGACGCCAAGGGCGCAGCGATGGCGGTGCGCCTGCAGACTTTGCGGCTGCCGGCGGCCGATCCGTCCCAGGCGCAGGACGAAGACGGGCCGGATCCGCTTGCTGACTTCGACCCGCGTAAAGTGCCGGCCCTGGACCTGTCCATCGACAAGCTCTACCGTGGCGATGACTTCTACGGCAGTGCTGCGATCAAGTTACGTCCTACCCCCCGCGGGGTCTCAGCAGACGACATCGACCTGTCGTTCAAGGGGCTGCGGGTCGACGGCAGCGGTGGTTGGGAGGGCGTGCCGGGGGCCACCAGCAGTTGGTACAAAGGCCGGCTGGATGGCAAGAACCTGGGCGACGTGCTCAAGGCGTGGGGCTTCGCGCCGACCGTCACCAGTCGCGACTTCCGCCTGGACGTCGATGGTCGCTGGCCCGGCTCGCCAGCCTGGGTCGGTCTCAAGCGTTTCTCCGGCAGCATGGACGCGGCGTTGCGCAGCGGCCAGTTCGTCGAGGTGGAAGGCAGTGCCCAGGCACTGCGGGTGTTCGGCTTGCTCAACTTCAATGCCATTGGCCGGCGTCTGCGCCTGGACTTTTCCGACCTGTTCTCCAAAGGCTTGGCCTACGATCGGGTCAAGGGCCTGCTGGTAGCCAGCGACGGGGTGTATGTCACCCGCGAACCGATCACCGTCACCGGGCCTTCCAGCAATTTCGAACTCGAGGGCACCTTGGACATGGTTCGCGATCAGGTCAACGCCAACCTGCAGGTATCCCTGCCGGTCACCAATAACCTGCCCCTGGCAGCACTGATCGTGGGTGCACCGGCAGTGGGCGGCGCCTTGTTCCTGGTGGACCGCCTGGTCGGCGATCGGGTGTCGCGTTTCGCCAGCGTGCACTATCGCGTCGAGGGACCGGTCAAAGAGCCTAAAATCACATTTGTGAAACCTTTCGATAAATAAAGCCAGGGATAACCATGAAGGCAGCGGTGATCCAGATGGTCAGCCAGGACGATGTGCTGGCCAACCTGCAACGTGCTGGCGCTTTGCTCGAGCAGGCGGCCATGGCAGGCGCACGGCTGGCCGTGCTGCCGGAAAATTTCGCGGCCATGGGGCGGCATGATGCCGCCGCCATTGGTGGCGCCGAGGCTTCGGGCGATGGACCGATCCTGCCCTGGTTGAAACGCACTGCCCGCGACCTCAGGTTATGGATAGTCGGTGGTACCTTGCCGCTGCCACCGCAGGGTCAGCCAACGGCCAAGGCCCACGCCTGCTCCCTGCTGATCGACGAGCATGGCGAGATCGCGGCGCGCTATGACAAGCTGCACCTGTTCGATGTGGACGTGGCCGATCAGCGGGGTCGTTATCGTGAGTCCGACGACTATGCCCACGGCTCCCAGGTAGTGGTCGCTGACACACCCGTCGGGCGGCTCGGCTTGAGTGTCTGCTATGACCTGCGTTTTCCGGAGCTTTACAGCGCCTTGCGCGCTGCCGGAGCAGAATTGATCACCGCTCCGGCCGCGTTCACTGCCGTGACCGGAGCGGCGCACTGGGAAGTGCTGATCCGCGCACGGGCCATCGAGACCCAGTGCTACGTGCTGGCCGCTGCCCAGGGCGGTATCCATCCAGGGCCACGGGAAACCCATGGTCACGCGGCGATCGTCGACCCCTGGGGGCGGATCGTTGCTGAACGGGCGCAAGGCGAAGCGGTATTGCTGGCCGAGCGCGACATCGATGAACAGGCGTCCATACGGACGCGCATGCCGGTGGTTTCACACCGGCGCTTTTTCTCGCAGGACGCATTGCGGCCTGCGCACACCGCGGAGTGAATATGAGCCAGATGTTATCCACCGTCAGCGAGCAGCTCCTGGCCCCCGGCGGGCTGACCCTGGACAGCCTGCAGGCTGTGCTGGGCGAGCTGGCCGGCCCCGGTATCGACGCTGCCGATCTGTATTTCCAAGGCCAAGTCTCCGAAACCTGGGCGCTGGAAGACGGCATCGTCAAGGAAGGCAGCTTCAACCTCGACCAGGGCGTGGGTGTAAGGGCCCAGTCTGGCGAGAAGACTGGCTTTGCCTACAGCAACGCCATCAATCTTGAAGCGCTGACGTCCGCGGCCCGTGCCGCCCGATCGATTTCGCGTGCCGGTCAGAACGGCAAGGTCCAGGCGTTTCGCACCCAGGACGTACCGGCCCTGTATGGGGCGGACAATCCGCTGGAGGTGCTCAGCCGCGCCGAAAAGGTCGAGCTGCTCAAGCGCGTCGATGCAGCGACCCGAGCCCTGGATCCACGCATCCAGCAAGTCAGCGTGAGCATGGCCGGGGTCTGGGAGCGGATTCTGATCGCTGCCGCCGATGGCAGCCTGGCCGCCGATGTGCGGCCTCTGGTGCGTTTCAACGTGAGCGTCATCGTCGAGCAGAACGGCCGGCGTGAGCGTGGTGGGCAGGGCGGCGGCGGGCGTACCGACTACCGCTTCTTCACCGAGGAACGGGTCATGGGCTATGCCCGCGAGGCCCTGCGTCAGGCCCTGGTCAATCTCGAAGCGATTCCCGCGCCCGCTGGCACCCTGCCAGTGGTATTGGGCTCTGGCTGGTCCGGTGTGCTGTTGCACGAAGCAGTGGGCCATGGCCTGGAAGGTGATTTCAACCGCAAGGGGAGCTCGGCGTTCAGTGGTCGGATCGGCGAGAAAGTCGCTTCGAGCCTATGCACCATCGTCGATGACGGCACCCTCGAAGGCCGCCGTGGATCGCTCAGCGTCGATGACGAAGGCACCCCGACCGAGTGCACCACGCTGATCGAGAACGGCATCCTCAAGGGCTACATGCAGGACAAGCTCAATGCCCGCCTGATGGGCATGGCGGTTACCGGCAACGGCCGCCGGGAGTCCTATGCGCATCTGCCGATGCCACGCATGACCAACACCTACATGCGTGCCGGCGAAAGCGACCCGCAGGAGATCATCGCCTCGGTGAAGAAGGGCATCTACTGCGCCAACCTCGGCGGCGGGCAGGTCGACATCACCAGTGGCAAGTTCGTGTTCTCCACCAGCGAGGCGTACCTGATCGAGGACGGCAAGATCACTGCGCCGGTCAAGGGCGCGACGCTGATCGGCAACGGCCCCGAGGCCATGAGTCGGGTATCGATGGTCGGTAACGACCTGGCCCTGGACAGCGGCGTGGGGACGTGCGGCAAGGATGGGCAGTCGGTGCCGGTGGGCGTCGGGCAGCCAACCTTGAAACTGGATGCGATCACCGTGGGTGGGACGGGGGCTTGATGACCCGGCGCGCCTATGTGGAAGCAGGTGTGGCTGCCTCCACGGGCACCCCGGCGATCAGCGCAGACCGCGCTGCAGTTCGTCGAGTTCGCGGATGTACTTGAACACCTTGCGCGCAGCGGCAGGCGGTTTGTTGCGCGCCTTTTCGTGCTGGGCATGGCGGATCAACGAGCGTAGCTGCTGGCGATCGGTGTCGGGGTACTCGTTGACGAAACGTTCGAGGTCTTCGTCGTTACCGTCGATCAGTCGGTCGCGCCAGCGCTCGAGGCCGTGGAAGCGCTCGTTGTACTGGCGTGTGGAGCTGTCGATCTGCTCCAGCACGGCATGGATGGCGTCCAGGTCCTGGACACGCATCAGCTTGCCGACGAACGACATGTGCCGCTTGCGTGCGCCGTGGGCGGTGTGCTTGGAGGCTTCGTCAAGGGCCTTGCGCAGTTCGTCGGTCAGCGGCAGTCGCGCCAGTGTATCGGCCTTGAGCGTGGTGAGGCGCTCGCCGAGTTCGACCAGGGCATGCAGCTCGCGCTTGATCTGGGTTTTGCTTTTTTCGCCGTCGAAGGCGTCGTCGTATGAATCAACCATGGTGGCAGTCCGCTTGGGTTTTTATGAAAAGTCGCCGAGCGGCGAGCAGGCAAGGCGAAAACAGGCGAGGAAGCGGAGTTTACAGGTTGTAAATGAGCATTCCGAGCCTGTTTTCAACGCAGCATGGTCGTCGCGCAGGCACTTTTCGTACAAAGCATAGAAATTGCCGCCATGATAACCAGCCGGGGGCCGCTTGTCCGGCCCGGTCGTAGAATGACCTTTGCCGAACGAAGAATTTGAGTGGAGAAAACCATGAGTGCAGTCCAGAGCGTAGGCCCCAAGGACCTGCCAGCATTGCAGGAGCAGGTCGAGGCAATCGTCGCCGAGGCGCGCCGCCAGGGCGCCAGCGCTTGTGAGGTGGCGGTATCGTTGGAGCAGGGCCTGTCCACCAGCGTGCGTCAGCGCGAGGTGGAGACGGTCGAGTTCAACCGTGACCAGGGTTTTGGCATCACCTTGTACGTCGGCCAGCGCAAAGGCTCGGCGAGTACCTCGGCCAGTGGTCCGGAGGCGATCCGCGAAACCGTTGCCGCTGCTCTGGCCATTGCCAAGCACACCTCCGAGGATGAATGCGCCGGCCTGGCCGATGCGGCGTTGATGGCCCGGGAAATTCCGGACCTCGATCTTTATCATGACTGGGCACTGGAGCCTGAGAAGGCCATCGAGATGGCCCTGGAGTGCGAGGCTGCAGCGTTCGATGCAGACCCGCGCATCCTCAACGCCGACGGCACCACACTCAACACTCACCAAGGTTGCCGGGTATATGGCAACAGCCACGGCTTCATCGGCAGCTACGCCTCGACCCGACATAGCCTCAGCTGCGTGATGATCGCCGAAGGCGAGGGGCAGATGCAGCGCGACTACTGGTACGACGTCAACCGCCAGGGCAACCTGTTGGCAGACCCACGCAGCATTGGCCGGCGCGCCGCGCACCGCGCGGCCAGCCGCCTGGGTGCGCGTCCGGTGCCGACCTGCGAGGTACCGGTGCTGTTCTCCGCAGAGCTTGCCGGTGGCTTGTTCGGCAGTTTCCTGTCGGCGATCTCCGGCGGCAACCTGTACCGCAAGTCATCCTTCCTCGAAGGGGCGATCGGGCAACGCCTGTTCCCATCCTGGTTGTCGCTCGACGAGCGCCCGCATATTCCCCGGGCCCTGGGGAGCGCCGCATTCGATGGCGACGGCCTGGCGACCTATGCCAAACCGTTCGTCGACAAGGGCGAGCTGGTGTCGTACCTGCTCGGCACCTACTCCGGGCGTAAGTTGGGGCTGCCGAGCACGGCCAACTCCGGTGGTGTGCATAATCTTTATGTCAGCCATGGCGTCGAGGATCAGGCAGCTTTGATTCGGCGGATGGGACGCGGCCTGCTGGTGACCGAGCTGATGGGGCACGGTTTGAACATGGTGACGGGGGACTACTCCCGAGGTGCGGCGGGCTTCTGGGTCGAGAACGGCGAGATTCAGCATGCCGTGCAGGAAGTGACCATCGCCGGCAATATGAAGGACATGTTCCAGCAAATCGTGGCAATTGGCAGCGATCTTGAGACACGCAGCAACATCCATACGGGTTCTGTGCTGATCGAGCGGATGACTGTCGCGGGTAGTTGATCCACGGCCTGTGCAGGCACCAGGAATTTTCCAGATATCTTCAATACTCCAGAGACCCGGCCACCGCGCCGGGTTTTTCTTTCATCAGTTTCTTGTTGAAGTGATTCTACTTATCAATTAATAATGAATATCATTACCTGCTTTCGGCGATGATCTTCATGAAAACCGTCCTCCACGAACTGCCCTACCTGGAAAACTGGCGCTGGCTCAGCCGGCGCATCCGCTGCGCCCTCGAGCCCGACGAGCCACGCCTGATCGAGCACTACCTGGCCGAAGGTCGTTATCTGGTGTGCTGCACCCAGACTTCGCCATGGACGGTGGCATTGACCTCTTTCCGCCTGCTCCTCGATACCGCCTGTGACCGCATGCTGCCCTGGCATTGGCGCTGCCTGTGCCTGGATCAGGCCTGGCGCCCATTGCTGCAGTTGCGCAACCTCGATCGCCAGGAACAGAACCAGCGTTGGCAGCCTTACGCCTTGCAACTGGCCAACTGCGTGCTGCTGCCTTCGATTTCCCCCGATGATCTGATGCAAGGACTTGATGATGAGTGACACCCGAATCGAACGTGACAGCATGGGCGAGCTGCAGGTGCCGGCCCAGGCCCTGTACGGTGCGCAGACCCAGCGTGCGGTGAATAACTTCCCGATCAGTGGCCAGCGCATGCCGGCCCAGTTCATTCGCGCGCTGTTGCTGGCCAAGGCGGCTGCGGCCAAGACCAACGTCGAGCTGGAGCAACTGACGCCTGCTCAGGGCCAGGCCATCGTCAGGGCCGTCGAGCAGTTGCTGGCAGGGGATTTCATCCAGCATTTCCCGGTGGATGTGTTCCAGACAGGCTCCGGCACCAGTTCCAACATGAATGCCAACGAGGTGATCGCTACCCTGGCCAGCCGTGTACTCGGTGAACCGGTCAATGCCAACGACCACGTCAACTGTGGCCAAAGCAGCAATGACATCATCCCCACCACCATTCACGCCAGCGCTGCACTGGCCTTGCACGAACAGCTGCTCCCTGCGCTGGAACACCTGGTGCAGGTGATCCAGGTCAAGTCCGCACAAGTGCATCATTACGTCAAGACTGGCCGTACCCACCTGATGGATGCCATGCCGGTGCGCATGAGCCAGGTGCTAGACGGCTGGGCTGCGCAGCTCGGCGCCGCCAAGGCGCACATCGAAGCGACCCTGCCGAGCCTTCAGTCCCTGGCTCAGGGCGGCACTGCCGTAGGCACCGGGATCAACGCCCACCCGCAGTTCGCTGCGGGCTTCTCCCGCCAGCTCAGTAGCCTCACTCAGATCGAGTTCACCCCAGGGCAAAATCTGTTTGCCCTGATCGGCTCCCAAGATACCGCCGTGGCGTTGTCGGGCCAGCTCAAGACCACCGCAGTGGCGCTCATGAAGATCGCCAATGACCTGCGCTGGATGAACTCCGGCCCCCTGGCCGGGTTGGGCGAGATCGAGTTGCAGGGCCTGCAGCCAGGTTCGTCGATCATGCCGGGCAAGGTCAATCCGGTGATTCCCGAGGCCACCGCCATGGTCGCCGCTCAGGTGATCGGCAACGACGCCACCATCGCCGTGGCCGGGCAGTCAGGCAACTTCGAGTTGAACGTGATGCTGCCGGTGATCGCACGCAATCTGCTGGAAAGCATCGAGCTGATGGCCAATGCCAGCCGTCTGCTGGCCGACAAGGCCATCGCCAGCTTCAAGGTCAACGAAGGCAAGCTCAAGGAGGCCCTGGCGCGCAACCCGATTCTGGTCACGGCCCTGAACCCGATCATCGGTTACCTCAAGGCAGCGGAGATCGCCAAGACCGCCTACCAGCAGGGGCGCCCGATCATCGACGTGGCGCTGGAACACACCGATCTGTCGCGCGACCAGCTGCAGGCGCTGCTGGACCCGGAAAAACTCACTGCTGGCGGTATCTGAAGCGCCACAGCGGCCTGAAGAGAAACGTCATCCGATGCACCGCTTCGTACCCTGCCTACGGAATTCACTGACATGCCTCATACCTTGCCTGCACTGCCTTACGCCTATGACTCACTCGAACCGCACATCGATGCTCAGACCATGGAAATTCATCACAGCAAGCACCATCAGGCCTATATCAATAACCTGAACGCCGCCATCGAAGGCAGCGAGTGGGCCGACTGGCCGGTGGACAAGTTGGTGGCCGCGGTCAAGCAACTGCCAGCGAATCTGCAAGGCGCAGTGACCAACCAAGGCGGCGGTCACGCCAACCACAGTTTGTTCTGGACCGTCATGTCGCCCCGCGGTGGTGGGCTGCCGCAAGGCCAGGTGGCCCAGGCCATCGACTCCGAGTTGGGCGGTTTCGAGGCGTTCAAGGAGGCGTTCACCAAGGCCGCGCTGTCGCGCTTTGGCAGTGGCTGGGCATGGCTGACCGTCACCCCGCAGCGTGCGCTGGTGGTAGAGAGCAGCGGCAACCAGGACAGCCCATTGATGCACGGCAATACACCGATCCTTGGCCTGGATGTCTGGGAGCACGCGTATTACCTCAAGTACCAGAACCGTCGCCCGGAATACATCGGTGCGTTCTACAACGTCATCGACTGGGCGGAGGTGGAACGCCGCTATCTCGAAGCCTTGAAGTGAGCCGACTGGCATGCACTCAAAGGTGATGTCTGTCAGCAGCGTGCGCCTGTTCCGGATGGCGGTAGGTATTTTGCTGTTGCTAGTGGGGACTGCGTTGCTGGTGGCTCGTGGCATTGCCTGGCTGGATCTGGAGCCGCGCATGCTGCGCGCAACCTCGGCAACTCCGGGACACCCACGCCAAGCCAGTTACTCGCCTTCGTCGAAGAAGTTCTCGATCAATGCCACGAGCGCGTCCATGGCTTCGCCGTCCTGCTCGCCTTCGGTATGCAGGTGCACCTGGGTGCCTTTGCCAGCGGCCAGCATCATCACGGCCATGATGCTCTTGCCGTCCACCAGTTTGTCCGGTGCGCGACCGACCCGGACCTGGCAGGGGTAGCGCCCGGCCACGCCGACGAACTTGGCGGCCGCGCGGGCGTGCAGGCCAAGTTTGTTGATGATGGTGATTTCGCGGGCGGGCATTGTACGGTGGGTCCTGTGGGCTAGAGGTCGCGGTGGCGGACCTGAACGTTTTTCAGGGATTGCTGCAGCAATTGGCCGAGGCGTTCGGTGATGTATACCGAGCGGTGATGCCCCCCCGTGCAGCCTATGGCAATGGTGACATAGGCACGGTTGCTGGCGGCGAAGCGTGGCAGCCATTTCAGCAGATAGGCGGCGATATCGTTGAACATCTCTTCGACATCCGGCTGGGCTGCCAGATAGTCGATCACCGGCTGCTCGAGCCCGGAATGCTCGCGCAGTTCCGGTTTCCAATAGGGGTTAGGCAGGCAGCGTACGTCGAACACCAGATCGGCATCGACCGGCATGCCGCGCTTGAAACCGAACGACTCAACCAGGAACGCGGTACCGGGTTCGGGTTGATTGAGCAGGCGTAGCTTGATCGAGTCGCGCAACTGGTACAGGTTGAGGCTGGTGGTGTCGATCTTCAGATCGGCCAGGTCGGAAATCGGTCCCAGCAACTCGCTTTCGACGCGGATGGCCTCGGCCAGCGAGCGGTTGGCGTTGGTCAGCGGATGGCGCCGGCGAGTCTCGGAAAAGCGTTTGAGCAGCGTGTCTTCGTCAGCGTCGAGAAACAGCACGTCGCATTGAATATGACGGGCACGGGCTTCTTCGAGCAGCTCTGGGAAGCGCGACAGATGACTGGGCAGGTTCCGTGCATCGATTGACACCGCCACCTTGGGTTGCAGAAGCTCGGTGTTGATCAGGGCATTTTCCGCCAACTGCGGGAGCAGGCCGGCGGGCAAATTGTCGATGCAGTAGTAACCGTTGTCTTCCAGGACATCGAGGGCGGTGCTCTTGCCAGAGCCAGACCGTCCGCTGACGATGATCAGGCGCATGTTCAGGACTCGTTCTGTACGTCCAGGACAACCTGGTACAAGGCTTCGCTGCTGTTGGCGCCACGCAGGCGATCGCGAACCTCCTTGCGATCGAGCATGCTGGCGATCTGGCGCAGCAATTCGAGGTGGGCATCGGTTGCAGCTTCCGGCACCAACAGCACGAACAACAGGTCGACCGGTGCGCCATCGATGGCGTCATAGTCGATCGGGGCGTCCAGGTGCAGCAGAGCGCTGACGGGGGCAGTGCATCCTTCGATCCGGCAATGGGGAATGGCGATGCCATTGCCGAACCCGGTGGAGCCGAGCTTTTCACGAGCGATGAGCTTTTCGAAGACGTCTTGCATCTCCAGCTCGGGTACTTGTTCGGCAATCAGGTTGGCGACCTTTTCCAGGGCGCGCTTCTTACTGCCACCCGGCACGTTCACGAGGGAACGGCCGGGGGTCAGGATGGTTTCAAGTCGGATCATGGATGAGGGGTATCAGCGAGCTGCTGCACCTTGCAGCAGGCTTTGCTGTTTTTCCTTGTGTTTTTTCAGTTGGCGGTCGAGCTTGTCGGCCAAGGCGTCGATCGCTGCATACATGTCTTCGTGTTCTGCGTTGGCAACCACTTCGCCGCCGGGAATCTGCAAGGTCGCTTCGACCTTCTGCTGCAGCTTCTCGACCTTCATGATGACCTGCACGTTGGTGATCTTGTCGAAGTGACTCTCCACGCGGGCGAGCTTTTCAAGCACGTAATCGCGCAGCGGCTGGGTGACTTCTACATGCTGTCCACTGATATTGACTTGCATACAGCTTCTCCTTTATTGCCCGTGCATAAGGAGGCAGGTATTGCACCTGCCCCGAAAACGCGTTGGCATACCCAGGGGCTACATCAGTCGCTTGCGCTCACTCGACGGTGCGATGCCGAGGGACTCGCGGTACTTGGCGACGGTGCGACGGGCTACCTGGATGCCTTGTGCCTCCAGTAAACCAGCGATCTTGCTGTCACTCAATGGCTTTTTCTGATTTTCCGCAGCCACCAGTTTCTTGATGATTGCGCGAATCGCCGTGGACGAGCATTCGCCGCCTTCGGCGGTGCTGACGTGGCTGGAGAAAAAGTATTTCAGTTCGTAGATGCCACGGGGCGTGTGCATGTATTTCTGCGTGGTCACCCGGGAAATGGTCGATTCATGCATGCCCACTGCCTCGGCGATGTCGTGCAGCACCAGGGGCTTCATCGCCTCGTCGCCGTGGTCGAGGAAGCCGCGCTGGTGCTCGACGATCTGCGTCGCGACCTTCATCAGCGTTTCGTTGCGGCTCTGCAGGCTCTTGATGAACCAGCGCGCCTCTTGCAGCTGATTGCGCATGAAGGTGTTGTCGGCGCTGGTGTCGGCGCGCCGTACGAAGCCTGCATACTGCGGGTTGACCCGCAGGCGGGGGATGGCTTCCTGGTTCAGTCCGACCAGCCAGCGGTCGCTGTCCTTGCGCACGATCACGTCCGGCACCACGTACTCCGGCTCGCTGGACTCGATCTGCGAGCCCGGGCGGGGATTGAGGCTCTGCACCAGCTCGATCACCTGGCGCAGTTCATCTTCCTTGAGCTTCATGCGGCGCATCAACTGGCTGTAGTCGCGGCTGCCGAGCAGGTCGATGAAGTCGCTGACCAGGCGCTGGGCCTCGGCCATCCATGGCGTGTTCTTCGGTAATTGACGCAGTTGCAGCAGCAGGCATTCGCCCAGGTTGCGGGCTCCGACGCCGGCCGGCTCGAATTGCTGGATGCGGTGGAGCACGGCCTCGACTTCGTCGAGTTCGATGTCCAGTTCGGGGTCGAAGCCCTGGCAGATTTCCTCGAGGGTGTCTTCCAGGTAGCCCTGGCCGTTGATGCTGTCGATGAGGGTGACGGCGATCAGGCGATCGGTGTCGGACATCGGCGCCAGGTTCAACTGCCACAGCAGGTGGCTCTGCAGGCTCTCGCCAGCGGAGGTGCGAGTGGTGAAGTCCCACTCGTCGTCATCGTTGCTGGGCAGGCTGCTGGCGCTGGTCTGGTAGATGTCTTCCCAGGCCGTGTCGACCGGAAGTTCGTTGGGGATGCGCTCGTTCCACTCACCTTCTTCCAGGTTCTCGGCACTGGCCGTGGTTTCCTGGAAGCTGTTGTCCTGGGCTTCGGCAACCGGCTTGTTCTCGGCGTTGTCCGCCATCGGGTCGCTGTTGTCGAAGTCTTCGCCGTCTTCCTGACGTTCGAGCATCGGGTTCGACTCCAGCGCTTCCTGGATTTCCTGCTGAAGATCCAGGGTCGAAAGCTGGAGCAGACGGATGGCCTGTTGCAACTGCGGGGTCATCGTCAGTTGCTGGCCCATTTTTAGGACGAGCGATGGTTTCATGGCTGGGGCTAAATACCTTGTTCGCCGGCGCGCATGCGCCATCCACTACAGGGCGCCGAGGCGCCGAATTCAAGCAAGTTTTATGCCTTAATTTGTAGCGTTTGCCTAGAGCACTGTAACAACTTAGGCCAGCTTGAGCCCCGTTTACCAGTGCCCAGGCAAGCCCGGGTCAGAGTCGGAACTCGTGGCCCAGGTATACCTCTTTCACCAATTCATTGGCCAGGATGGTTTCGGCGTCGCCTTCGGCGATCAGCTGGCCATCATTGACGATGTAGGCGGTCTCGCAGATATCCAGCGTCTCACGGACGTTGTGGTCGGTGATCAGTACCCCGATACCCTTGGCTTTGAGGTGATGGATGATCTGCTTGATGTCGCCGACGGAAATCGGGTCGACCCCTGCGAACGGTTCGTCGAGCAGGATGAATTTCGGTGCGGTGGCCAGGGCGCGGGCGATCTCGACACGGCGGCGTTCGCCACCGGAGAGGCTCATGCCGAGGTTGTCGCGGATGTGGCTGATGTGGAATTCCTGCAGCAGGCTTTCGAGCTCTTTGCGTCGCCCGTCACGGTCGAGGTCCTTGCGGGTCTCGAGAATGGCCATGATGTTGTCGGCCACCGACAGCTTGCGGAAGATCGAGGCCTCCTGTGGCAGGTAGCCGATGCCGGCGCGAGCTCGACCGTGCATGGGCTGGTGGCTGACGTCGAGGTTGTCGATCAGTACACGGCCCTGTTCGGCCTGGACCAGGCCGACGATCATGTAGAAGCAGGTGGTCTTGCCGGCGCCGTTGGGGCCTAGCAGGCCGACGATCTGGCCGCTGTCGATGGACAGGCTGACGTCGCGTACGACCTGTCGGCCCTTGTAGCTCTTGGCCAGGTGCTGGGCTTTGAGGGTTGCCATTTACTCGGCCTTCTTCTTCGGCTGGATGACCATGTCGATGCGTTGGCGCGGAGAGGTCACGTTGCCACCGCGACCTGCGGTCGCCACCTGGGTCTTGGTGTTGTAGACGATTTTCTCGCCTTCGGTGGTGTTGCCCTCGTTCTCGACCTTGGCGCGGTCGGTGAGGATCACGATGTCTTTCTGGGCCTGGTACTGGATGGTCACCGCCCAGCCTTTCATCTTGTCGGGCTTGGCTGCGCTCTGCTGCTGCTCGAAGTAGGCCAGGTTGCCCACCGAGGTCACCACGTCGATGTCGCCCGATTGGGCGCGGGTGATGGTCACGGTGTTGCCTTTGATCATCATCGAGCCCTGGGTGATGATGACATCGCCGGTGTAGGTGGCTACGCCTTGCTTGTCGTCCAGGTGAGCGTTGTCGGCCTGGATACGGATCGGCTGGTCACGGTCGTTAGGCAGGGCGAAGGCGCTCGCGCTTCCCAGTGCTGCGCTCAGGCTGAGCAGAAGGGGGAGGGTTTTAACGAGCCTCATACTGTCCTCTTACGTTAGAGAGCAAGTCCATCTTGCTTTCTTTCAAATACGCTTTCATTCCTTTGCCCGTAGTTGTGCCACCGGCGCCGTCGATTCTAACGGCTTGATCGGTCTGCGCATATTGCTTCTGCGGGAAGACGGTCATGCGTGAACTGGTAATGATGGTTTCGCGCTGCTTTTCGTCGGTGCGGGCCACGCGAACCTTGTCGATCAGTTCCACCTCGGTGCCGTCCGGATTGACTTCGGCGCGAACGCTCTGTACGTGCCAAGGGTACGCGGTGCCCCGGTACAGATGCAGGTCGGGTGTGGTCACCAGGGTGACCTCGCTGGCCTTGAGGTGCTCGACCTTGTCGGCGGTCATCTCGTACTGCAGCTTGCCGTCGGGCAGGAACTGCAAGGTATGGGCATTGACCGCATAGTAGTCGATGGCGCTTTCGTCGACCTGTGCCACCGGCTTGTCGAGGAAGCTCTCGGGGCTGACGTTCCAGTAGCCGACGGCCACCAGCAGGGCGGCGATGACCCCGAGCAGCGCGATGTTTCGGGCTTTCTTGCTGAACATGGGCAGCCTTAGAGGTAGTTGGCGTTGGCAGCGTCCAGGGTACCCTGGGCCTGCATGATCAGTTCGCAGAACTCGCGGGCGGCCCCTTCGCCGCCACGTGCCTGGGTCACGCCGTCGGCGTGCTGGCGAACGAACGGTGCGGCGCTGGCTACCGCCATGCCCAGGCCGACGCGGCGAATCACCGGCAGGTCAGGCAGGTCGTCACCCAGATAGGCGACCTGCTCATAGCTTAGGCCCAGTTCGGCGAGCAGGCCGTCCAACACCACCAGTTTGTCTTCGCGGCCCTGGTACAGGTGCGGTATGCCGAGATTCTTCGCCCGGCGCTCGACTACCGGCGTCTTGCGTCCGCTGATGATCGCCGTGGTCACCCCGGAAGCCATCAGCATCTTGATGCCCTGGCCGTCGAGGGTGTTGAAGGTCTTGAATTCGCTGCCATCTTCGAGGAAGTACAGGCGCCCATCGGTGAGCACGCCGTCGACGTCGAATACGGCCAGCTTGATGGCCTTGCCGCGTTGCATCAGGTCTTGGTTCATTTACATCACTCCGGCGCGCAGCAGGTCGTGCATGTTCAGGGCGCCGGACGGGCGGTCGTCCTGGTCGACCACCACCAGCGCGCCAATCTTGTGGTCTTCCATGATCTTCAGGGCCTCGGCGGCGAGCATTTCGGCGCGGGCGGTCTTGCCGTGCACGGTCATCACCTGGTCGATCAAGGTGGTGTGCACGTCGATGTTGCGGTCCAGGCTGCGACGCAGATCACCGTCGGTGAACACGCCGGCCAGTTTGCCGTCTGCTTCGAGGACCACGGTCATGCCCAAACCTTTGCGAGACATTTCAAGGAGTGCGTCCTTGAGCAGGGTGCCACGTTTCACCGATGGCAGCTCGTCGCCGCTGTGCATGACGTTCTCGACCTTGAGCAGCAGGCGTCGTCCGAGGGCGCCGCCGGGATGCGAGAAGGCGAAATCCTCGGCAGTGAAGCCGCGGGCCTCGAGCAGCGCGATGGCGAGGGCGTCGCCAAGCACCAATGCCGCCGTGGTCGAGGAGGTGGGCGCCAGGTTCAGCGGGCAGGCCTCCTGCGGGACGCGGGCATCGAGATTGACCTCGGCGGCCTGGGCCAGGGGCGAGTCGGGGTTGCCGGTAAGGCTGATCATCTGGATGCCCAGGCGCTTGATCAGCGGCAGCAGGGTGACGATCTCGGCGGTGCTGCCGGAGTTGGACAGGGCCAGGATGACATCGTCGCGGGTGATCATGCCCATGTCGCCGTGGCTGGCTTCGGCAGGGTGCACGAAGAATGCCGGGGTTCCGGTGCTGGCCAGCGTGGCGGCGATCTTGTTGCCGATGTGTCCGGACTTGCCCATCCCGACCACGACGACCCGGCCCTTGCTCGCCAGGATCAGCTCGCAGGCCTTGACGAAACTGGCGTCGATACGTGCCAGCAGGCCCTCCACGGCTTCGAGTTCAAGGCGCAGGGTACGCTGGGCGGATTGGATCAGCTCGCTGGATTGGCTCATGTCGAAAAAGCAATGCCTGATGAAAAGGCGCCGATTATAGCGGCAATGTGCAAAAGCCTCATCATTCGATTGTCACATGGCGACAGGGTTGCCTGTCGCCGGGCTGAACGAGCGCGGTGATGGCCTTGGGGACGGGCGGTCAGCGGTGCTATAGTTCGCCGCTATTCGGCCCGTCAGGGATGCGTGTGCCTTCATGAAGGGGGCCAGCGTCCATAAGGACGAGGTTGCATCAGCAAGGAGTCTAGATGAGTGTGGATAGCGCCTACGCGGTCGAGTTGAAGGGTGTCACCTTCAAGCGCGGTTCGCGCAGCATTTTCAGCAACGTCGACATCCGCATCCCGCGTGGCAAGGTCACTGGGATCATGGGGCCGTCGGGTTGCGGCAAGACCACGCTGCTGCGCCTGATGGGCGCGCAGCTGCGCCCCTCGAGCGGCGAGGTGTGGGTGGCCGGGCAGAATCTGCCGGCGCTGTCGCGCAGCGACCTGTTCGATGCGCGCAAGCAGATGGGCGTGCTATTCCAGAGCGGCGCCCTGTTCACCGACCTCGACGTGTTCGAGAACGTGGCGTTTCCGCTGCGGGTGCATACACAGCTGTCGGACGAAATGATCCGCGACATCGTCCTGATGAAGCTCCAGGCGGTGGGCCTGCGCGGTGCCATCGACCTGATGCCCGACGAACTCTCCGGCGGTATGAAGCGTCGTGTGGCGTTGGCCCGGGCGATCGCCCTGGACCCACAGATCCTCATGTACGACGAGCCGTTCGTCGGCCAGGACCCAATCGCCATGGGCGTGCTGGTGCGTCTGATCCGCCTGCTCAACGATGCCCTGGGCATCACCAGCATCGTGGTGTCGCACGACCTGGCCGAAACCGCCAGCATCGCCGACTACATCTACGTGGTCGGTGATGGTCAGGTGCTCGGTCAAGGCACGCCCGACGAGCTGATGGGCTCGGACAATCCGCGTATCCGCCAGTTCATGAAGGGCGACCCGGACGGTCCGGTGCCATTCCACTTCCCTGCGCCTGATTACCGCGCCGACCTGCTGGGAGCGCGGTGATGCGCAAGAAATCCTTACTCGAACGTATCCGCCTGTTCGGTCGCTCGGCGATCGACGTGCTGGCGGTCCTGGGGCGCTCCGGCCTGTTCCTGTTCCATGCGCTGTTTGGCCGGGGTGGAATCGGCGGTGGCTTCCAGCTACTGACCAAACAGCTGTATTCGGTGGGCGTGCTGTCGCTGGCGATCATCGTCGTTTCCGGCGTGTTCATCGGCATGGTGCTGGCGCTGCAGGGCTATAACATTCTGACCAAGTACGGGTCGGAGCAGGCGGTGGGGCAAATGGTTGCACTGACCCTGCTGCGCGAGCTCGGACCAGTGGTCACCGCGCTGCTGTTCGCTGGCCGTGCAGGCTCGGCGCTGACCGCCGAGATCGGCAACATGAAGTCCACCGAGCAGCTGTCGAGCCTCGAGATGATCGGCGTCGACCCGCTCAAGTACATCGTCGCACCACGCCTGTGGGCCGGTTTCATCTCGCTGCCGCTGCTGGCGCTGATCTTCAGCGTGGTCGGCATCTGGGGTGGTTCGTGGGTCGCGGTCGACTGGCTGGGCGTCTACGAAGGCTCGTTCTGGGCCAACATGCAGAACAGTGTGTCCTTTACCGACGACGTGCTCAACGGGCTGATCAAGAGCCTGGTGTTCGCCTTCGTCACCACCTGGATCGCCGTGTTCCAGGGGTATGACTGTGAGCCCACCTCCGAGGGGATCAGCCGTGCCACCACCAAGACCGTGGTCTACGCCTCGTTGGCGGTACTGGGTCTGGACTTTATTCTGACCGCCTTGATGTTTGGAGATTTCTGATGCAAAACCGCACCCTGGAAATCGGTGTCGGCCTGTTCCTCCTGGCCGGGATCCTGGCGCTGCTGCTGCTGGCCCTGCGTGTCAGCGGGCTTTCCGCCAGCCCGAGCAGCGATACCTACAAAGTTTATGCGTACTTCGACAATATCGCCGGTTTGACGGTCAGAGCTAAAGTGACCATGGCCGGTGTGACCATCGGCAAGGTCACCGCCATCGATCTGGATCGCGATTCCTACACGGGTCGGGTGACCCTGCAGTTGGACAAGTCGGTCGACAACCTGCCGACCGACTCCACTGCCTCGATCCTGACCGCCGGATTGCTTGGCGAGAAGTACATCGGCATCAGCGTGGGCGGTGAAGAAGACGTGCTCAAGGATGGCTCGACCATCCATGACACCCAGTCTGCGCTGGTGCTGGAAGATCTGATTGGCAAGTTCCTGCTCAATACCGTGGGCAAGGAACCGAAAGAAGCGCAACCGGCTAATTAAGGAGTTTCCATGATTTCGATCCTGCGACGTGGCCTGCTGGTCCTGCTGGCGGCCTTCCCTCTGCTGACCTTTGCAGCCGCGCAGTCGCCGCACGACGTGGTTCAGAGCACGACCAACGAACTGCTCGGCGACCTCAAGGCCAACAAGGAGCAGTACAAGTCCAACCCCAGCGCCTTCTACGATGCGCTCAACCGCATCCTTGGCCCGGTAGTGGACGCCGAGGGTATTTCGCGCAGCATCATGACCGTCAAATACTCGCGCAAAGCTACGCCCGCACAGATGCAGCGCTTCCAGGAAAACTTCAAGCGCAGCCTGATGCAGTTCTACGGCAACGCCTTGCTCGAGTACAACAATCAGGGCATCACCGTCGATCCGGCCAAGTCCGATGACGGCAAGCGCGCCAGCGTCGGCATGAAAGTCACCGGCAACAACGGCGCCGTGTACCCTGTGCAATACACCCTGGAAAACATCGGTGGCGACTGGAAGGTCCGTAACGTGATCGTCAACGGCATCAACATCGGCAAGCTGTTCCGCGACCAGTTCGCCGATGCCATGCAGCGCAACGGCAACGACTTGGACAAGACCATCGACGGTTGGGCTGGCGAGGTGGCCAAGGCCAAGCAGACCGCCGAGAACTCGCCTGAAAAGGAAGTGCAATGAGCGAGGCCGCTGTAAGCATGGCCGAGCCAGGTGTATTGCGCCTGGCCGGGGTGCTCGATTACCGCAGCGGCCCGGCCCTGCGCAAGCAGGGCAAGGGGCTGATCGCCTCCTGTCGCGAATCACGCCTGGTGCTCGATTGCTCTGGCGTGGTCAAGACCAGCAGTGTCGGCTTGTCGCTGCTGCTGGCGTTCATCCGTGATGCCCAGGGCGCCGGCAAGGCCTGTGAGGTGCGCGGCATGCCCGACGACATGCGGGAAATCGCCGAGGTCTACGACCTCGATGAGGTATTGGCAAGCTGACCGCTTGCCCGAGTGAAAGGCCCCTCGGTCAGCGTACTCCTCTGTTGGGCTTCGCAGGCGAGGGGCTTTTTTGTATGATGGCCGACCCGTGCGCATCGGGCGCCGATTGAGGTTGAGCATGCAGGCCGTAGAAGTTAAAAGCTTCCTTGAAGAAAAATTGCCGGGATCCCGGGTTGAAGTTGAAGGCGAAGGCTGCAACTTCCAATTGAACGTGATCAGCGACGAGCTGGCCGGCCTGAGCCCGGTCAAGCGCCAACAGGCGATCTATGCTCACCTGAATCCCTGGATCGCCGATGGCAGCATCCATGCGGTAACCATGAAATTTTTCAGCAGCGCAGCCTGGGCTGAGCGCACCTGAGCCAACTTGGCGGCGAGACTCCAATGGACAAACTGATTATCACTGGCGGCGCGCGTCTCGACGGCGAGATCCGCATTTCGGGCGCGAAAAACGCGGCCCTGCCGATCCTGGCGGCGACCTTGTTGGCCGATGGCCCGGTCACCGTGGGCAACCTGCCACACCTGCATGACATCACCACCATGATCGAGTTGTTCGGTCGCATGGGCATCGAGCCTGTGATCGACGAAAAGCTCGCGGTGGAAATCGACCCACGCACCATTAAGACCCTGGTCGCACCCTACGAGCTGGTCAAGACCATGCGCGCCTCGATCCTCGTGCTGGGCCCGATGGTCGCCCGTTTCGGCGAGGCCGAAGTGGCCCTGCCAGGCGGTTGCGCCATCGGCTCGCGCCCCGTCGACCTGCACATCCGCGGCCTCGAGGCCATGGGTGCGAAGATCGAGGTCGAAGGTGGCTACATCAAGGCCAAGTCGCCTGAAGGTGGCCTGCGTGGCGCGCACTTCTTCTTCGATACCGTCAGTGTGACCGGTACCGAGAACATCATGATGGCAGCGGCTCTGGCCAAAGGTCGCAGCGTGCTGCAGAACGCCGCCCGCGAGCCTGAAGTGGTCGACCTGGCCAACTTCATCAATGCCATGGGCGGCAAGGTACAGGGCGCCGGCACCGACACCATCGTCATCGATGGCGTCGAGCGTCTGGATTCGGCCAACTACCGCGTCATGCCGGACCGTATCGAGACCGGTACTTACCTGGTCGCCGCTGCCGTCACCGGCGGTCGCGTCAAGGTCAAGGACACTGATCCGACCATCCTCGAAGCGGTACTGGAAAAGCTCAAGGAAGCCGGCGCCGACATCACTACCGGCGAAGACTGGATCGAGCTGGACATGCACGGCAAGCGTCCCAAGGCCGTCAACCTGCGTACCGCTCCGTACCCGGCATTCCCGACCGACATGCAGGCGCAGTTCATCTCGCTCAACGCCATCGCTGAAGGTACTGGCGCGGTGATCGAGACTATCTTCGAGAACCGCTTCATGCACGTCTACGAGATGCACCGCATGGGCGCGCAGATCCAGGTCGAGGGCAATACCGCCATCGTCACTGGTGTCCCGGCGCTCAAGGGTGCACCCGTCATGGCTACCGACCTGCGGGCCTCGGCCAGCCTGGTGCTGTCGGCCCTGGTTGCAGATGGCGATACCCTGATCGATCGCATCTACCACATCGACCGTGGCTACGAATGCATCGAAGAGAAACTGCAGATGCTCGGCGCGAAGATCCGCCGCGTACCGGGCTAGTCGCCCGCTGGCGCAAAGTGTGCGAGCGGGCTGGCCCGCTCCCACACACGAATTGAATACGGTCGGGCCTGTACCCGGCCGGCTGTAGCCGCTTAAGGACCGACGTTCCAATGTTGACCATCGCGCTTTCCAAAGGCCGCATCCTCGACGATACCCTGCCATTGCTGGCCGAAGCCGGCATCGTGCCGACCGAGAATCCGGACAAGAGCCGCAAGCTGATCATCCCCACCACGCAGGATGACGTGCGCCTGCTGATCGTGCGTGCCACCGACGTGCCGACCTATGTCGAGCATGGTGCCGCCGACCTTGGCGTTGCCGGCAAGGACGTGCTGATGGAGTACGGCGGCCAGGGCTTGTACGAGCCTCTGGACCTGCAGATCGCCCGTTGCAAGCTGATGACCGCCGGGGTAGTCGGCGCGCCGGAGCCCAAGGGGCGCCTGCGGGTGGCCACCAAGTTCGTCAACGTCGCCAAACGCTATTACGCCGAGCAGGGCCGTCAGGTCGACATCATCAAGCTGTACGGCTCCATGGAGCTGGCACCGCTGATCAACCTCGCCGACAAGATCATCGACGTCGTCGATACCGGCAACACCCTGCGTGCCAACGGCTTGGAGCCCCAGGAACTGATCGCCACGATCAGCTCGCGTCTGGTGGTCAACAAGGCTTCGATGAAGATGCAGCACGCCCGCATCCAGAGCCTGATCGACACCTTGCGCGAAGCGGTCGAATCGCGACACCGCGGCTGACGCTCTACCTTCTGTGCGCGACCTCTGTCGTCGCGCCCGTCTATCCGCGTCATAGCCATTTTTCTCGGGTGCCCGCGCGGATGGACTGGTAGCCTAGGGCGCCTGAGCATTCGCTAATCATCGAGGCCCTCGCCATGACCGTGTCCACTGCAATTGCCCGTCTCAACGCCGCTGATCCGGATTTCGCCCGACATCTGGATCATCTGCTGAGCTGGGAAAGTGTGTCCGATGATGCGGTCAATCAGCGTGTGCTGGACATCATCAAGGCCGTCCGCGAGCGCGGCGATGCGGCTCTGGTCGAGTTCACCCAGCGTTTCGATGGCCTCGAAGCCGCTTCGATCGATGACCTGATCCTAGGTCGCGAACGCCTCGAACTGGCACTGACGCGCATCACGCCGGTTCAGCGCGAGGCCCTGGAAAAGGCCGCAGAGCGCGTGCGGGTGTATCACGAGCGGCAGAAGCAGGACTCCTGGCAATACACCGAGGCCGACGGCACCGTGCTCGGCCAGAAGGTCACGCCGTTGGACCGTGCCGGCTTGTATGTGCCAGGTGGCAAGGCTTCCTATCCATCGTCGGTGCTGATGAACGCCATCCCGGCCAAGGTTGCCGGTGTCGGTGAGGTCGTGATGGTGGTCCCCACCCCGCGTGGCGAGGTCAATGAGCTGGTGCTGGCTGCCGCCTGCATCGCCGGTGTCGACCGGGTGTTCACCATCGGCGGGGCGCAGGCCGTCGCAGCGCTGGCCTATGGCACCGAGAGCGTGCCGCAGGTGGACAAGATCGTCGGCCCCGGCAATATCTACGTGGCCACTGCCAAGCGCCATGTGTTCGGCCAGGTCGGCATCGACATGATCGCCGGCCCGTCGGAAATTCTCGTGGTGTGTGATGGCCAGACCGACCCGGACTGGATCGCCATGGACCTGTTCTCCCAGGCCGAACACGATGAGGACGCCCAGGCCATCCTGGTCAGCCCTGACGCCGCTTTCCTCGATCGCGTTGCCGCCAGCATCGACAAGTTGCTGCCGACCATGGAGCGCGCCGAGATCATCGAAAAATCGATCAATGGCCGTGGCGCGCTGATCCAGGTGCGGGATATGCAGCAGGCCATCGAAGTGGCCAACCGCATCGCTCCCGAGCATCTGGAGCTGTCGGTGGCCGATCCGCAGGCCTGGCTGCCGCAGATTCGCCATGCCGGCGCGATCTTCATGGGCCGCCACACCAGCGAGGCGCTGGGCGATTACTGCGCCGGCCCCAATCACGTGCTGCCGACCTCCGGTACCGCGCGTTTCTCCTCGCCGCTGGGGGTGTATGACTTCCAGAAGCGTTCGTCGATCATCTTCTGCTCCGAGCAGGGCGCATCCGAACTGGGCCACACCGCTTCGGTCCTGGCCCGGGGCGAATCGTTGACCGCCCACGCCCGCAGCGCCGAATACCGCATCCTGACCCAAGACAAGGGGAACTGAACATGAGCCGTTTCTGGAGCCCCTTCGTAAAGGACCTGGTGCCTTACGTACCGGGCGAGCAACCCAAGCTGGCCCGTCTGGTCAAGCTCAACACCAACGAGAACCCCTATGGCCCGTCGCCCAAGGCGCTGGAAGCCATGCGCGGCGAGCTCGACGATAACCTGCGGCTGTATCCGGACCCGAACGGCGAGCGCCTCAAGCAGGCGGTGGCCGACTACTACGGCGTGACGCCGCAACAGGTGTTCGTCGGCAATGGCTCGGACGAGGTGCTCGCGCACATCTTCCATGGCCTGTTTCAACACGGGGGGCCGCTGCTGTTCCCAGACATCAGCTACAGCTTCTACCCGGTGTATTGCGGCCTGTATGGTATCCCGTTCGAGCAGGTGGCGTTGGACGAGCAGTTCCAGATCCGTGTCGAAGACTACGCCAAGCCCAACGCCGGCATCATCTTCCCCAACCCCAACGCGCCGACCGGCTGCCTGCTGCCATTGCAGGCCATCGAGCAGTTGCTGCAAGCCAACCGCGATTCGGTGGTGGTGGTGGATGAGGCCTACATCGATTTCGGTGGCGAAACGGCGATCGGTCTGGTGTCGCGCTATGACAATCTGCTGGTGGTCCAGACCCTGTCCAAGTCCCGTTCGCTGGCGGGCCTGCGGGTGGGCCTGGCAGTCGGCCACCCGGAGCTGATCGAGGCGCTGGAAAGGATCAAGAACAGCTTCAACTCCTACCCACTCGATCGCATGGCAATTGTCGGCGCTGCGGCAGCCTTCGAGGATCGCGCCTATTTCGAAGCGACTTGCCGCAAGGTCATCGACAGCCGCGAAACCCTGGTCGAGCAGCTGGTGGCCAAGGGCTTCGAGGTGCTGCCATCGGCCGCCAACTTCATCTTCGCTCGGCATCCCCAGCAGGACGCCGCTCAGCTGGCGGCCCGCCTGCGTGAGCAGGGCGTGATCGTGCGGCATTTCAAACAAGCGCGGATCGCTCAGTTCCTGCGCATCACCATCGGAACGCCTGAGATGAACCAGGCACTGCTCGATGCATTGAACTGATCATGCGCTGACATGACCTCATGCTCATCGGCGCAGGCGCCGATGAGCATGGTCATCCAGCCGCCACCTCGGTCACCAGTACAGACCGGGCCAGTAACGTGGCAGCTTGACCGGATAGAGGTCGGAAACCCCGTCTTTATCCATGTCGTATTTCAGATAGGTCATGTCATCAAGAAAGAAGAATGCGGAGTTCGTCTCGCCGTTCCTCACGGCCGCGACGATCTTGTCCTTGTGCGGTGCAACGCCTGGCCATAGATTGTTGCTGACTTGCAATGGATAACCCGCATCCATTCTGTCTGCCTTCACGTCATAGCGCAGGTAGCGGTTGTCGTTCAGGAAGATGAAAACCTTGTCGCGCTTCCAGCGCACAGCGGTTTTTATTCGCTTTGCATAGGGCTCCAGGCCTGGCCAGTTACTGTTGCGAATGGGGCGTGGATAACCGGACATGTCGCCGGTGGGCCGGTTGTACTTGATGTAACTGCCATCGTTCAGGAAGAACATGACATTCTCCGCATCCCATTTGAACGAAGCGACGATGCTGGATTGGTAGGCGGCGAGCCCTGGCCAGTTGCTCGGTGTGATTGCCCTTGGATAGCCAGGCTCCATCCTGTCCTTGGTCAAGTCGTAACAGCTGTAGTTGCCGTGATCGAAGAAGAACATGAGCTTGTCACTTCCCCAGTCCAGTACTGACCGAATGTAGGGGGCGCCGACTGGAGACTGGGTGGCGTTCTGCAAGATCGAGAAAGCGTTGCCCGGTGCGGCCACTGCATCATCTTCCCACTGCTGGGCATCGCTACGCTGATAGGCTTTGAACGTTTGGTTCTTATAGATACCGACGTTGCCGGTGTTATCCGAATGCCATGTCAGCGTTTTGTTTCGCTTATCCAGCCGGGGCTTGCGAACGCCAAGGTCACCGATGAACGGGATGGAGTCCAGACGCCATGTTTCAATCTGCTGCAGCGCTCCCATATGACGGAGGATGGTCGGCACGATGGAAGTATGGGCTGCATGACCGTAGAGCGCATTCAGTCCTGGAATCGTCACAGGGTCTGTCAACTCGGCGTTGGGTGCAAGATTGGTGGCAATGAAGACGGTCTTCTCGGCGATGCTGTGGCCGCCGTGGCTATGACCATTGCCGGCGCGCCCATGGTCGGTCGTCAGCACGATCAACCATTGTTCCTCAGGATGTGCGCGCTGACGTTCCTCGACGGCGTTGCGTAGCTCCTCGATCTGGGCGAATGCGGTGACCAGAGATTCATCGTAGCGGGCGCCGTAGCCATAGCTATGGCCGGCGTAGTCTGGATCGCTCAGTTGCAGGAAATTGATATCTGCGCCGCTTTCAATGTGCGATTTCACATGCCTGACTGCGCCTGCGTCATCTTTCTCGAAGCTTGCAACGTCGATGTCGCTGAGCTGATTGGCAAAGAAATCGTGGATCGGTAACCAGGTCACCGTGCTGGTGATGTTCAGCTCCCGGTTGTAGTCCTTCATGTGGCGCAATATGCAAGGGTAGAGCGGGTTGGCGCGTTGTGAGTCGCTATTACCGGTGATGAGGTGCTTGTTGGCCCAGACGCCTGTCAGTGCCGTGGCCCAGCCGGGGCCGCTCCAGGTGCCGACTTGCGTTTCTTCGCCGACGATGCCCCAGGTGTAGGCCTTGTGATAGTGCCAATGACTCGGCGTACCGAAGAATTTCTCGAAACGGCTGTGATCGACGCCATCGATACCGATGTACAAGGTTTTAGGAATCATGTTGGTGTCCTGCTCGTGGTGAACCCTCAGGGTGTGGCCAGCCTGCCCGTTGCGGGGGATGGTCTGGCCGCTCGCTACACTCGACGCCAGACTGCCTGGGGCGGGTTCAGCGGCCTATTCGCAGGTCTGGGAGTTGTGTCCTGGTCCATCTCGTGGTTCACTGGCGCGCAGTTAAACATCGGATGATTGGTTGAATGTGATGAGTATGGAATTACCCAAGCGCTCCTTGGTCGAGCTGGCCGTGGACCGCATGCGCCAGCGCATCCTTCAGGGCGATTGGCACGTAGGTCAGCGTCTGCCCACCGAACCCGAGCTGGCGGTGGAACTGGGGATCAGCCGCAATACGGTGCGCGAGGCCATGCGCGTGCTGGCCTTCAGTGGCCTGGTCGAGATCCGCCAGGGCGACGGCAGTTATCTGCGCACTGCCCAGGACCCTTTGCAGGCGGTGCAGGCCATGTCCCGCTGTACAGCTGAGCAGGCCCGTGAAACCCGCCATATCCTCGAAGCCGAGGCGATCGGCCTGGCCGCGCTGCGTCGCACCGAGCAAGACCTCGAAGCGCTGCGTGCTTCACTGGCAGGCAGCGCCGAGCATTTCCATGGCGATCTGGATACCTATATCGCCTGCGACATGGTCTTTCACCAACAGTTGATCGATGCCGCCCACAACCCTGCGTTAAGTGAGCTCTACCGGTACTTTTCGGGTGTCGTCGCCGCAGCGGTCCAGGACAACCTGAGCGCCGTGCCGCGCTGCCAGGCGACCTTCGACCTGCACGGACAGATCCTCGATGCCATCGAGCAACGCGACCCCGAACGGGCCAAGCGCCTGAGCCGGGCACTCATCGAATCCTGACAACGAGAAGGCCATGACTGAATCAATGGGCCGTGCCCAGCGTGCGGCTGCACACGAACGACCGATCGAAGAACTGCTCATCGACGCCGAAGCCGACGATGCACAGGTGCAGCAGCCGTTGGCACCTCGGCGGCCATGGTTGCTGCTGTTGGGCCTGGTCCTGGTGGCGCTGAACCTGCGCCCGGCGCTGTCGAGCATGGCCCCGGTGCTCGGCCAGGTGTCCGAGGCATTGGGCCTGAGTGCCTCGCTGGCTGGTCTGCTGACCACCTTGCCAGTATTGTGCCTGGGGCTCGCCGCGCCGTTGGCACCGCTCCTGGCCAGGCGCTTTGGCAGTGAGCGGGTGATCTTCGGGATCCTCGCCACCCTGGCGTTGGGTATTGCCCTGCGCAGTAATCTGGGCGCCCTTGGGGTGTTTCTCGGCAGCCTGCTGGCAGGTGCCAGCATCGGCATCATCGGCGTGTTGTTGCCGGGCATCGTCAAACGTGACTTTCCACGCCACGCCGGGGCCCTGACCGGCGTCTACACCATGGCCTTGTGTCTCGGTGCCGCCATGGCCGCAGGAAGCACGGTGCCGCTGACCCAGCACTTTGGCGACAGCTGGGCCCTGGGCCTGGGGTTCTGGGTGGTGCCGGCGATCCTGGCGATGCTGGCCTGGTTGCCCCAGGTCCGCCAGGGGCATGGTGCGCACAAGGCGGCCTACCGTGTGCGGGGGCTGTGGCGCGACCGGCTGGCTTGGCAGGTCACCCTGTACATGGGTTTGCAGTCTTCGCTGGCGTATATCGTCTTCGGTTGGTTGCCTTCGATTCTCATCGGCAGGGGCTTGAGCCCGACCCAGGCGGGGTTGGTGCTGTCCGGGTCGGTGATCGTGCAGTTGGCCAGCTCGCTGGCTGCACCCTGGTTGGCCACTCGGGGCAAGGATCAGCGGTTGGCGATCGTGGTGGTGATGCTGACCACCCTCGCCGGGCTGTTCGGGTGCCTGTATGCCCCGCTGTCTGGTCTGTGGGGCTGGGCCGTGGTGCTTGGCATAGGGCAGGGCGGGACCTTCGCCTTGGCCCTGACCTTGATCGTGTTGCGTTCCAGCGATGCCCATGTCGCTGCCAACCTGTCGAGCATGGCCCAGGGCGTTGGCTACACCCTGGCTTCGATGGGGCCGTTCGCAGTGGGCCTGGTGCATGACCTGACCGGTGGATGGGCGGCAGTGGGCTGGATCTTCGCCGTGCTGGGCGTGGCCGCGATCGTGTCCGGGCTGGGCGCGGGGCGGGCGTTGCATGTGCAGGTGACCAGCGAGAAGCTTTGACGACTGCATGGGATGTACAGACCCCCACGGCGCGGACTATCTTTCAGCTTTTTCCGCCCCAGGATGGACCCGTCCCATGAACGACGCCAACCGCGATTTGATTACCCGCTTCTACGAGGCCTTCCAGCGTCTGGATGCCGAAGCGATGGTGGCTTGCTACAGCGACGATATCGTCTTCAGCGATCCGGTGTTCGGTACGTTGCGTGGTCAGGACGCCGGCGACATGTGGCGCCTGCTCACCCGGCGTGCCAAGGACTTCTCGCTGACCTTCGATCAGGTCCGAGCCGATGCCCAAAGCGGTTGCGCGCATTGGGTAGCGACCTACCTGTTCAGCCAGACCGGACGCACCGTGGTCAATGACATCCAGGCGCGGTTCGTCATCCGCGACGGCTTGATCTGCCAGCACGACGACAGCTTCGACCTGTGGCGTTGGTCACGGCAGGCGCTGGGCATGCCCGGCCTGTTGCTCGGTTGGTCGCCCTTGCTGCAGAACAAGATCCGCCAGCAGGCATTCAAAGGGCTGCGAGCGTTCCAGCAGGCGGGTTAAGCTGGCGGCTTTCTATCGGCCCATCGGCAAGAAATATCGTGAGCGACGCATCCGAAATCCAGGCGGGCAAACCCTGGTACGTGTATCTGGTAAGAGCTGCCAACGGCTCGTTGTACTGCGGCATCAGCGATGATCCGCAGCGGCGTTTCGTCGCTCATCAGAAAGGGCAGGGCGCCCGCTATTTCAAGACCAGTCCGGCCCAGGCGTTGGTCTATGTCGAGCAGTGGCCGGACAAGGGCGAGGCGCTGCGCCAGGAGCGCCTGGTGAAGAAGCTGCGCAAGTCGGCCAAGGAGGCCTTGGTGGCCTCCTATGTCGCTGCCGTCTAGTCCTTGCGGCGTTTGAGCTGGTCCACCAGTTGCGTCGGCAGGCCCTTGATGATCAGGGTGCCGGCTGCCTCGTCGTATTCCACCTTGTCGCCCAGCAGGTGGGCCTCGAAGCTGATCGACAGGCCTTCGGCGCGCCCGGTGAAGCGGCGGAACTGGTTGAGCGTACGTTTATCGGCGGGGATTTCCGGCGAAAGGCCATAGTCCTTGTTGCGGATATGGTCGTAGAACGCCTTGGGGCGGTCTTCGTCGATCAGGCTCGACAGCTCTTCGAGGGTCACCGGCTCGCCCAGCTTGGTCTGGGTGGTGGCGTACTCGACCAAGGTCTGGGTTTTTTCCCGAGCAGATTCTTCCGGCAAATCCTCACTTTCGACGAAATCGCTGAAGGCCTTGAGCAGGGTGCGTGTCTCGCCCGGGCCGTCGACGCCTTCCTGGCACCCGATGAAGTCGCGGAAGTAGTCGGATACTTTCTTGCCGTTCTTGCCTTTGATGAACGAGATGTACTGCTTGGAGGCCTGGTTGTTCTTCCACTCCGACAGGTTGATGCGCGCGGCCAGGTGCAACTGGCCAAGGTCCAGATGGCGCGACGGGGTGACATCCAGCTCGGCGTTCACGGCAACCCCTTCGCTGTGGTGCAACAGGGCGATCGCCAGGTACTCGGTCATGCCTTGCTGGTAATGGGCGAAGAGGATGTGCCCGCCGGTAGACAGGTTGGACTCTTCCATCAGTTTCTGCAGGTGCTCGACCGCTTCGCGGCTGAACCCGGTGAAGTCTTTTTCCTCATCCAGGTACTGTTTCAGCCAGCCGCTCAACGGGTAGGCGCCGGACTCGCCGTGGAAAAACCCCCAGGCTTTGCCCTGCTTGGCGTTGTAGCTGTCGTTGAGGTCGGCCAGGAGGTTTTCGATGGCGTCCGACGGCCCCAGTTCGGTGTCGCGGGCGTGGAGCACGGCGGGGCTGCCATCGGGCTTCTTGTCGATCAGGTGAACGATGCAATGACGGATTGGCATGGTAGTTCTCGGGTGATCTGGGGCGGTGCTAGGCCGCGCTGCAAAAGTGGGTCAGTTTACCCCAGCCGGCAGGCGCTGCAGTGGCCGGATGTTGGCAGAAATGTCGGTTGTTCAGTTTTTGTTCGATTTTTTGCGTTTCCAGGTCAAACCCCCGAAAAACCTGCATTAAATCTGGGTTGGCAGCGGATATTTCCGTATTCCTGTGGTAGCTTTGCGCGGTCTTGCGCACCTTGGGTGGCGCATTGCTGGCAGTGCGCTCACGCCGTGTCGAACCAAACGCCAAATTACGCATCTACATGCGCGGTTGGCACGGCCCTCCAACTTTCAGGGGCTGGCCCGATAACGTCGTAGCACGCTGCATAACCACTGAATTTTGATAGGGAAGGAACACCACCATGGCATTGACCAAAGACCAACTGATTGCCGACATCGCCGAAGCCATCGACGCCCCGAAAACCACCGCACGTAACGCACTGGAGCAACTGGGCCAGATCGTTGCCGACCAGCTGGAAAACGGCGCTGAAATCACCCTGCCAGGCATCGGCAAGCTGAAAGTCTCCGAGCGTCCTGCCCGCACCGGCCGTAACCCTTCGACTGGCGCTGCCATCGAAATCGCTGCCAAGAAAGTCGTCAAGTTCGTGCCGGCCAAAGCCCTGAGCGACTCCATCAACAAGTAATCTGTTGAGGCGTTGACCCAACCGCGCCCGGCATGTCCGGGCGCGGTTTTTTCATGCCTGCGTTTTGCCTTGGGCGAGCCAGGCACGACGTGCCTGATCGTCGTGGAAGCTCCAGGCGATCATGCGGCTCTGCTTCTGCCCCTGACCCATCTCGACCACGCGCGATGCCCTGGCGCCGGCCCGCTGCAACGCTGCCTCGATGCCGGGCAAGTTGCTGGCCTTGGATACCAGGCTGGTGAACCACAGCACCTGGGCGGCGTACTGCTGGCTTTCTTCGACCAGTTGGGTGACGAAGCGGATTTCTCCACCTTCGCACCAGAGTTCGTTGTTCTGCCCGCCGAAGTTCAGGACCGGGAGCTTGCGCTTGGGGTCCTGCTTGCCGAGGTTCTTCCATTTGCGCTGGCTGCCGCGCGTGGCTTCCTCGCGTGAGGCATGGAACGGCGGATTGCACAGGGTCAGTTCGAAGCGCTCGTCAGCCTGCAGCAGGCCGCTGAGGATGTGCTTGCGGTCGTGCTGCTGGCGCAGGCCAATCGCCTTGCTCAGGCCGTTGGCCTGGATGATGGCCTTGGCCGAGGCCAGTGCCAGCGCATCGATGTCCGAGCCCAGGAAGCGCCAGCGGTAGTCGCTGTGGCCGAGCAGTGGGTAGATGCAGTTGGCACCCACACCGACGTCCAGGACTCGCACCCGGGCGCCTCTGGGGACTTCGCCGGTATTGTCCGCGGCCAGCAGGTCGGCGGCGACGTGGATGTAGTCGGCGCGCCCGGGAATGGGCGGGCACAGGTAATCGGCCGGAATATCCCAGTGCTGGATACCGTATTGCGCCTTGAGCAGGGCGCGGTTGAACACCCGCACGGCCTCGGGATTGGCGAAGTCGATGCTGGGTTTGCCGTGGGGGTTGGTGATGGTGAAGCGCGCCAGGTCAGGGTGGGCCTTGATCAGGCTGGGGAAGTCATAGCGACCCTGGTGGCGATTGCGCGGATGCAGGGTAGGTTTCACGGTCATGGTCGGGTCCGGTGGAGCAGCCCTTTCGCGGCACAAGGCCGCTCCCACAGGATAGCGGCGCTCCTCGAAGGTAGCGCCATTGCCATGGGAGCGGCCTTGTGCCGCGAACGAGGGCGAGGCCCTCGTCGGTCAGGTCTGCGATGTCAGGTTACAGCGCTGCAATCCGCGCATGCTGCTCGGTGAAGTTGGCCAGAGCCTGCTCAGACTCGGCCAGCTTGGCGCGTTCCTTCTCGATCACCGCAGGCGGAGCCTTGTCGACGAAGGCGGCATTGGACAGCTTGCCGCCGACCCGTGCCACTTCGCCTTGCAGGCGCTGGATTTCCTTGTTCAGACGCGCAAGCTCGGCATCCTTGTCGATCAGCCCGGCCATCGGTACCAATACCTGCAGGTCGCCCACCAGCGCGGTGGCCGAAAGCGGCGCCTCCTCGGCATCGCCAAGCACGGTGAACGATTCGACCTTGGCCAGCTTCTTGAGCAGGGCTTCGTTTTCCTGCAGGCGACGCTGGTCTTCGGCGTTGGCATTCTTGAGGAACAGCGGCAACGGTTTGCCTGGGCCGATGTTCATCTCGGCGCGGATGTTGCGCAGGCCGACCATCAGCTCCTTGAGCCATTCGATGTCGCCTTCGGCGGCGGCATCAATGCGCGCTTCAACGGCCACCGGCCACGGTTGCAGCATGATGGTCTTGCCTTCGACGCCGGCCAGCGGCGCGATGCGCTGCCAGATTTCTTCGGTGATGAATGGCATGAACGGATGGGCCAGGCGCAGCGCCACTTCCAGCACCCGCACCAGGGTCCGGCGGGTACCACGGGCACGCTCGACCGGGGCATTCTCGTCCCACAGCACCGGCTTGGACAGTTCCAGGTACCAGTCGCAGTACTGGTTCCAGATGAACTCGTAAAGCGCCTGGCTGGCCAGGTCGAAGCGGAACTGCTCGAGCTGGCGGGTCACCTCGGCTTCGGTGCGTTGCAACTGGGAGATGATCCAGCGATCAGCCAGCGACAGCTCATAGGCCTCGCCGTTCTGGCCGCAGTCTTCGCCCTTGTCCAGTACATAACGGGCGGCGTTCCAGATCTTGTTGCAGAAGTTGCGGTAGCCTTCGACGCGGCCCATGTCGAACTTGATGTCGCGACCGGTGGACGCCAGCGAGCAGAAGGTGAAGCGCAGGGCATCGGTGCCGTAGCTGGCGATACCTTCCGGGAACTCGGCCTTGGTCTGCTTGGCGATCTTCTCGGCGAGCTTGGGCTGCATCATGCCGCTGGTGCGTTTTTCCAGCAGGGCGTCGAGGGTGATGCCGTCGACGATGTCCAGCGGGTCGAGGACGTTGCCCTTGGACTTGGACATCTTCTGACCCTGGCCATCGCGCACCAGGCCGTGCACGTACACGGTCTTGAACGGTACCTGCGGGGTGCCGTCCTCGTTCTTGATCAGGTGCATCGTCAGCATGATCATCCGGGCGACCCAGAAGAAGATGATGTCGAAGCCGGTGACCAGCACGTCGGTGGAGTGGAAGGTCTTGAGGAACTCGGTCTGCTCCGGCCAGCCCAGCGTGGAGAAGGTCCACAGCCCCGAGCTGAACCAGGTGTCGAGCACGTCGTCGTCCTGGCGCAGCTTCACGTCGGCGGCGAGGTTGTGCTTGGCGCGCACTTCCTCTTCATTGCGCCCGACATACACCTGGCCGGCTTCGTCGTACCACGCCGGAATCCGGTGGCCCCACCACAACTGGCGGCTGATGCACCAGTCCTGGATGTCGCGCATCCAGGAGAAGTACATGTTCTCGTACTGTTTGGGCACGAACTGGATACGACCGTCTTCCACGGCAGCGATGGCAGGCTCGGCCAGCGGCTTGGTGGACACGTACCACTGGTCGGTCAGCCATGGCTCGATGACGGTGCCGGAGCGGTCGCCCTTCGGTACCTTGAGGGCGTGGTCATCGATGCTGACCAGCAGGCCCTGGGCGTCCAGGTCGGCAACGATCTGCTTGCGCGCGACGAAACGATCGAGGCCGGCGTATTGCGCAGGCAGGCTGGTATCGACCTCGTCGTTGACGCTGCCGTCGAGGTTGAAGGCCTGGGCGCTGGCGAGCACCAGGGCGTTCTTGTCGAAGATGTTGAGCAGCGGCAGGTTGTGGCGCTTGCCGACCTCGTAGTCGTTGAAGTCGTGGGCCGGGGTGATCTTCACGCAGCCGGTGCCGAACTCAGGGTCGCAGTAGTCGTCGGCGATGATCGGAATGCGTCGGCCCACCAGGGGCAACTCGACGAACTTGCCGATCAGGGCCTGGTAGCGCTCGTCGGTCGGATTGACCGCGACTGCAGCGTCACCCAGCAGGGTTTCCGGACGGGTGGTGGCGACCACCAGGTAATCCTTGCCTTCTGCGGTCTTGGCGCCATCGGCCAGCGGATAGCGCAGGTTCCACAGGTGGCCCTTCTCGTCATGGTTTTCCACTTCGAGATCGGAAATGGCGGTGTGCAGCTTGGTGTCCCAGTTGACCAGGCGCTTGCCGCGGTAGATCAGGCCGTCTTCGTGCAGGCGGACGAAGGCTTCCTTGACCGCTTCGGACAGGCCGTCATCCATGGTGAAGCGCTCGCGACTCCAATCGACGGACGAACCCAGGCGACGGATCTGACGGCTGATGTTGCCACCGGATTGTTCTTTCCATTCCCAGACCTTGTCGAGGAACTGTTCACGCCCCAGGTCGTGACGGTTCTGGCCCTTGGCCTCGAGCTGGCGTTCGACCAGCATCTGGGTGGCGATACCGGCGTGGTCGGTACCTGGCTGCCACAGGGTGTTGCGGCCTTGCATGCGGCGGAAACGGATCAGGGCGTCCATGATCGCGTTGTTGAAGCCGTGGCCCATGTGCAGGCTGCCGGTCACGTTCGGCGGTGGAATCATGATGGTGTAGGACTCGCCTGCACCTTGCGGAGCGAAATAGTTCTCTGACTCCCAGGTGTTGTACCAGGAAGTTTCGATAGCGTGCGGCTGGTAGGTCTTATCCATGCGCGGCGGGACCCTGTGCATTTATTCGGGAAAGCCGAGAAGTATAACCAAGCTAGGGCCGGCAAGCGACAAGCTGCTGCTATCTGGCACGGCAGCAATGGCCTCTTCGCGGGCCCTGTGGGAGCGGGCTTGCCCGCGCAGGAGACGCCGCCGACGTTTGCCGCTACTCGGAACGTTTGATCAAACGCTCCATGCGCGCATCCAGGCGGCGCTTGATCTCGGTTTCGATATGCGGGGTGAAGTCGTTGATCACATCCTGCATGATCGCCTGCGCGGCGGCACGCAGCTCGGCTTCCAGGTGCAGCAGGGTGTCCTGGCGGCGAGTCTGAGCATCGTCCTCGGCGGCAGGGGGGGCAGGTTCGACAGCCGGTGCCGGGTTGCCGGCAGGCTCGTCGAGCAACAGCGGGATCTGTTCGACCGTATCGGTCAACAGGGGGGGCTGCAGGTCGGCATCGCCCAACAACTGGCGAATCGACTCCAGATCGTCGAGCAGGTGGGTGGAGTCAGGCAGGGTGGAAGGCTTGTCCATCATCGTCAGAGTCGCTGTAAGCGGTGGTCTTGCAGAGCATAGCCCTGTTCGCGGTAGAAACGGAATCGCTCGCGGGCCGATTGGCGAACCTCGGGTTCCTCGACGACGATTTCGGCCACCCGTTCGAACTGGCCGACGAACCCGGGCACGCTGGCCCCGAGGTTGATCAGCAAATCCTTGTGATCGCCGGGATCATCGCCCAGCCCCAGGGCTACCGCGGCGTCGGCATGGGACTCGGCCAGGTCGTGGGGCACGAATGCCTCGCCTTTGAAGCGCCATAGGCGCGTATCCAGTTCCTCGCGCTGTGCCGCGTCCTGGCAATGCAGGTACACCCGGTGGCCGAGGCGCCAGGCCTTTTCGCACAGCTTGCAGGCGAAATCGAGCCGCGCCGACAGCGAGTCGGTGGGCAGGATATAGAAATCGACTTTGCTCATGGTTCGGTCTGCCGACCGATGGCGCACGGGGCGCCACCGGTCTCACGGCATCAGGCGCCAGCGCGATCCAGCAGGTACTGGGTCAGCAGGGGGACCGGGCGACCGGTGGCGCCTTTGTCCTTGCCACCGCTGATCCAGGCGGTACCGGCGATGTCCAGGTGGGCCCACTGGTACGCCTTGGCGAAGCGCGACAGGAAGCAACCTGCGGTGATGGTGCCGGCCTTCGGCCCACCGATGTTGCCCATGTCGGCGAACGGGCTGTCGAGTTGCTCCTGGTATTCGTCGAACAGCGGCAGTTGCCAGGCGCGGTCGTCGGCACGCTTGCCGGCATCGAGCAGTTGCCCTACCAGGGTCTCGTCATTGCCCATCAGGCCCGAGGTGTGGCTGCCCAGGGCGACGATGCAGGCGCCGGTGAGGGTGGCGATGTCGATCACCGCCTGCGGTTTGAAACGCTCGGCGTAGGTCAGGGTATCGCACAGTACCAGGCGGCCTTCGGCGTCGGTGTTGAGGATCTCGACGGTTTGCCCGCTCATGGTGGTGACGATGTCGCCGGGGCGGGTGGCGCCGCCGCTGGGCATGTTCTCGGCGCAGGCCAGCAGGCATACCAGGTTGATCGGCAGCTGCAGCTCCAGCACGGCACGCAAGGTGCCGAACACGCTGGCAGCACCGCACATGTCGTACTTCATTTCATCCATGCCGGCGCCCGGCTTGAGGCTGATGCCACCGGTGTCGAAGGTGATGCCCTTGCCTACCAGCACGAAAGGCTTTTCGGCTTTCTTGCCGCCTTGGTAGTTGAGGACGATCAGGCGTGGCGGTTGATCACTGCCCTGGCCCACGGCATAGAACGCCCCCATGCCCAGGTCCTTGATCTTCTTCTCGTCGAGCACCTCGACCTTCAGGCCCTTGTGCGCCTTGCCCATTTCCTTGGCCTGCTCGGCCATGAAGCTTGGGTGGCAAAGGTTAGGCGGCAGGTTGCCCAGGTCGCGGGTGAACGCCATGCCGGTGGCGATGGCGCTGGCATGCTTGACCGCACGCTCGGCCTCGCCCTGGCCGGTCTTGGCGGCCAGCAGGGTGATCTTCTTGAGGGTGCGCGGTTCGGCTTTCTGGCTCTTGAACCGGTCGAACACGTAGGTGCCGTCGAGCAGTGTCTCGGCCAGCAGGCGGTACTTACCGTAGTAGGCATCGCGGTTGGTCACGGCGATATCGTCCAGGGCCAGCACTGCATCGCTGCCGCCCAGGCCCTTGAGCACCCCGGCGACGCTGGTCACCAGCTTGCGCCAGGCGCGGTCGCCCAGTGCCTCGTCCTTGCCGCTGCCGACCAGCAGCACGCGCTCGGCCTTGAGGCCCGGCAGGCTCTGTAGCAGCAGGGTCTGGCCCGGCTTGCCGGCCAGGTCGCCCCGCTTGAGCACGGCGCTGATGGCGCCGCCGGCCGCTTCGTCGATGGCCTTGGCGATGCTGCCGAGTTTGCGCCCTTCGCCGACCGGCACGACCAATGTGGCGGTTTTTACCGATGCAGCAGCTACGCTTTTTACAACCAGTTCCATGTCAGGGTCCCCGAATGATCTCTACAGTGGGCGCCACGTGCTCTGATGGGTGTCGTGGCGCTCTGGGCGGACCCGGCCACTTGCTCGCGTGCCGGGTGGAAAACTGCCAGTTTGAGCCCGTGGCAAGCGTGCTGACAACCCCGATGTACGGTCGACATGCCTGGCCAAGTGACAGGCGAGGTCAATCACAGGATAATGCGCGCACTTTACATGGAGGTTCGCCTTTGGCGAACCGGCATTGGTTTCGGTTGTACTAAGTCATCGTCTGGCGCCAGTGTCTGGCAGTCCACCCTGACAACCCAGGAGTGTCTGGTTTGATCGTCTTTCGTTATCTGTCCCGCGAGGTCCTGGTGACCTTGAGCGCCGTCAGCGCCGTGCTGCTGGTGATCATCATGAGCGGGCGCTTCATCAAGTATCTGGCCCAGGCCGCCCAGGGCGTGCTCGACCCAGGCGTGTTGTTCCTGATCATGGGCTTCCGTCTGCCGGGCTTCCTGCAACTGATCCTGCCGCTGGGGCTGTTCCTCGGTATCCTGCTGGCCTATGGCCGGCTGTACCTGGAGAGCGAGATGACCGTGCTCTCCGCCACCGGCATGAGCCAACAACGGCTGCTGGCGCTGACCCTGGCGCCGGCCGCGCTGGTCGCCCTGCTGGTCGCCTGGCTGAGCCTGAGCCTGGCACCCCAGGGCGTTGCCCAGGTGCAGAAGATCATCAACCAGCAGGACGCCCTGACCGAGTTCGACACCCTGTCGCCGGGTCGCTTCCAGACTCTGCGCGATGGTTCCCGGGTGACCTATACCGAGCAACTGTCGGACGACCGCATCAACCTGGGCGGCGTGTTCATCTCGGAAAAACGCTTCAACTCCGACAAGACCAAGGACCGTGCGCCTTCGGTACTGGTCGCCGAAAAGGGTCACCAGGAAATCCAGGCCGATGGCAACCGCTACCTGGTCCTGGAAAACGGCTACCGCTACGACGGCAACCCAGGTCAGGCCGACTACCGCGCCATCAAGTACGACACCTACGGTGTACTGCTGCCCAAGCCAGAGGTCAGTGAAGAGGTCACCGAGCGCGAAGCCATCCCGACCTCCGAGCTGTTCGGCCAGAAGGGCCTGCGCGAGCGTGCCGAGCTGCAATGGCGGTTGTCGTTGCCGATCCTGGTCTTCATCGTGACTCTGCTGGCCGTACCGTTGTCGCGGGTCAACCCGCGCCAGGGCCGTTTCCTCAAACTGCTGCCGGCGATTCTTCTGTACATGGCCTACCTGACGATGCTGATTTCCGTACGTGGGGCCCTGGAGAAGGGCAAGTTGCCCATTGGCCTGGGCATGTGGTGGGTCCACGGCCTGTTCCTGCTCATCGGCCTTGGCCTGATGTATTGGGAGCCGCTGCAACTCAAGCGTGCCGCGCGCCGTGCGGAGGTGGCCCATGGCTAAGCTCGACCGCTACATCGGCCAGAGCGTGCTGCTGGCCATTCTGGCGGTACTGGGGATCATCCTCGGCCTCGCCTCGCTGTTCGCCTTCATCGACGAAATGAGCGACCTCTCCGATACCTATACCGTCGTCGATGCAGGCGTCTACACGCTGCTGACCGCGCCCCGCCGGCTGTATGACATGCTGCCGATGGCGGCCCTGATCGGTTGCCTGATCGGCCTCGGCAGCTTGGCCAGCAGCAGCGAACTGACCATCATGCGCGCTGCCGGCGTGTCCATCGGCCGTATCGTCTGGGCGGTGATGAAGCCCATGCTGGTGCTGATGCTGGCAGGTGTGTTGATCGGCGAGTACGTCGCCCCGATCACCGAGAACAAGGCCCAGGCCGACCGTTCCCTGGCCCAGGGCGGCGGTGAGGCGCAGAGCTCCAAACGGGGCATGTGGCATCGCCAGGGCGAAGAGTTCGTGCACATCAACTCGGTGCAACCCAACGGCCTGTTGCTGGGCGTGACCCGCTACCGTTTCGATGACGAGCGCAAGATCGTCACCTCCAGCTTCGCCCGCCGTGCCCAGTACCAGGACGACCACTGGGTGCTCAGCGACGTCAGCACCACGCATTTCCGTGGCGACCATACCGAGGTCATCAAGAGCCCGCAGGAGCAGTGGGACGTCACGGTGACTCCGGAGCTGCTCAATACCGTGGTGGTCGCGCCGGAGTCGTTGTCGATCACCGGCCTGTGGCAGTACATCCACTATCTGGCCGACCAAGGCCTGAACAATGCGCGTTATTGGCTGGCATTCTGGACCAAGGTCCTGCAGCCTGCGGTCACGGCGGCGCTGGTACTGATGGCGATCTCGTTCATCTTTGGCCCGCTGCGTTCGGTGACCCTTGGCCAGCGCGTATTCACCGGTGTGCTGGTGGGCTTCGTGTTCCGCATTGCCGGCGACCTGTTGGGGCCTTCGAGCCAGGTGTTCGGCTTCCCGCCGTTGCTGGCGGTGGTGATACCCGCCGGGATCTGTGCGATCGCAGGGCTTTGGTTGTTGCGTCGGGCAGGGTAGCGAGCAAAAGCCAACGTTGGGGAAATCCCTGACAGTCAAGCGTTTTGGGGCTGCAAAGCAGCCCCATTAAAGCTTGAAGAGACCTCAACTGATCATTTTTTCCGCTTCGGCAGCCGCACCAGTTGGGTGTCCGAATAGATGTCATGCCAGCCGCGCTTGCGCTTGTCGACCAAGGCCCAGAAAAACCCCAGCCCCAGGCACAGCCACGAAGCGATCGAAACCACGAAGCGCAACAGCGCCTGCCACAGGCTGATGGCACTGCCATCGGCGTTCTGCACCCGCACCCCCCATACCTGCATGCCCAGCGTCTGGCCGCCATGGGTCCAGAACTTGGCGAAGAAACCGAACAGCGCGAACAGCAGGATCGTCGCCAGCAGAGGATCGCCATCCAGGGCGCCGGCTTCGGTGAGTTCACGCATGCGGGCTTCGCCAATGATCGCCATCTGGATCATCTTGTAGGCACCCGCGGTGACGATCAGCAGTGCCGTACAGAGCAGGAAGTCATAGAACATCGCCGCCAGGCGTCGGCCCAGACCGACTGGGGGGAAATCACCCTGGGGGGAGAGCAAAGGCTTGGACATGCAGGACGGCTCCGAATGGCGAAGCCAGTATTCTACGGGCAAAAAAAAGCCCCTGCACATGGCAGGGGCTTTTCTTCGAAGTCGGTGCGGCTTAGCCGGTGACTTGAACCTTGTCAGCCTGCATGCCTTTCTGGCCTTGGACTGCTTCGAAGGACACCTTCTGGCCTTCTTTCAGGCTCTTGAAGCCGTTACCTTCGATGGCACGGAAGTGCACGAACAGATCCGGACCGCTTTCTGGAGTGATGAAGCCGTAACCTTTTTCGTCATTGAACCACTTGACGGTACCGTTCTGACGCTCAGCCATTGTCTTATTTCCTATGAAGCTTAAATTTTGATGACAGTTTCTTTCACATTTTTTGAAGTGAAAGAGTACTGGGCTGGGTTGCAGGAAAGTAAGAGACGTCGAACGGGTTGTAGCAGATTGCGGCTACTGGCCCAGGTCACGAACTGTTGCGACCCATGCAAACACAGTGCAGTGACTCTACGCCAACTCCTGAGAAAAAAACAAGCCCTTCGAGCTGCAGGAAATCGCGCTTTTGCCGATAACCGACAAATTTGTCGGAAACGGCATGGCGCCTGGCCTGGCGCCATGTTCCGAGGTTATGGAAAAGGTTCGTAATCGAATATCGACGAACCTCAGATTACGCATTCAGCCTCGATAGTAACGCTGCGCAACGAAAGGCATTTTGCTGACTTTAAGGGCAACTTGCTTGCCCCTTACTACGGCAAACAAAGCGGTATCGAGCGCCGCATGTTCGACTTCGACATAACCCATGGCCAGTGGGGCACCGAGCGTCGGACCAAAGCCGCCGCTGCATACCCGGCCAACGGTCTTGCCATCGGCATCGACGATGTCAGCACCCTCACGGACCGGCGTACGTTCCTGCGGCAAGAGCCCTACGCGCTTGCGTGCAACGCCCTGTTGCTGTTGGGCGAATACCGTTTCGGCACCTGGGAAGCCGCCGGCGCGTGCGCCATCGGCGCGGCGCACCTTGGAAATGGCCCATAGCAGGCTGGCTTCGATCGGCGTGGTGCTGGTGTCCATGTCGTGGCCATACAGGCACAATCCGGCTTCCAGACGCAGCGAATCACGAGCACCGAGGCCGATCGGCTGTACCTCGGGTTCGGCCAGCAGCCGACGGGCCAGGGCTTCGGCGGCGGGGGCCGGCACGGAGATCTCGTAGCCGTCTTCACCGGTGTAACCCGAACGGCTCACATAGCAGTCTTCGCCCATCAGCGTGACGGGGCGGAACTGCATGAAGGTCATGCCTGCCACTTCCGGTGCCAGTCGCTCGAGCACCTTGACGGCGGCCGGACCTTGCAGTGCGAGCAGGGCCCGTTCCTCGAACAGTGGCTGAATCTCGCAACGGTCGCCGATATGCCGTTGCAGGTGGGCCAGGTCCTGGTCCTTGCATGCGGCGTTGACTACCAGGAACAGCTCGCCATCGCCCAGGTTGGCGACCATCAGGTCATCGAGGATGCCACCTTGCTCGTTGGTGAACATGGCATAGCGCTGCATGCCCACCGGCAGGTCGACGATATCCACCGGCACCAGGGTTTCCAGCGCCTGTGCGGCATCGCTGCCGCGCAGGCGAATCTGGCCCATGTGCGAAACGTCGAACAACCCAGCCTGGTCGCGGGTGTGCAGGTGCTCCTTGAGCACGCCCAGCGGGTACTGCACCGGCATGTCGTAGCCGGCGAACGGCACCATGCGTGCGCCCAGTTCCAGGTGCAGGGTATGCAGTGGGGTCTTGAGCAGTGTTTCGGACATCGATGACTCCTTGGTTTGCTGTTCGGATCAACATTCGATGATGTTGACGGCCAGACCGCCGCGGGCGGTCTCCTTGTATTTGCTTTTCATGTCCGCGCCGGTCTGGCGCATGGTGCGGATGACCTTGTCGAGCGAGACGAAATGCTGCCCGTCGCCCCGCAAGGCCATGCGCACCGCGTTGATCGCCTTGACCGAGCCCATGGCGTTGCGCTCGATGCAGGGCACCTGGACCAGCCCGCCGATGGGGTCGCACGTCAGGCCCAGGTTGTGTTCCATGCCGATCTCGGCGGCGTTCTCCACCTGCTGTGGCGTTCCGCCCATCACTTCGCACAGTGCACCGGCCGCCATCGAGCAGGCCACGCCCACTTCGCCCTGGCAACCGACCTCGGCGCCAGAGATCGAGGCGTTTTCCTTGTAAAGAATGCCAATGGCGGCAGCGGTGAGCAGGAAGCGCACCACGCCATCCTCGTTGGCTGCGGGCGCGAAGCGCATGTAGTAATGCAGCACAGCAGGGACGATGCCTGCCGCGCCGTTGGTCGGTGCGGTGACCACGCGGCCGCCGTAGGCATTCTCCTCGTTGACCGCCAGGGCATAGAGGTTGACCCAGTCGAGCACCGACAAAGCATCGCGCAGACCGGCTTCCGGGTGCTGGCTGAGCTGGCGGTACAGGGCCGGCGCGCGGCGCTTGACCTTGAGCCCGCCAGGCAGGATGCCTTCATGGCGACAGCCGGCGGCGACGCAGTCCTGCATCACTTGCCAGATGCGCAGCAAGCCGGCGCGGGTTTGGGCTTCTGGGCGCCAGGCCGACTCGTTGGCGAGCATGACCTGGCTGATCGACAGCTGCTGGGCGACGCAATGGCCGAGCAGTTGCTTGGCGGTGGTGAACGGGTAGGTCAGCACGGTACGGTCTTCGACGATGCGGTCGTGGCCGGCGGCATCTTCGTCGACCACGAATCCACCACCTACCGAGTAGTACTCGCGGCTGCGAATCTGCAGGCCGGCTGCGTCGAAGGCACGGAAGATCATGCCATTGGGGTGGTAGGCCAGCGGCTTGCGAATCATCGCCAGGTGCTGCTTCTCGACAAAGGCGATGGGGTGTTCGCCCAGCAGGCGCAGGCTGCCGCTGTCGCGGATGGCCTGGAGGCGGGTGGGGATGGTTTCGGTATCGACGCTATCGGGGTGCTCGCCCTCCAGGCCGAGCAGCACCGCCTTGTCACTGCCGTGACCCTTGCCGGTGGCGCCGAGCGAGCCATACAACTCGGCCTTGACGCTGGCGGTGCTGGCCAATAGGCCGTCCCGGCGCAGGCCTTCGGCGAAGCGCGCGGCAGCCCGCATCGGGCCGACCGTGTGGGAGCTGGAAGGGCCGATACCGATCTTGAACAGGTCGAAGACACTCAAAGACATGATGACCTCCTAACCGGCTCTTGAGGTAGACGGTGACTTGTAGCAGCGGGTTTACCCGCGAAAGCGACGGTGAAGCCTGCATCGCATTCGCGGGTGAACCCGCTTCTACAGGGCAGTAGCGAGCCCAAGGGCCATTAGACGTCCTGATAGCTCTCGATCGACGGGCAGGCGCAGACCAGGTTACGGTCGCCGAACACGTTGTCGACGCGGCCGACCGGTGGCCAGTACTTGCCCTCCACCAGGCTCGGCAATGGGTACACCGCCTGCTCGCGGCTGTAGCCATGGGACCACTCGCCAACCAGTTCGGCCGCCGTGTGTGGGGCGTTCTTCAGCGGGTTGTCGTCCTTGTCCAGACTGCCGGTCTCGACCGCGCGGATTTCTTCGCGGATGCGGATCATCGCGTCGCAGAAGCGGTCCAGCTCTTCCTTGGATTCGCTTTCGGTCGGTTCGATCATCAGCGTACCCGCTACCGGGAACGACATGGTCGGGGCGTGGAAGCCGAAGTCGATCAGGCGTTTGGCCACGTCATCGACACTGATGCCACTGGTGTCCTTGAGCGGGCGCAGGTCGAGGATGCATTCATGCGCTACCAGGCCGTTACCGCCGCTATACAGAACAGGATAGTGCTCTTCCAGGCGACGGGCGATGTAGTTGGCATTGAGGATGGCCATCTGCGAGGCACGCTTGAGCCCGGCGCCACCCATCATGCGGATGTACATCCAGGTGATCGGCAGGATGCTGGCGCTGCCGAACGGCGCTGCGCAGACCGCGCCGCCCGTGTTTTCGAGCTGAGCGTGGCCGGGCAGGAACGGCGCCAGGTGCGATTTAACGCCGATCGGGCCGACGCCAGGGCCGCCACCGCCGTGCGGAATGCAGAAGGTCTTGTGCAGGTTCAGGTGGGACACGTCGCCGCCGAACTTGCCGGGGGCGCACAGGCCGACCATGGCGTTCATGTTGGCGCCGTCGATGTACACCTGGCCGCCATTGTCGTGGATGATCGCGCAGATTTCGCCGATCGCCTCCTCGAACACGCCGTGGGTCGACGGGTAGGTGATCATGATCGCCGCAAGGCGCTCGCGGTGCTCGATCGCCTTGGCCCGCAGGTCTTCGACGTCGACGTTGCCGCGGGCGTCGCAGGCGGTGACCACAACACGCATGCCGGCCATGTGCGCGGTCGCCGGGTTGGTACCGTGGGCCGAGGACGGGATCAGGCAGATGTCGCGATGGGCTTCGCCGCGGCTGCGGTGGTAGGCGCGGATAGCCAGCAGTCCGGCATATTCGCCCTGGGAACCGGCGTTGGGTTGCAGCGACACGGCATCGTAGCCGGTGGCGGCACAGAGCATGGCTTCCAGCTCGGTGGTCATCTGCAGGTAGCCCTGGCTTTGCTCGGCTGGGGCGAAGGGGTGCAGGTTGCCGAACTCGGCCCAGGTCACCGGGATCATCTCACTGGCGGCATTGAGCTTCATGGTGCACGAGCCCAGCGGAATCATGCTGCGGTCCAGCGCCAGGTCCTTGTCGGCCAGGCGGCGCAGGTAGCGCATCAATTCGGTTTCGCTGTGATAGCGGTTGAACACCGGATGTTCGAGGATGGCCGACTGGCGCAGCAGGGCCGCTGGCAGGCGTGAGGCGGTGCTGGCGGCGAGGGCGGCGAAGTCAGGCTGCACCTGGCCGGCGCCGAACAGCTGCCACAGACCTTCGACGTCGGCCTGAGTGCTGGTTTCGTCGAGCGACAGGCCCAAGTGCTCGGCATCGATCTGGCGCAGGTTGATGCGCTGGGCGCGCGCCTTGTCGTGCAGCTCGGCGGTAGCCGTGCCGGTGGCCAGGGTCAGGGTGTCGAACGCGGTCTCGCCGAGTACCTTCAGGCCCAGTCGCTCGAGGCCGGCGGCCAGGATCGAGGTCAGGTTGTGGGTGCGCAGGGCGATGCGCTTGAGGCCCTCGGGGCCGTGGTACACGGCGAACATGCTGGCGATGTTGGCCAGCAGGACCTGGGCGGTGCAGATGTTGCTGGTGGCTTTCTCGCGGCGGATGTGTTGCTCGCGGGTCTGCATGGCCAAGCGCAGGGCGGTCTTGCCGAAGCGGTCGATCGACACGCCGACCAGGCGGCCCGGCATGTCGCGCTTGAACGCGTCGCGGGTGGCGAAGTAGGCCGCGTGCGGGCCACCGAAGCCCAGCGGTACACCAAAGCGCTGGGCGCTGCCGATAGCCACGTCGGCGCCGAACTCACCCGGTGCGGTGAGCAGGGTCAGGGCCAGCAGGTCGGCGGCGACCGCAACCAGGGCGTTGGCGGCGTGGAAGCGCTGCACCAGTTCGCGGTAGTCGTACACCTCACCGTTGCTGGCTGGGTATTGCAGCAGTGCGCCGAAGAACGCGGATACATCGCTCAGCTCGGTTTCGTCGCCGACCACGATGTCGATGCCCAGCGGCTCGGCGCGGGTGCGCAGCACGTCGAGGGTCTGCGGGTGGCAGTGCTGCGAAACGAAGAAGGCGTGGCTGGACTTGTTCTTCGACAAACGCTTGCAGAAGGTCATGGCCTCGGCAGCGGCAGTGGCTTCGTCGAGCAGGGAGGCGTTGGCGATCGGCAGACCGGTCAGGTCGCTGACCAGGGTCTGGAAGTTCAGCAGCGCTTCCAGTCGGCCTTGGGAGATTTCTGGCTGATAGGGGGTGTAGGCGGTGTACCAGGCTGGGTTCTCCAGCAGGTTGCGCAGGATCGGTGCAGGGGTGTGGGTGTTGTAGTAGCCCTGGCCGATGTAGTTCTTGAACAGCTGGTTCTTGCCGGCGATGGCCTTGAGCGCGGCGAGGGCATCGGCTTCGCTTTGGCCGTCCTCGCTGCCGAGCACGCTGGTGCCCTTGATGCTGTCGGGAATGACTGCGGCGGTCATGGCCTCCAGCGAATCGAAACCGAGGCTGGCGAGCATGGCTTGCTCGTCAGCGCTACGGGGGCCGATGTGGCGGGCGATGAATTCGTTGGCGGTGCCGAGGTTGATGGTCATGGTGGCGGCTCCTCAGGCGTCGTCGTTGGCTTTGATCAGGCGATCGTAGGCGTCCTGGTCGAGCAGGGCGGACACGGCCTGGGCATCGGTTGGCTTGAAGCGGAAGAACCAGCCTTCGCCCAATGGGTCTTCGTTGACCAGTTCGGGGCTGTCGTTGAGGCCATCGTTGACTGCGATCACTTCACCGGCCAGTGGCATGTACACGCCGCTAGCGGCCTTGACCGATTCGACGGTCGAGGCTTCGGCGCCTTTGTCGTAGTGCTGCAGCTCCGGCAGTTGCACGTAGACCACATCACCCAGGGCGTTCTGGGCGTAGGCGGTGATGCCCACGGTGACACTGCCGTCGGCTTCGGCACGCAGCCATTCGTGATCTTCGGTAAAACGCAACTCGCTCATGGGAATTCCTCAGGAAGCAGGGCTAGGAGGCGCGGTGGGCCACGCGCTTTTAGTAGCGGTTCCTAAGCAAGAATGTTGCCATTGATAAAAAATGTATATTTATCAGTAACTTAACGATAACCCGTAACGTGACTCGGGTTTTATTTGGAATGAAATCGATACAGTGCAATTGCTGTTGAAAAGATTTAATCCATCAAACACTTGGCTATAAAGGTCCGTCGCCTTTTGTATTGATATCGATACGATGTACTGATATCGATACACATCAGACGGGCACCGTTATCTATCAGGCTGCAAATTGCGGGGCTGAGGCCCTGGGCACGCGAAGCTCTGCACGAATTCAACCGTTCGCCTTTGGGATGCCGTACTTGCGCAACCGCTGGGCGATGGCGGTGTGCGAGGTCTGCAGACGCCCGGCCAGTTGCCGGGTCGAGGGATAGCTCGCGTACAACCGTTGCAGCAGTTCGCGCTCGAAATCGCCCATCGCCTGTTCCAGGCTCGCCACTTCGCCATCCTGGCCGCGGGCCACGGATGTGCCGGCGATGTCCAGATCGCCGATGTCCACCACGGAGCCCTCGCAGATGGCCGCTGCGCGGAAAATCACGTTCTGCAACTGGCGTACGTTGCCCGGCCAGGGATTGGCCAGCAGCGCCGCGTGGGTAGCCGGGGCCAGTCGGCAGGCTGGGCGCTGGATCTGCGTGCAGGCTTGCTGCATGAAGAAGTGCGCCAGCATCAGGATGTCCTGGCCACGGTCGCGCAGCGGCGGCACCTGCAGGTTGAGGACGTTCAGGCGGTAGAACAGGTCTTCGCGGAAGCTGCCGTCGGCGACCATGCGCTCCAGGTCGCGGTGGGTGGCGCTGATGATGCGCACATCGACCTTCACTTCGCGGTCGCCGCCGACTCGGCGGAAACTGCCATCGTTGAGAAAGCGCAGGAGCTTGGCCTGCAGGTAGGGCGACATTTCGCCGATCTCGTCGAGAAACACCGTGCCCTGGTTGGCCAGTTCCATCAGCCCTGGCTTGCCGCCGCGCTGGGCGCCGGTGAAGGCGCCTGGGGCGTAGCCGAACAACTCGCTTTCGGCCAGGCTTTCCGGCAGGGCCGCGCAGTTCAGGGCGAGGAAAGGTGCCGTGTGGCGGCTGCTCACGGCATGGCAGGCGCGGGCGACCAATTCCTTGCCGGTGCCGGTTTCGCCGTGCACCAGCAACGGCGCGTCGAGGGCCGCTACCCGCAGCGCGCGAGCCTTGAGGGTACGGATTGCCGGCGATTCGCCAAGCAAGGCATCGAAGCCTTCGGCATGGTCGTGGTGCAGGGCCGACAGACGCTCCCCCATGCGCGTGGGTGGGTACAGGGTCAGCAGGCCACCGGCGTTGGTGATGGGCGTGGCATCGAGCAGCAGGCTCTGGCCGTTGAGCTGCATTTCGCGCATCGGCAGGTGGAAGTTGTTGTCCAGCAGGGCCTGGAGCAGGCCAGGGTCGGCGAACAGTTCGCCGATCGAGCGTCCTGCCGATTCGCGCCCGCACAGGGCGATCAGGGCCGGGTTGGCCAGCAGCACCTTGCCTGCGCTGTCTACCGCCAGAACCGGGTCGCTCATCGCGGCGAGCAAGGCGTCGAGCTGCAGGTGGCGGCGTTGGCCGGGAAGGATGTCCACCACCTCGACCGATTGCACGCCCTGCACTTCGAACAAGGCATCGTGCAGTTCTTCGAGCACGGCGGGGCTTAGGGTCGGGGCGTCGATATAGACGTTCGGCGGCACCATTTCCACGGCATCCAGGTTGAGGTTGCGGGCGCCGAGCAGGGCCAGGACTTCCTGGGTGATGCCGACGCGATCGATGAAGCTGACGTGGATACGCATGGGAAGGCGGGGATGATGGCCGGGGAGGGCGCTATTATGCCCCTAGTCGGGGTGCATGCCCAAGGCTGGCGCTGCGGGTGTCCGTGACAAGCCGGCTCCAGGGAGCCGGCCTGGCGGTAATCAGGGGTTTCCCAGATGTTCCGGTTTGACCGGGTCGCCCGACTTCACATCGAGCTTTTCGCGGATGTCATTGAACATGTGGTCGTAGATCTTGTGCGGCGAACCCAGGCTTTCGAATTTCTTCGGCGGTGTCAGATAGGACTGTGCCTTGCGCGACAGGACCATGAGAAAGCTGGGCAGTACCTGGTCCTTGGACAGGAAGAAGTGCTCGTCGACCGGCTTGCCTTCGATGGAACCGTGCATGCGGAAGCGGATGCCTCTGCCTTCATTGGGGTCGGTCTCAGCCTGGTAATCGACCTTGAGATCGTAGCTGTGGTCGTTCTTGTTCAGCGCGGTGCGCTCGATGTGTACATGACCGGGCTCGTAGGTGGCCATGGCGAATCCTCCGGAAGCTTGAAGTTGGCGGGCGAACGGCGCCCGCCTGGTGCATCAACGGTAGCTGATTCCGGGCTTGGCGGTGGAAACCCGAGTACCGGCAGTGCCTTTGACGATGTCCTCGATGTTCTCCAGTGAGCTGATCACGGCCACCTTGCCGGTGTTGCGGGCGAAGTTGCTGGCAGCCTGCACCTTCGGCCCCATGGAACCGGCGGCGAAGCCCAGGCGCTCGAGCTCATCGGGATGGGCCTCGGCGATGGCCTTCTGGGTCGGTTTGCCCCAGTCGACATAGGCAGCGTCGACGTCGGTGGCGATCACCAGGAGGTCGGCCTCGAGCTGTTCGGCCAGCAGTGCCGAGGCCAGGTCCTTGTCGATCACCGCCTCGATGCCCTTCAGCTTGCGGTTTTCATCGTACATGGTGGGAATACCGCCACCGCCGGCGCAGATCACGATGCTGCTCTTTTCCAGCAGCCACTTGATCGGGCGGATCTCGAAGATGCGCTTGGGTTTCGGGCTGGCCACCACGCGGCGGTACTTGTCGCCGTCGGGCTTGACCACCCAGCCTTTTTCCTTGGCCAGTTTTTCGGCTTCTTCCTTGCTGTAGACCGGGCCGATGAACTTGGTCGGGTCCTTGAAGGCGGGGTCGTTGGCGTCCACCTCGACCTGGGTGAGCAGAGTGGCGAACGGCACTTCGAAGGCCAGCAGGTTGCCCAGCTCCTGCTCGATCATGTAACCGATCATGCCCTCCGTCTCGGCGCCCAGCACATCCAGCGGATAGGCCTCGTCAGGCTTGTAGGCCATGCCCTGAAGCGACAGCAAGCCGACCTGTGGGCCGTTGCCATGGGCGATGACCAGTTCGTTGCCGGGGTGAATCTTGGCGATCTGTTCGGTGGCGGTGCGGATGTTGGCGCGCTGGTTTTCAGCGGTCATCGGCTCGCCGCGACGCAGCAGGGCGTTACCGCCCAAAGCTACAACGATACGCATGGGGAATGTCCTTTAACGAATGGAAAGGAGCCGCCGGTATCTAAGGCTGCCTGGCCCCTGTGGGAGCGGGCTTGCCCGCTCCCACAGTGACCGTGCAGATCTCGGCTATCGCGGTCGCTACTTACAGATCGGCCAGGGTCGAGACCAGGATCGCCTTGATCGTATGCATGCGGTTTTCCGCCTGCTCGAAGGCGATGCAAGCCGGCGACTCGAACACGTCATCGGTCACTTCGATGCCGTTGGCCAGGTCCGGATACTGTTCGGCGATCTGTTTGCCGACCTTGGTCTCGGAGTTGTGGAAGGCCGGCAGGCAATGCATGAATTTGGTTCGTGGATTGCCGGAAGCCTTCATGAGCTCCTTGTTCACCTGATAAGGCTTGAGCAGCTTGATTCGTTCGCCCCAGGCTTCGATCGGCTCGCCCATCGACACCCAGACGTCGGTGTGGATGAAGTCGACCCCCTTGACCGCCGTCTTGGCATCTTCGGTCAGGGTGATGCGCGCGCCGCTTTCCTCGGCGTATTGCTTGCAGCGCTCGACCAGGTCGTCATGGGGCCACAGCGCCTTGGGCGCGGCGATGCGCACGTCCATGCCGAGCTTGGCACCAATCAGCAACAGCGAGTTGCCCATGTTGTTACGGGCATCGCCCAGGTACACGTAGCTGATGTCATGCAGCGGCTTGTCGCTGTGCTCGCGCATGGTCAGCACGTCGGCGATCATCTGGGTTGGGTGGTATTCGTCGGTGAGACCGTTGAATACCGGCACGCCGGCGAACTTGGCCAGTTCTTCGACGATCTCCTGCTTGAAGCCGCGGTACTCGATGGCATCGTACATACGCCCGAGCACCCGGGCAGTGTCCTTCATGCTTTCCTTGTGGCCGATCTGCGAGGAGTTGGGATCGATGTAGGTGACGTTGGCGCCCTGGTCATAGGCGGCGACCTCGAAAGCGCAGCGGGTGCGAGTGGAGGTCTTCTCGAAGATCAGGGCAATGTTGTTGCCCTTCAGGTGCTGCTGCTCGGTGCCGGTGTACTTGGCGCGCTTGAGGTCGCGGGACAGGTCCAGCAGGTACTTCAGCTCGCGAGTGGTGTGATGTTCGAGGCTGAGCAGGTTGCGATTGTGGATGTTGAACGCCATGACGGAGTCTCCTTAGGCTTTCAATGAATTCGGGACGTTGGTGGCCCGGCGTGCGCCCGCTGGGCGCTGCCGGGGTCGGGCGTGCTAGTAATCGACTGGATCGCGCACGATCGGGCAGGTCATGCAGTGACCGCCGCCACGGCCGCGGCCCAGTTCGCCGGCGCTGATGGTGATGACTTCGATGCCGGCCTTGCGCAGCAGGGTGTTGGTGTAGGTGTTGCGGTCATAACCGACCACCACGCCTGGCTCGATGGCCACCACGTTGTTACCGTCGTCCCACTGCTCACGCTCGGCGGCGAAGCTGTTGCCACCGGTTTCCACCACCCGCAGCTTGACGCCCAGCTGCTCGCCGACCACTTCGATGAAGGATTTGTTGATCCGGCGCACATCCATGCCGTATGGCTTGCCCTCGTCGGGCCGGATGATGAACGGCACGATCTCGCTCACCACTTCCGGGAAGACCGTCACCAGGTCGCGGTCGCAGAAGCTGAACACGGTATCCAGGTGCATGGCGGCGCGAGATTTCGGCAGGCCGGCGACGATGACTTCGCTGGCCGCACCCTTGGCGAACAGGTTCTGTGCCAATTGGCCGATGGCCTGACGCGAGGTGCGTTCGCCCATGCCGATCAGCACGATGCCCTTGCCGATCGGCATCACGTCGCCGCCTTCGAGGGTGGCGCTGCCGTGGTCCTTGTCCGGGTCGCCGTACCAGACCTGGAAGTCGGCCTTGGTGAACTCCGGATGGAACTTGTAGATGGCGGTGGTCAACAGGGTTTCCTGGCGTCGAGCCGGCCAGTACATCGGGTTGAGCGTCACGCCGCCGTAGATCCAGCAGGTGGTGTCGCGGGTGAACTGGGTGTTGGGCAGCGGCGGCAGGATGAAGCTGGAGTGGCCCAGGTAGTCGTTGTACATCTTGACCACGTCGGCGCCTTCGCTCTGTGGCAGGTCCTGGCCGGCAACGCCGCCAATCAGGAACTCGGCCAGATGGCGAGCCTCCAGGCCTTCGAGCCAGCTGCGGACCTCATTGGTCAGCCCCACGCCGACGGTGTCCGGGGTGATCTTGCGATCGAGGATCCACTTGAGGGCCTCTTTGTTCTGCACGATGTCGGTCAGCAGGTTGTGCATTTCCAGCACCTCGACGCCGCGTTCGCGCATCTTGGTGACGAAGTCGAAGTGGTCACGCTTGGCCTGGTCGACCCAGATCACGTCATCGAACAGCAATTCATCGCAGTTGCTGGGGGTCAGGCGTTTGTGCGCCAGCCCCGGAGCGCAGACCATCACCTTGTGCAGCTTGCCGGCCTCCGAGTGGACACCGTACTTCTGTTTTTCAGTGGACATGGTTCGAATCCTCCAATTAGTGCGAAGACCAGGATCAAAGGGTCAGGAAACCGTCGTAGAGGCCATAGGCGGCCACGATCGCACCGACGATCACGGCGGCGAAGACCAGTTTTTCGATGTTGGTGAAGATGGGTTGACCTACCTCGCGCTTGGCCTTGGCGAACAGGATCGCGCCTGGGGCGTACAGCAACGCGGAAAGCAGCAGGTACTTCACGCCACCGGCGTACAGCAGCCAGATGGCGTACACCAGGGCGATGCCACCGATCAGCAGGTCCTTGCTGCGCTCGGAGGCGGCTTGTTCATAGGTCTCGCCGCGCAGGGCCAGCAGGAAGCCGTAGGCCGCCGACCACAGGTAAGGCACCAGGATCATCGAGGTGGCGAGGTAGATCAGCGACAGGTAGGTGCTGCTGGAGAACAGGGTGATGACGAGGAAGATCTGTACCATGGCATTGGTCAGCCACAGCGCGTTGGCCGGCACCTGCTTGCTGTTTTCGCGGCGCAGGAACTCCGGCATGGTGTGGTCCTTGGCGGCGGCGAACATGATCTCGGCACACAGCAGCACCCACGACAGCAAGGCACCGAGCAGCGAGATGACCAGGCCGACGCTGATCAGCACCGCGCCCCAATGACCGACCACATGCTCGAGCACGGCAGCCATCGACGGGTTCTGCAGTTTTGCCAGCTCCGGCTGGGTCATCACCCCCAACGACAGCACGTTGACCAGTACCAGGAACAACAGCACGGTGATGAAACCGATGACCGTGGCCTTACCCACGTCCGAGCGCTTTTCGGCCCGGGACGAGAAGATGCTCGCACCCTCGATACCGATGAACACCCACACGGTGACCAGCATCATGTTGCGGACCTGGTTCATCACGCTACCCAACTCGGGCGCGTTCACGCCCCAGATGTCGGCGGTGAAGATGTCGAGTTTGAAGGCGAACAGGCAGATCAGCACGAACAGCGCCAGCGGCACGACCTTGGCCACGGTGGTGACCAGGTTGATGAATGCCGCTTCCTTGATGCCGCGCAGCACCAGAAAGTGCACCGCCCAGAGCAGGACCGATGCGCCGATGATGGCCGCTGGGGTGTTGCCTTCGCCGAAGATCGGGAAGAAGTAGCCGAGGGTGCTGAACAGCAGCACGAAGTAACCGACGTTGCCCAGCCAGGCACTGATCCAATAGCCCCAGGCCGAAGAGAAACCCATGTAGTCGCCGAAACCGGCCTTGGCATAGGCGTACACCCCGCCGTCGAGGTCAGGCTTGCGATTGGCCAGGGTCTGGAACACGAACGCCAGCGTGAGCATGCCGACTGCGGTGATGGCCCAGCCGATCAAGACGGCCCCCACCTCCGCACTGGCTGCCATGTTTTGCGGCAGTGAGAAGATCCCCCCGCCAATCATCGAACCTACAACAAGTGCAACTAAAGCGCCGAGTTTTAGTTTTCCGGAAGAATCAGACATTTAACAACTCCTGCCAGGAGAAAGTTGACGACAGATTAAATCCGACGCCTGAGTCATGAACTGACACAAGTCAGCTCATGATCACGTGAAGTAGGAAATTTCCTTCACGTGGCTCCTGGAGCGTGCCGACAGCTCAATTGCAGGCCTTGGATGCTGGCACCTCCATGTCCTTGCAGAGCAAACGCTCTGTGTGGCCTGCGAAATCTCAAGCTAGCCGCTTTTGGGGTTTTCGCAAATTTTTCACAAGGACGCCGTTTAAACACGTTTCGCTTACAATTTGTTTCTTTACGTCGGTTGTAACAGAACAAGTCAATAGACAAAGCAGTTATTAGTGCTATAGATAATGTCGGTGCTTATATGATCCGTGGGGCTGTTTCAAATGAATGACAGCGTGCAGAAAAAAGGGATGCCATGAGTGAACCGGGACAGAAGCTACGCCTAGGCGCACTGATCGCACTGGTGGTCGGTTCGATGATTGGCGGGGGGATCTTCTCGCTGCCGCAGAACATGGCGGCCCGTGCCGACGTCGGTGCGGTACTGATCGGCTGGGCCATTACCGCAATCGGCATGCTGGCGTTGGCCTTCGTGTTCCAGACCCTGGCCAATCGCAAGCCAGAGTTGGACTCCGGCGTCTACGCCTATGCCAAGGCGGGCTTTGGCGAGTACATGGGCTTCTCCTCGGCGTGGGGCTACTGGATCAGCGCCTGGTTGGGCAACGTCGGTTACTTCGTGCTGCTGTTCAGCACCCTGGGGTTCTATTTCCCGGTGTTCGGCGAGGGCAACACGCCGATCGCCATCGCCTGCGCCTCGCTGCTGCTGTGGACGGTACATTTCGTGGTGCTGCGCGGCATCAAGGAAGCGGCGTTCATCAACCAGGTCACCACCGTGGCCAAGGTCGTGCCGCTGCTGATCTTCGTGGTGATCGCCGCATTCGCCTTCAAGGCCGATGTCTTCACCCGCGATATCTGGGGCCTGAGCAATCCTCAGTTCGGCAATGTGCTCGAGCAGGTCCGCAACATGATGCTGGTGACGGTGTTCGTGTTCATCGGCATCGAGGGCGCCAGTGTCTATTCGGGGCGGGCGCTGAGGCGCTCGGACGTGGGCAAGGCCACGGTGATCGGCTTTCTCGGCGTACTGGCCCTGCTGGTGCTGGTCAACGTGCTGTCGTTGGGCGTGATGACCCAGCCAGAGCTGGCCAGGCTGCAGAATCCGTCCCTGGCAGCGGTGCTGGAGTACATCGTCGGGCCTTGGGGCGGGCTGTTGATCAGTGTCGGGTTGGCGGTTTCGCTGCTGGGGGCCTTGCTGTCGTGGGCGCTGCTGTGTGCGGAAATCCTTTTCGCCACCGCCCGGGACAAGACCATGCCGCGTTTTCTGGCCAAGGAGAACGCCAATCATGTACCGGCCAATGCGCTGTGGCTGACCAACTGCATGATCCAGGGTTTTCTGTTGATCACGCTGTTTTCGGCGGGGACCTACACCAGCCTGATCTACCTGGCCTCGTCGATGATCCTGGTGCCGTACTTGTGGTCGGCGGCCTATGCGGTGCTGCTTGCAGTGCGCGGCGAGACCTACGCGGGCCAGGCAAGACGGCGGAACAAGGACCTGCTGGTGGGGCTGGTGGCTTTGCTCTATGCGGTCTGGCTGTTGTATGCCGGCGGTTTGAAGTACCTGCTGCTATCGGCGCTGCTGTATGCGCCTGGCGTGATCCTGTTCGCCCGAGCCAAACGTGAGCAGGGCCAGACGCTGTTCACCACCTGGGAGAAACTCATCTTCGCCGCTGTGCTGATCGGTGCGGCGGTCGCCGCGTACGCGTTGTTTTCAGGGCTGCTGAGTCTGTGACCGCGGTACGGCGGCGTGCTCCGGGCGCGACCAGATCCACAGGTTGCCCAAGGTCATGCCGCCAATGGCCAGAAACACCGGCCAGCGATGTTCGAGAAACACCAGCATCAGTCCTGCGCACACCAGCATGCTCACCGTAGCGCTGACCTTCGCCCGGCGTTGGATCACCTTGCCGTTGCGCCAGTTGTGCAAGATCGGGCCAAACAGCCGGTGGCTTTCCAGCCAGGCAGAAAGCCGCGGCGAGCTGCGTGTCGCGGCCCAGGCGGCGAGCAGGATGAACTCGGTGGTTGGCAGGCCGGGGATGACGATGGCCACCAGGCCGATGCCCAGGCTCACGTAAGCCAGGATGCCATACAGCAGGCGCGACATTTTGGAGCGGGCAGGTCGGGTCATGGTCTCACTGCGAAAAACGGTCCGGCCACCTGCGAGGTGACCGGGAGTTGCATCAGGCCGGCGTCGCATCCATGGCATAGGCATGCTTGAGCAATGCGGTGAAACGCTCGAAAGCGGCGACCGCGCCACGCTCGGCGGCGGCATCTTCTTCGGGCGACAGCGCCAGGCCATCGAGGATCCGGGTGAACTGCTTCCAGCCCTCGGCCCGGCCACCGGCCGGCTCGCCCAGGTGCCTGGCGCCAAAATCTTCGGACAACTGCAAGGCCTGAGCACGCTTGATCAGAAACGCAGCGCCCAGTTTGGAGCCTTCGGAGACGAAGATCCAGCCCATCGCTTCACCCAGGCTCGGATTGCTCAAAGCACCGGGCACAGCGGCGGGCACGTCGCGGCCGAGATCGGCAAGGTCCAGACGGGCCTGCCCGGCACGGCAGCGCTGGGCCAGGTCGGGGACGATGGCGATCAGTTGCGGGTCGTTGTACAGCGCTTTCAGCTCTGCCTGGAACAGGTATTGAGCGGCCACGAAGTGGGCGAAGTTTTCGCGACTGGCGAACGGCGCATGGGATTTGACCAAGGCGTCGAGCTCAGTGTGCGGGGCGTGGGTGACTTGGTTCAGGCGTTGCGAGCGGAGGGCGGGGCGATCGGTCATGGGGTGTCCTTGAAAGAATCGGGCGTCTGGTGACAAGACGAATCAGGGGCGCGGGGACAGTAAAAAATGTGGGCTTCTCGTGGCGGGTGTTGCGGTGCGGCGCTCGATCTGCGCCGCACCGCTAAACCCCAGGCAATCCAAATCAGATATCCCACACCACATTGACCGCGAAATTGCGCCCCGGCATGGTCAGGCGATCGAGGTTGGCCGGCTGGGTCACGCCTGCCTCGCCTTGCCCGTCATAGCTGCGGACCGAATCCCACTGCCAGTACTTCTTGTCGGTGAGGTTGTACAGGCCGGCATTGACGGTCATATCGTCGGTCACCTTGTAGAAGCCGGTCAGGTCCAGCACGCCGTAGCCGGGGGTGCGGAATTTGCTGCTGGTGCCATCAGGCGCGTAGAAGGTGGTGTCGTCCACTCGTGTCTTGCGCTTGACCAGCGTCCAGCTCAGCAGACCTCCGTAGTTATCCTGGTCGTAGCCCAGGCCGAACACGCCCTTGAGCGGATTCACGGTGTTCAGTGGCTGGCCGGTGTCATCGTTGCGTCCGTAGCTGTATGCGATCGAGCCCTGGGTGTAGAGGCCGTGCGGTGCGCCGAAGCTGTCCAGGTTCAAGCGGCCCTTGACCTCGGCGCCCTTGATGGTGGCGTGCTTGATGTTGTTGGCCTGGAAGGTGGTTTCCAGGTCGGCGCTCTGGACTGCGTCTTCATCGATGAAATCGCGGTACTTGTTGTAGAACACCGCCAAATCGAAGTTGCCGGCATCGAAGTTACCGCGCAGACCGGTCTCGAAGCCTTTGCTCTTCTCCGGTTCGAGCCCGGGGTTGCCTTTGACCACATATCCCAACGTCTGGTTGGTGAAGCGGCCATACATGGACTTGGCGGTTGGCGTACGGAAACCTTCGGCGTACTGACCGTACCAGGTGTAGTTGTCGTTGAAAGCGTAGGTGATGCCGAACTTCGGCGACACCCGGTGCCACTTCTTCGCCGAATCGTCGAGCGAATCGGCACCGGTGCTGCTGGAGCCCTGAATACCGCGCAGGAATGCGTCGGTGAATTTCGGCTCCATGCGTGTGTAGTCGTAGCGGGCACCGGGGAGGAAGGTCCAGTCGTTCCAGCGGATCTGGTCCTGGGCGAACAGGCTGTAGGTGTGGGTGGTCGGGTCGGGGAAGTCGCTGACCAACTGCTGGCGATCAGTTGCGCTGTCGGCGCCCACAGCGCTGCAACCTGAGCCCACGGCCAGGCAGGTACCGCTACCGCTGCGCGAGCCGGTGACCTTTTCATGCTTGAAGGTGGCACCGTAGGTCAGTTCGTGGTCGGTCTGGCCGATGCTGAAAGCCTTGTCCAGCTGGGCGTCGAATACCCACTGGCGATCCTTGTAGGTGGTATTGCGGGTACGCAACACCTGACGGACACGGGGCACGTAGATTTCTTCGGTGTCCTGATTGGTCTTGGCGATCTGGTAATTCAGGCTCCACTTCATGCGATCGGCCACCGCCGAGTCCAGGCCGAACTCGTGGTTGAGGCCGAAGCGTTCGCGGGTGATGGTGTCCTCGGCCTGCCTCGACTTGTACATGCCCATGGCGTTGCCGTTGGCATAGGGACCGTTGACGGCACTCAGGACGTTCTGGTCGCGGTCATCCTTGTAGTTCTCGTAGGTAAAGCCCAGGCGCGCATCGTCGGCGTAGTTCCATCCCAGCTTGGCCAGCACGTTGGTGGTGCGCACGTCCATCGGGTTGGCCTCGGTGCGGTCGATGCCGCTGCCGCCATGGCTGCCGTAGGACTCCGTCTCATGGCCGTTGCGCTGGCTCAGGTGCAGCAGGCCGTCGAAGTCGCCGTGGCGACCGGCGATGGTGGCCGAGGTCAGCCAGCTTTCATCTGCCGAGCTGTAGCCGGTTTTCAGGCGGGCACCGACGTCCTTGCCGGGCTTGATGATGTCGTCTGGGTCGAGGGTGAAATAGCTCACCGCGCCGCCGATCGCATTGCTGCCATACAGCACCGAAGCCGGGCCCCGGAGGATTTCCACGCGCTTGACGATCTCGGGGTCGACATAGTTGCGTTGGGTCTGGGCGTACGGGCCGTAGAAGAAGCTGTCGGGGATCGACACGCCGTCGATCTGGGTGAGGATTCGTTCGCCGTCGATGCCGCGGATGTTGTAGCCGTTCAGGCCGCTGCGCTGCCCCGTGCCGGCGACCGATACGCCGGGCTCGTAACGTACCAGGTCCTGGATGTTGTTGACGTTGTCGCGGTCCAGTTGCTCGCGGCTGTGCACGCTGACCGTGCTGGGCACCTGGCTGACGTCCTGGGCGCTGCGGGTGGCACTGACGGTCATCTGCTGCAGGGCGATGGCATTGCCTGCGGCTTGGCGTTCGAGCACCACGTTGCCCGTACCGATGCTGCGGAAGTTCAGGCCGGTGCCGTGCAGCAGGCGCTTGAGTGCAGCTTGTGGCGACAACGATCCCTGTACGCCGGGTGAGGCGATGCCATCGGCCAGCTCGGCGCTGAAGCCGACCTGCCAGCCGGTGACCTGGCTGAAGGCGTTGATGGCCGAAACCAGCGGTTGCTGGGCGATTTCGAAGCGGTAGTCGCCCGTTCGCGGGCTGCTGACCTGGCTCGATTCGGCGGCCAGTGCCGGCAGGCTGTAGGTGCCGCTGGCAAGCAGTGCCAGATTCAACAGCGAAAGGCTGAGCAGCGGCAATTGCCCGTTACGACGACGGGGAAGGGTTGAGGGGCGATTTTGACCTGTGGACATCGAAGGCGCTCCCAGACGCGCGAACTGTTATAGGTGGCTGATCTCATCTGAAACAAGAATCAGTTGCATTGGCTATAACGAGACGGCTGGGCAGTCGGGATTGCGTAAAAATAGTCAGGCGCGCAGTAGCGGACGCACTTCGTCAGTTCAGGATGACCAGGGCAGGGTACTCGTGCAGTTTCGCCGAGGTGATCTGCGCGAGCGCGCGCAAGGTCTGCAACGGCTGGTCGAGACGGTAGTTGCCAGTGACAGCCACCTGGTCGAGCTGGCGGTTGCGATTGATGATCCAGCCGGGGTAATAGCGACGCACCTCGGCCAAAACCTCGCTGAGCGGGCAGTTCTCGAACACCAGACGGCCGTCGATCCAGGCCAGTTCCTTGCGCATGTCACGGCGTTGGCGCTGGCCGAAGCCCTTAGGGCCAACACTGATGGTGTCGCCGGCACTGAGGCGGATGCGCTGGTCGCTGGGGGCCTGGAGATCGACGTCGCCACGCTGGACCCGCACCTGCGCCTGTCCATCGAGATAGCGCACGGCGAAATCGGTGTCACGCACCTGGGCACGCAGCGGGCCGGCCAGGACCTCCAGTGGTGGCTGTCCACCTGCGACTTGGAAGTATGCTTCGCCTTGCAGCAGACGCGCGACATCGTGGCCGTTGCGTCGTTCGCTGGAGAAAGCCGAGTCGGTGTTGAGCAGTACCTTGGTGCCACCACTCAGCTCCAGGCGTTGGCGTTCGCCGACCACGGTCAGGTGGTCGGCTTGCAGGCGTATCGGCAGGTTGCCGAAAGTGAACAGTCCGACCAGCAGCACGGCAGCCGTGGCCAGCGGTTTCCAGTGCGCGCGCAAGCGTCCGCGAAGCGACCGGCGCTGGTTCTGGTGCAGTTGCGCGGCGGCCTGGCGCAGCGGTTTGCCGTTCCATAGCGCTTCGGCTTGCACATAGGCTTCGGCGTTCTCGGTGGCCGCCCCCAGCCATTGCTCGAACGCCAGGGTGTCCTGCTCGGTGGCGCATTGCAGGCGCACGAGCCAGTCCAGCGCTTCGTCCATGGCGCGTGCCCGTGCGTCGGACACGGTGGATGGCGGTTGAGGGGCAGGGCTGTCGGTCACGGTGGATCTCTGGATGGGTTTTTCGCGCATGATCAAGGCAACGCTTGGGTCTGGCAAGGGAGTCGGATTACCCCGAAGGCTGCTGGTGGTTTCACTTGAGTCGATCGGCCACGCCCATGCAGATGGCCATGATCAGTTTCAGCTCCTTTTGCACGGTGCTCGCCGAGACGTTCAATTGCTGGGCGATTTCCAGATAGCTGGCGCCATGCACGCGGCTCAGGATGAAGATCCGCTGCTGGCGCTCACTCAGTTGCCCGAGGCTAGCGCTCAACTGCTTGAGCAGGCGTTCGGCATGCGCGGCCTCCTCATGGTGACTGGTCGGCGCGGCGACGTTGTGCAGCACCTCCTCGGGTACATCGTCGATCAGCGTCCGCGCTTGGACCCGTCGGCTGCGCAAGTGGTCTAGGGCCAGATTGCGGGCGGTCTGGAAAACGAAGGGTTCAAGGTGCGCGATGGGACGCTCGCTCAATGCCCGCGACACCCGCAGGTAGGTTTCCTGCAGCAGGTCTTCAGCCGTGCTGGGGTTGCCGACCATGCGCTGGAGGGTGCGCAGTAGGGAAAGGCGCTGGAGGAGAAAGATGGAATTGAACCGGGACTGACTCACGGAGGGAAACCTGACCTACGAGGGGTTAATGATAATGCTTATCATCTGCTCCTCGGGTCAAGTCCGGAAGGATTAGGAAAAGGTAAAGATTGTGAGGGGAGGGGCGAGCGCCGCGCGGGCGGCGCTCGATCTCACCGACGCCAAGCGTCTTCTCAGCGAGCGCTGCAGAGCGCCAGGCAGTTGTCCAGCATGCGGTTGGAGAAGCCCCACTCATTGTCGTACCAGGCCAGTACCTTGAGCATGCGGCCGTTGGCGCGGGTATGGTTGGCGTCGAAGATCGACGACAGGGGATTGTGGTTGAAGTCGCAGGACACCAGAGGCAGGGCGTTATAGCCCAACACCCGCGAATGCCGGCTGGCTTCGAGGAACAACTGGTTGACCTGTTCGGCGCTGGCCTCACGTTTGAGATTGACGGTGAGGTCCACCAGCGACACGTTGATCACCGGGACCCGCACCGCCATGCCGGTGAGCTTGCCGGCCAGTTCCGGCAGTACCAGGCCCACGGCCTCGGCGGCGCCGGTCTTGCTCGGGATCATCGACTGGGTCGCCGAGCGAGCCCGATACGGGTCGCTGTGGTAGACGTCGGTCAGTACCTGGTCATTGGTGTAGGCATGGATGGTGGTCATCAGGCCCTGCTCGATGCCGAACTCGCGGTCCAGTACCTGGGCGATCGGCGCCAGGCAGTTGGTGGTGCAGGAGGCATTGGAAATGATTTGGTGCGAGGCACGCAGGATGTCGTGGTTGACCCCATACACCACCGTGGCGTCGGCACCCTTGGCCGGGGCCGAGACGATCACCTTGCCAGCGCCAGCCGTCAGGTGCGCGGCAGCCTTGGCCCGCTCGGTGAAGAGCCCGGTACACTCGAACACCACATCGATTGCTTCGGCCTTCCAGGGCAGGTCGGCGGGGTTGCGGATGGCGCTGACGGCAATGCGGTCACCATTGACCGTGAGGCTTTCATGGTCGGCCTCCACCGTGGCGTCGAAGGTGCCGTGCACGCTGTCGTACTTGAGCAGGTGGGCGTTCATGGTGCTGTCGCCCAGGTCGTTGATGGCGACGACCTGCAGGTCCTGGCGGTAGCCTTGGGTATACAGTGCGCGCAAGACGTTGCGTCCGATGCGGCCGAATCCATTGATGGCGATGCGTAGGGTCATGGCAGTACCTCTGGCAGTTCGAGTGAGACCTGTGGCACAAAGGGGGTTCACTGAAACGGTTTTGTTGTTGGAATTACAAGATTATTCACTATCAGATAGAAAACAAGCCTTTTTACTGGCAGTATTTTGTTTAAACATACAACGAGTGGTCGGCTCGGTCGCCTCCTCGATGCGTCATGCTCCCCTCCAGTGAGCCTAGGACGCGATCGGCAGGAGGGGAAATGCCAGGTATGGCCACCCTTACAGTTAGCCTGGAGTCCAGTACATGCATCCGCGCATCCTTGAGGTCACCCAACGGCTGGTCGAGCGCAGCCGCGCTACCCGTGAACGCTACTTGCGGCTGATTCGCGGCGCGGCCAGTGACGGGCCCATGCGCGCCAGCCTGCAGTGCGCCAACTTCGCCCACGGCGTGGCCGGGTGCGGCAGCGAAGACAAGCAGAGCCTGCGCCTGATGAATGCGGCCAACGTGGCCATCGTCTCGGCGTACAACGACATGCTCTCGGCGCACCAGCCGTACCTGCATTTTCCCGAGCAGATCAAACAGGCCCTGCGTGCGGTGGGCTCGGTCGGTCAGTTCGCCGGCGGTGTGCCGGCCATGTGCGACGGTGTCACCCAGGGCGAGCCGGGCATGGAACTGGCCATCGCCAGCCGTGAGGTGATCGCCATGTCCACGGCCGTGGCCCTGTCGCACAACATGTTCGATGCCGCACTGATGCTCGGCATTTGCGACAAGATCGTCCCTGGCCTGATGATGGGGGCGCTGCGCTTCGGCCATCTGCCGACCATTTTCGTACCGGGCGGTCCGATGACGTCGGGCATTTCCAACAAGCAGAAAGCCGATGTGCGCCAGCGCTACGCCGAAGGCAAGGCCAGCCGCGAAGAGCTGCTGGAGTCGGAAATGAAGTCCTACCATGGCCCAGGCACCTGCACCTTCTACGGCACTGCCAACACCAATCAACTGGTGATGGAAGTGATGGGCCTGCACCTGCCTGGGGCTTCGTTCGTCAACCCGTACACCCCGCTGCGCGATGCGCTCACCGCCGAGGCGGCGCAGCAGGTCACGCGTATGACCAAGGCCAGTGGCAGCTTCATGCCGCTGGGCGAGATCGTCGACGAGAAGGCCCTGGTCAACGCCGTGGTCGCCCTGCACGCCACCGGCGGCTCGACCAACCATACCTTGCACCTTCCGGCCATTGCCCAGGCTGCCGGGATCCAGCTCACCTGGCAGGACATGGCAGACCTCTCCGAAGTGGTCCCGACCCTGTCTCACGTCTATCCCAACGGCAAGGCCGACATCAACCACTTCCAGGCCGCTGGCGGTATGTCCTTCCTGATCCGCGAACTGCTCGACGCCGGGTTGTTGCACGAGGACGTCAATACGGTCGCCGGTCCTGGCCTGCGCCGCTACACCCAGGAGCCGTTCCTCGACGATGGCCGTTTGGTCTGGCGTGAAGGACCACGCCAAAGCCTCGATGAGAACATCCTGCGGCCGGTGGCGCGGGCATTTTCGCCCGAGGGCGGGCTGCGGGTGATGCAGGGTAACCTGGGCCGCGGCGTGATGAAGGTGTCCGCTGTGGCGCCCGAACATCAGGTGGTCGAGGCGCCGGCGCGGGTGTTCCACGATCAGCAATCGCTGGCCGACGCGTTCAAGGCGGGCGAACTGGAGCGCGATTTCGTCGCGGTAGTACGCTTCCAGGGGCCACGCTGCAATGGCATGCCGGAACTGCATAAGCTCACGCCGTTCCTGGGGGTACTGCAGGACCGCGGCTACAAGGTCGCGCTGGTGACCGACGGGCGCATGTCCGGCGCTTCGGGCAAGATCCCGGCGGCCATCCATGTCTGCCCCGAAGCCTTCGACGGCGGCCCCCTGGCGCGGGTGCGCGAGGGTGATATCGTACGGGTCGATGGTGTCGAAGGCACGCTGCAGGTGATGGTCTCGGCCGAGGAACTGGCCAGCCGCGACCAGCCACCCGCTCCGCAGGGCAACGACGAAGGATGCGGGCGCGAGCTGTTCGGCTTCATGCGCATGGCGTTCAGCCCGGCCGAGCGGGGCGCGAGCGCCTTCACCTCGGACCTGGAGAACCTCAAATGAAGGAACTGCTGGTTGGCGACATTGGTGGTACCAACGCCCGTTTCGCGCTGTGGCGTGACAACCAGCTGCACGCGGTGAAGGTTTTCGCCACCGCTGACTACACCAGCCCCGAGCAGGCCATCGAGGCCTATCTCGACGACCAGGGCCTTGCCCGTGGCGGCTTGGCCGCCGTGTGTCTAGCTGTGGCCGGCCCGGTCGACGGCGATGACTTTCGTTTCACCAACAACCATTGGCGCCTGAACCGGCAAGCGTTCTGCCAGGCGCTGGGGGCCGATCGCCTGCTGTTGACCAACGATTTCTCGGCCATGGCGCTGGGCATGACGCGGCTGCGCCCCGGCGAGTTTCAGGAAGTATGCCCAGGCCAGGCCGACCCTTTGCGCCCGGCGCTGGTGATCGGCCCAGGCACTGGCCTTGGCGTCGGTAGCCTGTTGCCTCTGGACGCAGGCGGATGGCTGGCGCTGCCCGGTGAAGGCGGGCATGTCGACCTGCCCGTTGGCAATGCCCGTGAGGCGGCCATTCATCAGCAGATTCATCAGCAGATCGGCCATGTCAGTGCCGAGACCGTGCTCAGCGGCGGTGGCCTGGTGCGCTTGTACCAGGCAATCTGCGCCCTCGACGGCGATAGCCCTCGACACAAGACCCCGGCGGCGATCACCGATGCCGCGCTGGCCGGCGAGCCACGGGCGGTGGCGGTGATCGAGCAGTTCTGCCGATTCCTCGGCCGGGTGGCCGGTAACAATGTGCTGACATTGGGCGCGCGCGGCGGGGTCTACATTGTCGGTGGGGTGATCCCGCGTTTCGCCGAACTGTTCCTGCGCAGCGGGTTCGCCGCCAGTTTTGCCGACAAAGGCTGCATGAGCGGTTATCTTGCCGGAGTGCCAGTGTGGCTGGTCACGGCAGAGTTCTCTGGCCTGCTTGGAGCAGGGGTGGCCCTGCAGCAAACCTTGGATCGCTGAGATCCTCCAGCCGCACCGCAGCAGGCGAGACGACCTGTAATAACAACAAGAGGGCGGGATACCTTGAGCACTGCCGGAAAAACCATTCTCATGGTCGACGACGACCAGGAGATTCGCGAATTGTTGCAAACCTACCTGAGCCGTTCCGGCTACCAGGTGCATGCCGAAGGCGACGGTCAGGGCTTTCGCCAGGCATTGGACGAGATCCCTTGCGACCTGGTGATCCTCGATGTGATGCTGCCCGACGAGGATGGCTTCAGTCTGTGCCGTTGGGTACGCCAGCATCCCCGTCAGGCGCGGGTGCCGATCATCATGCTGACCGCCAGCTCCGACGAAACCGACCGGGTCATCGGCCTGGAGCTGGGCGCCGACGACTACCTGGGCAAGCCGTTCAGCCCGCGCGAGCTGCAGGCGCGGATCAAGGCCTTGCTGCGTCGTGCCGAATTCACCCAGGCGGCGCCGGCAGGAAAGGTGTTGGCCTTTGCCGACTGGCGGCTGGATATCATCAGTCATCGCCTGTTCCATCGCGATGGTGAAGAAGTGATGCTGTCGGGTGCTGACTTCGCCCTGCTCAAACTGTTTCTCGATCACCCGCAGCAGATTCTCGACCGCGACACCATCGGTAATGCCACCCGCGGTCGCGAGCCCATGCCCCTGGATCGCATCGTCGACATGGCCGTCAGCCGCCTGCGCCAGCGCCTGCGTGACACCGAGCGTCCGCCACGGCTGATTCGGACCGTGCGTGGCAGTGGCTACCTGCTGGCTGCCCATGTCCGCTGCACGGCTTGAGCGGCGCTGGCGCCTGTTGCCGCGCTCGCTGCTCGGCCGCATGTTGCTGCTGACCCTGTTGGCCGTTCTGCTCGCCCAGGGGCTGTCGAGCATGATCTGGGTCGCGCAGCTGCGCTCCAGCCAGTTGCAGGGCCTGCGGGCCAGTGCTAGCAGCCTGGCGCATTCGATGAGCTCCAGCGTCAGCTATTTCCGCTCGTTGCCGGTGGCCTACCGGCCGATGGTCCTGGATCAGTTGCGCAGCATGGGCGGCACGCGCTTCTTCGTCTCCCTCAACATCAAGCCGCTGGCCATGCCGATGCTGCCGCAGACGCCGCGCAAGCAGGCGGTCGTCGATGTCGTCCAACAGGTACTGCATGAACGGCTAGGGGCGCAGATGGACATTTCGGTGGCGTTCGTCGGTCCTGATGACCTGCGCATCTTCAACAGCGGGTTGAAACTCGACGAGTTGCCCCGCTCGTGGGCGCACTATTCGCTTACCCTCGAACCCCTCAACCCGCCGGTACTGGTCACGCAGATACGCCTTGGGGAAGGGGAGTGGCTGTACATCGCCTCGTTGCTGCCAGAGCCCTATACCAGCCTCGAGGCCGAGGGGCTGCCTCGCCAGCAGGCCGGTTTCATCGCCCTGACCACGGCGTTGTTGCTGTTGTTCATCGGTCTGCTGGTGCATTGGCAGAGCTGGCCGCTCAAGCGCCTGGCTCGGGCCGCCCGTGAGCTTTCCCTTGGCGCCGAGGTGGCGCCGGTGGTCGGTCGTGGCGGTAGCGAGGTGGTGGAGGTCGGGCGGGCTTTCAACACCATGCGCGAACGGATCAGCCGCTACCTGACCGAACGCAGTCAGTTGTTCAGCGCGATTTCCCATGACTTGCGCACGCCCATCACGCGCCTGCGCCTGCGGGTCGAGTTGCTCGAGGATGAGGGCCTGCAAGCCAAGTTCAGCGGCGACCTCGACGAGCTGGAGCTGCTGGTCAAGGGCGCCCTGCAATGCGTGAAGGACACCGATATCCACGAGAACATCGAGCCGATCGACCTCAATCAGGTCCTCGAGCTCCTCACCGAGCCTTATCTGGCCGATGGCCGTATCACCGTCGAGGGGCAGGCGTTGGCGCCCTATCCGGGCAAGGCGCTGGCCTTGCGCCGCTGCATCGGCAACCTGATCGACAATGCCATCAAGTACGGTGAGCGGGCGCGCCTGCGCATCATCGACAGCGCCGAGAGTTTCGTCCTGCAGGTGGACGACCAGGGCCCCGGCGTTCCAGAGCTGCAACTGGAGCAGGTGTTCGAGCCGCATGTGCGACTGGCAGGGCGCCAGCAGGGTTATGGCTTGGGTCTGGGAATCGCGCGCAACATCGCCCATAGCCATGGTGGTGAAGTCAGCCTGCTCAACCTGCGTGGCGGTGGGCTGCGAGTGACTCTGTACCTGCCACGTGGCGATTGAGGCCGTCGGCGACGGCCCGGGTTGCAACGTAACGGGTCTGTGACATTGCGCAACGGCTTTGTGACATGCCAGCGGGAACATCTGGTTAGACTCGGTAAACGACTGGCAAGGATACGCTGGCCCATGAACGAAACCTGCCTCCATTGGCTCGACTCCCCGGTGCATGCTGCCTGGCGCATGGCGGAAGGCCAGCGTCTGCTGTCCTTCGCCAAGGCCTCCAGGTTGCCCGACGGCTTTGGCAACCTTGATGCCAATGGCCGTCTGCTGCCGGGAGCTACTGCCGAAACCATGAACACCGCGCGCATGACCCACTGCTTCGCCCTGGCCCATATCCAGGGGGTGCCGGGTTGCCTGGCCTATGCCGAGCATGGGGTTGCCGCCCTGGCCGGGGCGATGCGCGATGCCACCTACGGCGGCTGGTTCGCCCATCCCGGAGGGCAGGACGACAGCGGCAAGTCCGCCTACCTGCATGCGTTCGTCGCCCTGGCCGCCAGTTCCGCGGTAGTGGCCGGCGCTGCGGCGGCAAAAGACTTGCTGGCCGACGCCATACGGGTCATCGAAGAGCATTTCTGGAGTGAAGGCGAGGGTGCCCTGCGCGAGACCTTTTCCCGTGCGTGGCAGTTGCCCGAAGCGTATCGCGGGGCCAACAGCAACATGCACGCCACCGAGGCGTTCCTGGCGTTGGCCGATGTCACGGGCGATCCTGTGTGGCTCCAGCGCGCCCTGCGCATCGTCGAGCGCATCGTCCATGTTCAAGCTGCAGCCAGCCAGTACCGGGTAGTCGAGCATTTCGACGCGCTCTGGCAAGCGTTGCCGGACTACAACCTGGCGCATCCCGCCGACCATTTCCGGCCTTATGGCACCACCCCCGGCCATGGTATGGAATGGGCTCGCCTGCTGCTGCATCTGGAAGCCAGCCTGCGTCTGGCGGGTCTGGAGGCGCCAGGGTGGTTGCTGCCCTGTGCACGAGGGTTGTTCGAAAGCGCCTGTACCCTGGCCTGGAACGTCGATGGCGCTGCGGGCTTCATCTACACCCTGGATTGGAACAACCGTCCGGTGGTGCGCGCACGTTTGCACTGGGTCCAGGCCGAAGGCTGTGCAGCCGCCGCGGCCCTGCTGATGCGTACCGGCGAGGCGCAATACCAGCGCTGGTACCAGCGCATCTGGGACTTCATCGACAATCACTTCATCGATCGCGAGGCGGGCAGTTGGCATCACGAACTGGATGCCGACAACCGTCCTGCGGGGACGATCTGGCCGGGCAAGCCCGACCTCTATCACGCTTACCAGGCATTGTTGCTGCCGGGACTGGCGCTGGCACCGAGCCTGGCGACCCAACTGGCGCGTAATGTCACCAAACGATGACATTTGCGCATCGCTTCGTTACCTGACGAAGCGGTTGCGCTGATTAGACTTCATGCAACGCAAGCGACCGACTTGCACGGCATAACAACAAGAAAGGTACTTCCATGAACGCTGCAGCCCTTCGCCTCGTTGGCGCCCTGTCCCTCGTGCTTCCACCTCTGGTCACTCCACTCAATGCCTTCGCCGACGATGCCAAAGAGGGCGCCTCGCCCAAAGGTAGCATCGAGGTCGTGCACTGGTGGACCTCGGGCGGCGAGAAGGCTGCCGTCGATGTACTCAAGGCCCAGGTCGAGAAAGACGGCTTCACCTGGAAAGATGGCGCGGTCGCCGGCGGTGGCGGGGCCACGGCCATGACCGTACTCAAGAGCCGCGCAGTGGCTGGCAATCCACCGGGTATCGCGCAGATCAAAGGGCCGGACATCCAGGACTGGGCCGCCACCGGCCTGCTCGACAGCGATGTGCTCAAGGACGTGGCCAAGCAGGAACATTGGGATGGCTTGCTCGACAAGAAGGTTGCCGACACCGTGAAGTACGAAGGTGACTACGTCGCCGTACCGGTGAACATCCACCGCATCAACTGGCTGTGGATCAACCCTCAGGTGTTCAAGAAGGCCGGTATCGAACAGGCACCCACGAACCTCGAGCAGTTCTACGCCGCCGCTGACAAGCTCAAGGCTGCCGGCTTCATCCCGCTCGCCCATGGCGGTCAGCCGTGGCAGGACAGCACCGTGTTCGAAAGCGTGGTGCTGGCGGTGATGGGCCCTGAGGGCTATGAGAAAGCGCTGGTCGAGCTCGATCAGCAGGCGCTTACCGGACCGCAGATGATCAAGGCGTTGACCGAACTGAAGAAGGTCGCCACCTATATGGATCCTGATGGCAAAGGGCAGGACTGGAATCTCGAAGCGGCCAAGGTCATCAACGGCAAGGCCGGTATGCAGATCATGGGTGACTGGGCCAAGAGCGAATGGACGTTGGCCGGAAAGGTCGCCGGCAAGGACTACCAGTGCGTGCCGTTCCCCGGCACCGAAAAGGCGTTCCTCTACAATATCGACTCGTTGGTGGTGTTCAAGCAGAAGGACGAGGGCACTGCCGCTGCCCAGCAGGACATCGCGCGCAAAGTGTTGGGCCAGGACTTCCAGAAGGTGTTCAGCATCAACAAGGGATCGATCCCGGTACGCAACGACATGCTTGCCGACATGGGCAAGTATGGCTTCGATAGCTGCGCGCAGACGTCGGCCAAGGACTTCCTCGCCGATGCCAAGACCGGTGGCCTGCAACCAAGCATGGCGCACAACATGGCCACCTCGCTGGCCGTGCAGGGGGCGTTCTTCGATGTGGTGACCAACTACATCAACGACCCGGCTGCCGATCCGGCTGATGCCGCGAAAAAACTGGCGGCGGCAATCCAGGCGGCCAAGTAAAGGCCATTGGCGGGCAAGCCCGCTCCCACAGGTCCGGCGTCCTGCCCAAGGCCTGTGGCGAGCAGGGCTCATGTGGCGGTGCCGCCCCGGCGTCAACCGGTGCCAAGTACCGCCCCAACCTCGAGATTCATGACATGACGACCGTGACCGCTCAACTGCGGGCCTCCCCTTTGGACGCCTTGCAACGCTGGCTGCCGAAGCTGGTGCTGGCCCCAAGCATGTTCATCGTCCTGGTGGGCTTTTATGGCTACATCCTGTGGACCTTCGTGCTTTCCTTCACCACCTCGACGTTTCTGCCGACCTACAAATGGGCGGGCCTCACGCAGTACGCCCGGCTGTTCGACAACGACCGCTGGTGGGTAGCGAGCAAGAACCTGCTGCTGTTCGGCGGCCTGTTCATCGCCATCAGCCTGGCCATCGGGGTGCTGCTGGCGGTGCTGCTCGATCAGCGCATCCGCCGCGAAGGTTTCATCCGCACGATCTATCTGTACCCGATGGCGCTGTCGATGATCGTCACCGGTACTGCCTGGAAATGGCTGCTCAATCCCGGCATGGGGCTGGACAAACTGTTGCGCGACTGGGGCTGGGAAGGTTTTCGCCTGGACTGGCTGATCGACCCCGACCGAGTGGTGTACTGCCTGGTGATCGCCGCCGTATGGCAGGCTTCGGGGTTCATCATGGCGATGTTTCTCGCCGGCTTGCGTGGCGTCGATTCGTCGATCATTCGCGCCGCGCAGATCGACGGTGCCAGCCTGCCGCGCATCTATTGGACCGTGGTGCTGCCCAGCTTGCGACCGGTGTTCTTCAGCGCATTGATGATCCTTTCGCACATTGCCATCAAGAGCTTCGACCTGGTGGCGGCGATGACCGCCGGTGGGCCTGGCTATTCCTCCGACCTGCCAGCGATGTTCATGTACACCTTCACCTTCAGCCGTGGGCAGATGGGTATGGGCTCGGCCAGCGCCATCCTCATGCTCGGCGCGATCCTCGCCATTCTGGTGCCCTACCTGTACTCGGAACTGAGGAGCAAGCGCCATGCATAGCCCAGTCGACAAACCGACTTCGAGCCTGAGTCGCCTCATCATTCACGCCGTGCTGTTGCTCGCTGTGCTGCTGTACCTGGTACCCCTGGTGGTGATGTTGCTGACCAGCTTCAAGACCCCGGAAGACATCGGCAGCGGCAACCTGCTGAGTTGGCCGACAGTGGTCACCGGCATTGGCTGGGTCAAGGCCTGGGGCACGGTCAGCGGCTACTTCTGGAACTCGGTGCTGATCACCGTGCCGGCCGTGGCGATCTCCACCGCCATCGGTGCGCTGAACGGTTACGTGCTGTCGATGTGGCGTTTCCGTGGCTCGCAACTGTTCTTCGGCCTGCTGCTGTTCGGCTGCTTCCTGCCGTTCCAGACCGTGTTGCTACCGGCGTCCTTCACCCTCGGCAAACTGGGCCTGGCGAGCACCACCACTGGCCTGGTACTGGTGCATGTGGTGTACGGCCTGGCCTTCACCACGCTGTTCTTTCGCAACTTCTACGTCAGCATTCCCGACGCCCTGGTCAAGGCTGCTCGCCTGGACGGCGCCGGCTTCTTCACCATTTTCCGACGCATCATCCTGCCGCTGTCGACACCGATCATCATGGTCTGCCTGATCTGGCAGTTCACCCAGATCTGGAACGATTTCCTGTTCGGCGTGGTGTTCTCCAGCGGCGATTCACAGCCGATCACGGTGGCCCTGAACAACCTGGTCAACACCAGCACCGGGGCCAAGGAATACAACGTCGACATGGCCGCGGCGATGATCGCCGGGCTGCCAACCCTGCTGGTCTACGTGGTAGCAGGCAAGTATTTCGTCCGCGGGCTGACGGCCGGCGCGGTAAAGGGGTAAGTCATGGCAACGCTCGAACTTCGCAATGTGAACAAGACCTACGGCAGCGGCCTGCCGGACACCCTCAAAGACATCCAGCTGGCGATCAAGGAAGGGGAATTCCTGATCCTGGTCGGTCCTTCGGGGTGCGGCAAGTCGACCCTGATGAATTGCATCGCCGGCCTCGAACAGATCAGCGGTGGGGCGATCCTCATCGATGGCGAGGACGTCAGCGGCATGAGCCCGAAGGACCGTGACATCGCCATGGTGTTTCAGTCCTATGCGCTTTATCCGACCATGAGCGTGCGGGAGAACATCGAGTTCGGCCTGAAGATCCGCAAGCTGCCCCAGGCAGCCATCGACGAGGAAGTGGCGCGGGTGGCCAAGCTGTTGCAGATCGAGCACCTGCTGACACGCAAGCCGGCGCAGTTGTCCGGGGGCCAGCAACAGCGGGTGGCCATGGGCCGTGCGCTGGCGCGGCGACCCAAGCTCTATCTGTTCGACGAGCCGTTGTCGAACCTCGATGCCAAGCTGCGGGTCGAGATGCGCACCGAAATGAAACTGATGCACCAGCGCCTGAAGACCACCACGGTCTATGTCACCCACGACCAGATCGAGGCCATGACCCTCGGTGACAAGGTAGCCGTGATGAAGGATGGCATCATCCAGCAGTTCGGCACGCCTCAGCAGATCTACAACGACCCGGCCAACCAGTTTGTCGCCAGCTTCATCGGCTCGCCGCCGATGAATTTCATTCCCGTGCCGGTGGTCAAGCGCGACGGCCGGCTGCTGGCAGTGCTCGACAGTGGCCTGGCGCGCTGCGAGGTGCCGCTGGGGGCGATGGGGGACGAGCTCGAGGGGCGCCAGGTGATCCTCGGCCTGCGGCCCGAGCAGGTGAGCCTGGGGGCGGGGCAGGAGCCCGGGCCAGTCGGCATACGTGCCGAAGTGCAGGTCACCGAGCCGACAGGGCCCGACCTGCTGGTATTTGTCACCCTCAACCAGACCAAGGTGTGTTGCCGCCTGGCACCGGACGTGCCGTGCCGTATCGGTGACCACCTCGACTTGCAGATCGACCCCGCCCGGGTCCTTCTGTTCGACGCCGAAAGTGGCGAGCGCCTGGACCTGCGTAGGTCCAGCGAAGCAATAAGGGACAACGTGGCTTTGTTCAAAGGCCGTTGAAATCGTCTACATCACCAATAAAAAAAAAGAGGACGTATCAGGATGAAACAGCGCAATCGCATCAGGACGTTGGGCTCGTTGGCCTTGCTGGCGCTCGTCGGCAACAGCGGGGTGCAAGCCGCCGAGGCCTTCTCCAGCGAATCCAAATGGATGACGGGTGACTGGGGTGGCACGCGCACCGAGCTGTTGGAAAAAGGCTACGACTTCACCCTCGACTATGTCGGTGAGGTGGCTGGCAACCTCAATGGCGGTTACAACGATGACAAGACCGCACGCTACAGTGACCAGTTCGCGCTGGGCGCGCACCTTGACCTGGAAAAGATCTTCGGCTGGAAGGACACCGAGTTCAAGTTGGCGATCACCGAGCGCAGTGGCCGCAACCTGTCCAACGACCGCATCAGCGACCCGCGTGCCGGGCAGTTCAGCTCGGTGCAGGAAGTGTGGGGCCGTGGCCAGACCTGGCGGCTGACGCAAATGTGGATCAAGCAGAAGTACTTCGACGGCGCCCTGGACGTGAAATTCGGTCGCTTCGGTGAAGGCGAGGACTTCAATAGCTTCCCTTGCGACTTCCAGAACCTGGCATTCTGTGGCTCGCAGGTGGGCAACTGGGTCGGTGGCATCTGGTACAACTGGCCGGTCAGCCAGTGGGCCCTGCGGGTCAAGTACAACATCACCCCGGAATTCTTCGTCCAGGCCGGTGCCTTCGAGCAGAACCCTTCCAACCTCGAAACCGGCAACGGCTTCAAGCTCAGCGGCAGTGGGACCAAGGGGGCGATCCTGCCGGTGGAGATGGTCTGGTCACCCAAGGTCAATGGATTGCCCGGCGAATACCGCCTGGGCTATTACTACAGCACGGCCAAGGCCGACGATGTGTACGACGACGTCAACGGCAATCCCCAGGCGCTGACCGGCGCAGCCTTCAAGTCGCATTCGAGCAAGCATGGCTGGTGGGTGGTGGCGCAGCAGCAGGTCACCGCCCAGGGCGGCGATGTGAACCGGGGCCTGAGTCTGTTCGCCAACTTCACCGTGCACGACAAAGCGACCAACGTGGTCGACAACTACCAGCAGGTCGGTCTGGTCTACAAAGGGGCCTTCGACGCCCGACCCAAGGACGACATCGGCTTTGGCGTGGCGCGCATCCATGTGAACGACGATGTGAAGAAGCGCGCCGAGCTGCTCAATGCCCAGAGCGGTATCGACGACTACGACAACCCAGGGTTCGTGCCATTGCAACGCACCGAGTACAACGCCGAGCTCTACTATGGATTCCATGTCACCAACTGGCTGACCGTGCGGCCCAACCTGCAGTACATCAAGAGCCCCGGTGGGGTGGATGAGGTCGATAATGTGTTGGTCGCAGGTTTGAAGATTCAGTCGTCATTCTGAGTCGGTTTGTTGTAAATTTACGCCAATCCACCTCGTTACCTGGCATCCACTGGCATTGCAGTGGTTTGCCAGGATAGGTCGAGACAGCGCTATCTCAAACAACAAGAGCCCGTCACCATGCCCGAACATCCGCTTCATCGCTTCTTCTGCGCGCAACGGCCCAGGCCGACGTTCGAATGGGAGCGTTACCAGCAGCGCGATGTTCTGGTCATCGATCACCCGCGCTGCCAGGCGGTTTTCAGCCGCCAGGGCGCGCAGTTGCTGCATTTCCAGCCTGCCGGCGAGCGGCCCTGGCTGTGGTGCGCCGAGCAATGGCCGCAAGTGGGTGCCATCCGCGGCGGTGTACCGGTGTGCTGGCCTTGGTATGGCCGCCATCCCAGCGAGGACCTGTGGCCGGCCCATGGCTGGGCCCGCCTGCTCGACTGGAAGCTGATCGACAGCGCTGAGGACGAGGAGGGCGTCACCCTCAACTGGCGGCTGGAGCTGTGCGACTGGCAGGTCGACCTGCACACTCGGTTAGGCAGCCGCATGGAGCTGCGTTTGAGCACCGAGCACCAGGACAGCGAACCCTGCCAGTTGAGCCATGCGCTGTTGGCCTACTGGCGTATCAGCAACGTGTCGCAGATAGCGCTGTCTGGACTGGAAGATGTCGAAGGCTACGATCGCCTCAGCCGCCAGGTGTGCCGCGACGAGGGGGCTCTGAAAGTCCAGGGCGGTTGTCAGCGGGTCTACCCGGGCACCGCTCAGGTGCAATTGCAGGACCCGGCCTGGCAGCGGGCTTTGTGCATCGACACCGGTGACAGCGACGATACCGTGGTCTGGCACCCCGGCAACCGACCGCTCATGGGCGTGACCGGGCGCGAGCGTCAGGGTTTTGTCTGCGTCGAGGCCGCCAGCGGCAGCGGTGAGGGCTTGAGCCTGGCACCCGGGCAGCGCGCGCACCTGTGTTTGCAGGCGCACCGGCTCAGTTGAACTGGTCGTCCTCGATCGGGTAGCGGCTGGCATTGAGGCTTTCTTTGATCTTGCGCAGATGCGGTTGGAAATCCACACCCCGGCGCAAGGTCATGCCGGTGGCCAGTACGTCGAGCACGGTCAATTGGATGATCCGCGAGGTCATCGGCATGTAGATGTCGGTGTCTTCCGGAAGCGGAATGTGCAGGCTCAAGCTGCAGGCGTTGGCCAGTGGCGAGCCGGCGGCGGTGAGGCCGAGCACCGAGGCGCCGTTTTCCCGGGCAAGACGCGCGACTTCGACCAATTCGCGGGTTCGACCGGTGTAGGAGATGATCACGAACAGGTCACCGGTGTGGGCGACCGAGGCCAGCATGCGCTGCATCAGCACGTCGGCGTGGGCTGAAACGGCCAGATTGAAGCGGAAGAATTTGTGCTGCGCGTCCAGTGCTACCGGCGCTGAGGCACCGAGGCCGAAGAAGTGGATCTGGCGCGCCTGGATCATCATGTCGACAGCACGGCTGACCTGCTGGGGATCCAATTGCTGGCAGGCGCTGTCGAGCGAGGCGATGGCACTGCCGAAGATTTTCTGGGTGTAAGCTGCCGGATCATCGTCCGCTTCCACCGCGCGACTGACGTAAGCGGCACCGCTGGCCAGGCTTTGCGCCAATTGCAGCTTCAGTTCGGGGTAGCCACTGACGCCGAACGAGCGGCAGAAACGGTTGACCGTGGGTTCGCTGACCTTGGCGGCCTGGGCCAGTGCGGCGATGCTGAAGCGGGTGGCTTGTTGCGGATTGAGCAGGATGACTTCGGCGACTTTGCGTTCGGCCTTGTTCAGCTCGTCGAGGCGTCCCTGGATCTGCTCCAGGAGATTTCGCACGCGGTCCATGGGGGTTTCCTTGGGTCGAAAGGCAGGCGGCTGACGAGACAGCAGGCCTTTATCAGAGTTGTCTATCGTACTGTCGGTGCGGTGCGCGCACCACTTATCTGTATCATTCGCTGGTAATGTTGTTGTTATTACTACATTACCCCTTGAAAACCGTGTGTGAAAGCGGTATTCCTAGTCCAACTTTAGGAAAGAACCAACATCATGGCTGCGATCAGTGTAGAACCTTGCACCTTTGCCCTTTTTGGCGCCCTCGGCGACCTGGCATTGCGCAAGCTCTTTCCCGCCCTCTACCAGCTCGACCGTGCCAACCTGCTGCACGGGGGCACTCGCCTGCTGGCGCTGGCCCGCGAGCCAGGCAGCGTCGAGGACCACCTGGCCACCATCGAAGCCCATCTGCGCCAGCATGTGCCGGCCGGGGACATCGAGCCGGCGGCGCTGGAGCGCTTTCTTGGGCGCCTGGGTTATCAGCACCTGGATTTCCTGCAGCCGGAGGGCTACCAGGCTTTGGTCGAGCAGGTCGCCGGTGGCATGCCGCTGATCGCCTACTTTGCCACTGCAGCGGCGGTCTATGGCGCAATCTGCGAGAACCTCGAACGAGTCGGTCTGGCCGAACGCACCCGGGTGGTGCTGGAAAAGCCCATCGGTCACGATCTGGAGTCGTCGCGCCGGGTCAACGACGCCGTGGCACGCTTCTTCCCGGAAAGCCGGGTCTATCGCATCGACCACTACCTGGGCAAGGAAACGGTCCAGAACCTGATCGCCCTGCGTTTCGCCAACAGTCTGTTCGAAACCCAGTGGAACCAGAACTCGATCTCCCACGTGGAGATCACCGTGGCTGAAAAGGTCGGCATCGAGGGCCGTTGGGGTTACTTCGACAAGGCTGGCCAGTTGCGCGACATGATCCAGAATCATCTGCTGCAGCTGTTGTGCCTGATCGCCATGGACCCACCCAGCGACCTTTCGGCCGACAGCATTCGCGACGAGAAGGTCAAGGTCCTCAAAGCCCTCACACCGATCACTGGCGAGGCCCTAGGCACCCATGTGGTGCGTGGTCAGTACATCGCCGGTTACAGCGACGGCAAGCCGGTACCGGGTTACCTCGATGAGGACAACGCCAATGCCCAGAGTGACACCGAGACCTTTGTCGCTCTGCGCGCCGATATCCGTAACTGGCGCTGGTCGGGCGTGCCGTTCTACCTGCGTACCGGCAAGCGCATGCCGCAAAAACTGTCGCAGATCGTCATTCATTTCAAGGAAACGCCGCACTATATCTTCGCCCCGGAACAGCGTTTGCAGATCGGTAACAAACTGATCATCCGCCTGCAGCCGGACGAAGGTATCTCTTTGCGGGTGATGACCAAGGAGCAGGGGCTGGACAAGGGTATGCAACTGCGCAGCGGGCCCTTGCAGCTGAATTTTTCCGACGCCTGGCGCAGTGCGCGGATTCCGGATGCCTACGAACGCCTGCTGCTCGAGGTGATGCGGGGTAATCAGAACCTGTTCGTGCGCAAGGACGAGATCGAATATGCCTGGAAGTGGTGCGATCAGTTGATCGCCGGCTGGCGCACCAGCGGCGATGCGCCCAAGCCCTATGCGGCTGGGTCATGGGGGCCGATGAGCTCGATTGCACTGATCACGCGCGATGGGAGGTCGTGGTATGGCGATATCTGAATTGCAACTGCCGGCGCCGGTGCAGGTTCATGACCTGCCCACTGGCAAGGCGCTGGCCACCACCTTGGCCCGTGACGTCGCCGAACGTCTGCGCACGGCGATTGCCAGTAAGGGCCAGGCCTGTGTGGTGCTTTCCGGCGGTCGTAGCCCGGTGCCGTTTCTCGAGCAGTTGGCTAGTGAGGCGCTGGATTGGTCGAAGGTGACCGTGAGCCTGGCCGACGAGCGCTGGGTGCCGGTCGAGCATCCCGACAGCAATGCTGGCCTGTTGGCCCGTCATCTGTTCAAGGGCGATGTCGCCCGTGCCCGTTTCGTCGGTCTCTACCATCAGGCCGAAAGCCTCGACGCTGCCGCCGACAAGGCCGACCAGGCGTTGGCCGAACTGGCGCCGATCGATGTATTGGTGCTGGGCATGGGCGACGATGGCCACACCGCTTCGCTGTTTCCCCACAGCCCCAATCTCGCGCAGGGCCTGGACCTCACTTGCACCCGCCGATGCTTGCCGATGCTGGCGCCGAGCGTGCCGCACCAGCGCCTTTCGATGACGCGCTCGCTGCTTGCCAGCGCCGATTACATCGCCCTGGCCGTGCAAGGTCCGGGCAAACTCGCTACCCTGCGCGCCGCGTTGGCTGGTAGCGACATCACTGAAATGCCGATTCGCGCTTTTCTTCACGACCCCTTGGGCATCTACTGGTGCCCGTGAGCCAAGGACATACTGTCATGACCACCCTTGAACGCCCCCAGCCTTTGCTCTCGATGGTCGAGAAAATCCAGCGGATCGATGCGATCTGTGGTCAGGCGCGCATCCTGCCGGTGATCACCATCGCCCGTGAACAAGACATCCTGCCGCTGGCTGACGCCCTGGCTGCTGGCGGGATCCGTACACTGGAAGTGACACTGCGCTCCCAGTATGGCCTGAAGGCCATCGAAGTGTTGCGCGCGCAGCGGCCGGAATTGTGCGTCGGCGCCGGTACCGTGCTCGACCGCGGTATGTTCGAGGCGGTCGAGGCCGCCGGCGCGCAGTTCGTGGTGACGCCCGGCGTGACCCAGGACATCCTTGAGGCTGGTGTCGCCAGCGACATTCCGCTGCTGCCCGGCATCAGCACGCCGTCGGAGATCATGATGGGTTATGCCCTGGGCTACCGTCGCTTCAAGCTTTTCCCTGCGGAAATCAGCGGTGGCGTTGCGGCGATCAAAGCCTTTGCCGGCCCATTCGGCGATATCCGCTTCTGTCCCACCGGCGGGGTCAATCCGGCCAACGTGCGCAACTACATGGCACTGCCCAATGTGATGTGTGTGGGCGGCACCTGGATGCTCGATAGCAGCTGGATCAAGAACGGCGACTGGGCCCGCATCGAGGCCTGCAGCGCTGAGGCGATGGCATTGTTGGACGCCAACTGAATTTGTTGTGTGCTTGACGGCTTATGGGGCGCTTGGTCGGCGCCCCTTTTTTTTGCTTTGGATTTGTAGGGCGGCGCTCGATATCCGCAGCGCTGCAGCTCTCCCGACGGGTTCCGCGCCCCAAAAAAAGCCCGCATACAGGATGCGGGCTCTGGTGTTGCGCAGTTAGCCTTAGGCCGCTTTGGCAGCCTGCTGGCTCAAGGAGCGGTTCAGTGCACTGAACAGTGCCTTGAAGCTGGCGGTGGTGATGTTTTCATCGATGCCCACGCCATGTACCGGACGGCCGCCGGCCACACGCAGTTCGATGTAGGCCGCCGCCTTGGCGTTGGTGCCGGCACCGATGGCGTGCTCGTTGTAGTCCATGATCTCGACGGCGATCGGCAGGCCGGCCACCAGTGCCTCCAGGGCGCCATTGCCCTTGCCGCGCCAGTGCAAGGTGGTTTCGCCTTCGCCGGCGACTTCCACTTCCACAGCGCTATGGCCGTTTTCTTCCTGCAGACGGTGGCTGACCAGTGCGTACGGTGCGTTGGCCTGGAGGTATTCCTTGTGCAGCAGGCTGTAGATCTGTTGGGCGGTCATTTCCAGGCCCAGGCGGTCCGTTTCGCCTTGGACGACCTGGCTGAATTCGATCTGCATGCGGCGTGGCAGGCTGATGCCGTATTCCTGCTCGAGCAGGTAGGTGATGCCGCCCTTGCCGGACTGGCTGTTGACGCGAATGACCGCCTCGTAGCTGCGGCCGATGTCCGCTGGGTCGATCGGCAGGTAAGGCACTTCCCACAGCTCGCCTTCTTTCTGCTTGGCGAAGCCTTTGCGGATGGCATCCTGGTGCGAGCCGGAGAAAGCGGTATGGACCAGATCGCCCACGTATGGGTGGCGTGGGTGCACCGGCAGTTGGTTGCACTCTTCGACCACCTTGCGCACGCCGTCGATGTCGGAGAAGTCCAGTTGCGGATCGACGCCCTGGGTGTACAGGTTCAAGGCCAGTGTCACCAGGTCGACGTTGCCGGTGCGCTCGCCGTTGCCGAACAGGCAGCCTTCGGCACGGTCGGCGCCGGCCATCAGGCCCAGCTCGGTGGCGGCGATGCCGGTGCCACGGTCGTTGTGGGTATGCAGGCTGATGATCACGCTGTCGCGACGGTTGATATGGCGGCAGAACCATTCGATCTGGTCGGCGTAGATGTTCGGGGTGGCGACTTCCACGGTGGCCGGCAGGTTGAGGATGATCTTGTGCTCAGGCGTCGGATTCCAGACCTCGATGACCGCATCGCAGACTTCCTTGGCGAACTCGAGCTCGGTGGCGCTGAAGGTTTCCGGCGAGTACTGGAAGGTCCACTGGGTTTCTGGCTGTTGAGCGGCATATTTGACGAACAGCTTGGCCGCGTTCACGGCGATGTCCTTCACGCCTTGCTTGTCCTGGTTGAAGACGATGCGGCGGAACGACGGGCTGGTGGCGTTGTACAGGTGGACGATGGCCTTTTTCGCGCCGCGCAGGGATTCGAAGGTGCGGGCGATGAGGTCTTCACGGGCCTGGGTGAGCACCTGGATGGTGGTGTCGTCCGGAATGTGGCCGTCTTCGATCAGGGTGCGCACGAAGTCGAAGTCGGTCTGCGAGGCGGAGGGGAACGAGGCTTCGATCTCTTTCACGCCGACCTGCACCAGGGTTTTCCAGAACCGCAGCTTCTTCTCGGAGTCCATCGGCTCGATCAGCGACTGGTTGCCATCACGCAGGTCAGAGCTGCACCAGATCGGCGCCTGGGTGATGGTCTTCGACGGCCAGGTACGGTCGGGCAGGTCGATAGTCGGGAAGGCGCGGTACTTCTTCGAAGGGTCTTTGAGCATGGTCATGGAAGCAATCCTTTTGTGTGCGGCCGAGATCGGGCCTGCCGAGCAATAACGAGATGAGGGGCGAGGCGACGCGATTCAGCCTGGTAGTCGGGCGCTGACCAGGCAGAGGCTGCGGTGTTGTCGGAGCAGAATGAGGGTGCTGAAGGTTTTCATGCCTTCAACCCTAACCAGTGAGATGAGGGATGGCAAGGGCTGGAAAAAAATTGAGATAAATGCTCAAAAAAAGCAGCAATGCGAAATTTTATGGCTGAAAATTTCCCAGTGCTTCTTTTTTGTTGCACGGTATTTTTCGATGGCGCAACACGCTCGAAGGGCGCAAAGCCCCCTTTCAGGGCTGGAACGCCCCGATGAAAATCGCCGGATCCACACGCGCATCATTGAGGCTGACGTTCCAGTGCATGTGCGGGCCGGTCGCCCGCCCTGTCGAGCCTACGCGACCTACCACATCACCTCTGCGCAGCGCTTGGCCAACTTTCACATCGATCTTCGACATGTGGCAGAACATGCTGATGAAGCCCTGCCCATGGTCGACGAACACCGTGCGGCCATTGAAGAAGTAGTCACCCACCAGGATCACCTTGCCATTGGCCGGGGTCTTGATCGGCGTGCCGGCCGGCACGGCGAAGTCCAGGCCCGCATGGGGGTTGCGCTCCTCGCCGTTGAAGAAACGGCGCACACCGAACTTGCTCGACAACGGGCCGTTGACCGGTTTGTCGAGCACCAGATTGCTGGGCAGGTTGGGGCTGAAGCTGCGGTAGGCCTTGATCTGTTCGGCCAGTTCGCGGTCGATGCGCTTGAGGTCGGCAGGGTTGGGGTTGACCTGGCGCTTGTTCTTCAGGGTGATGTGCTGTTCGGGGTATTTCTTGTGCCCAACGCTGAAGGGCAGCTCGCGACCGCCCTGGCTCAGGACAGCGGTGCCGGGTTTCTGGGTCAGCGGGAGGCCGACGATGGCCAGCCAGTTGTTCTGCTCCTTGACCACCAGCACCGGCTTGCCATCGAAGCGCGCGCTGGGCGCTTGCGCCGCCGGGCCTAGGTCGATCACGGCAACCCCGCCGGGCACCGGTTTGTTCAGCGTGCGGGTGATGTAGCTGGCTTGGGCGACGCCAGCGAGCGTCAGAAGGCAGAGGGCAAGCAGTGGCGCGAACAGGCGGGGCATGAGTCAGTCCAGTAGGGAAAGGGTGACCGGGGTCAGGTGGTTGTCCTCGACCCGCACCTGCAGTTCGCCTTCATTGAGGCGGGCAGTGAGGCGCTGGCCATTGCGGGTCTGCTCGGCGCTGCGGATGGCTTGGCCACGGTCGTCGAGCAGGATGCTGTAGCCGCGTGCCAGGGTGGCCAAAGGGCTGACGACCTGCAGTGTTTGCAGTTGTGCCTGGAAGCGCTGGCGACGGTCCTTGAGCACTTCGCGCATCGCCCGCGGCAGGCGTTCGGCCAGGCTGTCCAGGCGCTGCCCAAGCAACTTCAGCGTGCGCCCTGGATGCTGCGCGGCCAGGCGGGTGTCCAGGCGTACCAGGCGCTCGCGGCGCTGGTTCAGATTGAGCGTGAAAGCGCGGCGCAGGCGCATGTCCAGGTCGTCCAGGCGCTGGGCCTGTTGCCGCAGACGCTCGCCTGGATGGCGCAGGCGTCGGGTCAGCGACTCCAGCCGCAGGCGGTCGTGGGCCAAGCGGTTCTGCATGCGCAGCAGCAGGCGCCGCTGCAGGCCGTCGAGGCGTTGCTGCAGGCCGCTGTTGTCCGGTGCCAGTAGCTCGGCGGCGGCGGAAGGCGTCGGGGCACGCACATCGGCGACGAAGTCACTGATCGACACATCGGTCTCATGCCCCACCGCGCTGACGATCGGCGTGACGCAAGCGGCCACGGCCCGGGCCACTGCTTCTTCGTTGAAGCACCACAGGTCTTCGAGCGAGCCGCCGCCACGGGCCAGGATCAGTGCGTCGAAGCCGCGGCTGTCGGCCAGTTGCAGGGCGCGGACGATCTGTTTGATGGCCTCGCGCCCTTGCACGGCGGTGGGGATCAGGTTGAGCTCGACCTGGGGGGCGCGACGTCGGAACACACTGATGATGTCGCGGATCACCGCGCCAGTGGGCGAGGTGACGATGCCGATGCGTTGGGGGTGTGCCGGCAGGGGTTTCTTGCGCTCGGCGCTGAACAGCCCTTCGTTGCCGAGTTTTTCCTTCAACGCTTCGAAGGCCAGGCGCAGGGCGCCATCGCCGGCCGGCTCGACGGTGTCGAGGATCAACTGGTAGTCACCACGGCCCTCGAACAGCGAGACCTTGCCACGTACCCGCACTGCCAGGCCATCACGCAGAGCCTGGCGCACGCGGGTGGCATTCTGCCGGAACAGCGCGCAGCGCACCTGGGCGCCGCTGTCCTTGAGGGTGAAGTACATGTGGCCGGAAGCCGGGCGGGCGAGGTTGGAAATCTCGCCTTCCACCCAGACGCTGCGGAACACGTCTTCCAGCAGCACACGGGCGCGGCCGTTGAGTTGGCTGACGGTGAGGACCTCGCGGTCCAGGCCGAGTCGTTCGAAAGGGTCTCTGATCATGCCCGGCATCATAAAGGACAAGACCGATCGATGCACCGGGGGCGGTGCCTACAGGATGTGTCCTACCTTGCCTGGCGAATTCGAAGGCTTACTGCCCCCTTGCAGAGAAGCCTAGCCTGATCGCTTCACTCGCACGGAGGTGTTCATGTACGACGTTGACTCCACTACCTACCGCTCGAAGGCATTCAACCGTCGAGTACGCTTTCTGGTTTTCCACTACACCGCAATCAACTTCGAAGGTTCGGTCAACGCCCTGGCAAAAGGGGGGCAGGTCAGTGCGCACTATCTGCTGCCCACGCCCGCCGATCCGAGCTATCGACGTGCAGGCTTCGACCGGGTACGTATCTTCAACCTCGTCGATGAAAGCGAGCGGGCATGGCACTCAGGCGTCAGCGCCTGGGGAGGGCGGAGCAACCTGAACGATACGGCGATCGGCATCGAACTGGTCAATGAGGCTACGGTGAGCAATGGCCAGTTCAGCTTTCCGGAATACCACCCCGAGCAGATTGCTGCGCTGGTGCAACTGAGCCGGGACATTCTCCAGCGTTATCCGGATATCAAACCCACACAGGTGCTCGGGCACAGTGACATCGCCATCGGGCGCAAGAGCGACCCAGGTGCCGCCTTTCCTTGGCGCAGTCTGCATGAGGCGGGTATCGGCGCCTGGTATGACGAGGAGGTGAAGACGCGGTTTCAAGCGCAGTTCGCAAGCGACAGGCCTGCATCCGAGGATATCCAGGGCAAGCTGCGCGCCTACGGCTACAGCGTTCCGCCTCGACCCAGCGATGGTTACATGCGTTCACTGCTCAGAGCTTTCCAACTGCATTTTCGTCCCAGCGATCACCGTGGCTTCGCCGACGCCGAAACCCTCGCCATTCTCTATGCGTTGGCGCAGCGCTATCAGGCATGATGGGCGCCCATCGCCCTGGCGAACGCTTGTACCAGTTTCTCTGCACCCTGGCGACAGGCCAACGCCACACTGCTGCGACACATTGGCTGCAGCGGGATGAAGCGAACCGAAGCGGGGGCGATGTCACGCATGCAGGCCGGCAGCAGTGCCACGCCAAAGCCGGCTTGAATCAGCTGCAACTGGGTGGTCTTGCGTGAAGTGACCTGTGCTGCGCGAGGAAAGAATCCGGCTTCCATGCACAGCGAAGCGGACAGGTAGCTCAACCCGCCCCGGTCGCGGTGAGGAATCGACACGAAGGGCTCTGCGCATAGTCGCTCCAGCGGTAGGGCTTGCGCGGTTGCCAGTGGATGCTCGGCGGCAACTGCCAGAAGCAAGGGTTCGCTGTACAGTTCGTGCAGCGTCACCCCCGCATGCTGGCGCAATACCGGAAGTCTCAACAGGCCGATGTCCAGGCGTCCGGCGGCAATGTCCTCGAGTTGCGCCTCGGACGATTGCTGGGCGATGTCCACCGAAACGTCCGGATTGGCGTGCACATAGCGATTCAAGCGGGCCAGTAATTCGCCTGTGAGCGGCACCGTGCTGGAGTGGTTCAGGCGCAGGGTGCCTCTTAGTCCGTGGCCGATGTCGCGGGTTTCGCGCTCGGCCTGCGCCAGGTCGGCGAGCAGTCGGCGGGTGCGGTGGAGCAAGGCCTGGCCGGCGGGGGTCAGTTGCGGTCGCCGGGCCGTGCGTTCGAACAAGGGTGTGCCGAGGTGCTGTTCCAGCTCCTTGATCTGTCGGCTCAGCGCCGACTGCGCAACATACAGTCGCTCGGCGGCGGCGCTGAAACTGCCGCACTCGGCGATTTCCTGGAAATACCGCAATTGGCGGATCGACGTCATGTCATGCCTTTTCGAGATGGCTGGTGGGCAAAAGGCATATTAGTCGGCATGGCTGCGGGCTGGCTAACCTTTGCGGGTCCTCCCTGGAGTTCGCTTCATGCTCGCTCAGCTGTCGTTTACCAGTCTTGACTGGCTGATCATCGCGCTGGCCATCGGCGCAGCGTACATCGTCTTCGGAATCGCCGGGTTCGGCACCGCCTTGGTCGCCGGCCCGGTGCTGATCCATTTCATGCCGTTGTCACGCGTCATTCCATTGTTGGTGCTCCTGGACTTCGTCGCCGCCTTCGGCAATCTGCTGCCCTCGCGGCGCGATGTGGTCCGTGACGAATTGCTGCGCCTGTTGCCCTGCATGGCCGTGGGCTGCGCCGTTGGCGTGATGTTCTTGTTGCGGCTGAAAACGGACGTGTTGCTGTTGTCGCTGGGGCTGTTCGTCACGGCCTATGCGGTCTATGCCTTGGCTGTGACGGTCCGGCCTGCGAGGTTGGCTGGTTACTGGGCCGTGCCGATAGGTGTGGTCGGTGGGCTGTTCGGCGCCATGTTCGGCAGCGGCGGCTTTCTATATGCGATTTACCTGAGCGCTCGTCTGCAGGTGAAGGAGCAGGTGCGCGCCACCCAGAGTGCGCTGATCAGCAGCAGCACCCTGGTGCGTCTGTCGTTGTTCCTGTTTGCCGGGGTCTATGCCGACAGCGACCTGCTGTTGCTCGCAGCCTGGCTGTTACCGGTGATGTTCGCTGGACTCTGGATCGGGCGTCGCGTGGCCTCGAAGCTCTCCCGTGAAGCCTTCGTGCGCCTGGTGACCTGGCTGGTGCTGGCCAGTGGCCTTGCGTTGCTGGGCCGCTACCTGAGCGGCTGAGCAAACGGTAGAATTGCGCCACTACCGCAGTTTCCAGGCTTGTCTTGCCCATGAACACCCAGAGCATCATCGTTCCCAAACTCTCCACCGTGCCGGTTCACGAGGCCCGTGCCCGGGCCATCCTGCGCTGGCTGGTACGGGAAAAAGTGGTGGAGGAGCAATTGACGACCTGTGGTCGCACCGGCAACCGCATGGGCCATGCCCTGGCCGAGGGGGCCCGCAAATTCGCCCTGCATCCCGAGAAGCTGCCATTCGGGGACCCGGTCAATGGCCTGGAAGTCGTTCTCAAGCGCTGCATCTATACCCCCAGCGATGGCTTTCTCGAAGAAGCCGGGTGCCCGGAGTGTCGGCGCGAGGTCGGCGAGCCGCTGTTCGAAAGCCTGGAAGAATGGATGCCGGGGGTAAGCGACAACTTTACCTGCCCGCTGTGTGGCTTCGAGGACGACATCAATGGCTTTCTTTTCCTGCAGCCATGTGCCTTTTCCAACCTCGGGTTCATCTTCAACAACTGGGGCGAGGCCGGCTTCACCCAGGCCTTTGTCGACAGCTTCGCCGACTGGCTCGATCAGCCGGTGGCGGTGGTGCAGGTAAAACTGCCACAAGGCTGACCGAAGGCCCTTATTTTGCATTGAGCGGCGCGCCGTGGATGAGTATAATGGCGCGCTTCCATTTTTCCCGCCCGGGAGCCCCCGCGATGCTGCGTATCAGCCAAGAAGCCCTGACCTTCGACGATATCCTCCTTGTACCTGGCTATTCCGAGGTACTGCCCAATGAAGTCAGTCTCAAGACCCGTTTGACCCGCGGCATCGAGCTGAACATTCCGCTGGTTTCCGCTGCCATGGATACCGTGACCGAAGCGCGCCTGGCCATCGCCATGGCCCAGGAAGGCGGCATCGGCATCATCCACAAGAACATGACCATCGAACAGCAGGCCGGCGAAGTGCGCAAGGTCAAGAAGTTCGAGGCTGGCGTGGTCAAGGACCCGATCACCATCGACGCCGACGCCACCGTGCGCGACCTGTTCGACCTGACCCGCCTGAACAACATCTCCGGCGTCCCGGTACTGGCCAATGGCGACCTGGTCGGCATCGTCACCTCCCGTGACGTACGCTTCGAGAGCCGTCTGGAAGCCAAGGTCCGCGACGTGATGACGCCCAAAGAGCGTCTGGTCACCGTACGCGAAGGCGCCGACAAGAACGAAGTCCGCGAGCTGCTGCACAAGCACCGCCTGGAAAAAGTCCTGATCGTTGACGACAAGTTCAACCTCAAGGGCATGATGACCGTCAAGGACATCGAAAAAGCCAAGGCCTACCCGTTGGCCAGCAAGGACGACCAAGGTCGCCTGCGCGTCGGCGCTGCGGTCGGTACCGGCAAGGACACCGGCGAGCGTGTTGCCGCCCTGGTTGCCGCCGGCGTCGACGTGGTGGTGGTCGACACCGCCCACGGTCACTCGAAAGGTGTGATCGACCGCGTTCGCTGGGTCAAGGAAACCTACCCGCAGGTGCAGGTGATCGGCGGTAACATCGCCACCGGCGCAGCCGCCAAGGCCTTGGCCGAAGCCGGCGCCGATGCGGTCAAGGTCGGTATCGGCCCTGGCTCGATCTGCACCACCCGTATCGTCGCCGGTGTCGGCGTGCCGCAGATCAGCGCCATCGCCAACGTCGCCGCCGCCCTGGAAGGCACTGGCGTGCCGCTGATCGCCGACGGCGGCATCCGCTTCTCCGGTGACCTGTCCAAGGCCATCGTGGCGGGTGCCTCGTGCGTGATGATGGGTTCGATGTTCGCCGGCACCGAAGAGGCGCCGGGTGAGGTCGAACTGTTCCAGGGCCGTTCCTACAAGGCCTACCGTGGCATGGGCTCGCTGGGTGCCATGGCACAGGCGCAAGGTTCTTCCGACCGTTACTTCCAGGACTCCTCGGCCGGTGCCGAGAAGCTGGTTCCGGAAGGGATCGAGGGTCGTGTGCCTTACAAAGGCGCCCTGGCCGCGATCATCCACCAGCTGATGGGCGGCCTGCGTTCGTCCATGGGCTACACCGGCAGTGCCACCATCGAAGAGATGCGCACCAAGCCTGAGTTCGTGCGCATCACCGGTGCCGGCATGGCCGAGTCCCACGTGCACGACGTGCAGATCACCAAAGAAGCCCCGAACTACCGGGTCGGCTGACGCCTCCAGCGGTACGCGACAAGCTTCAAGCTACAAGCGGTAGTTGCGCTGCAGCAATTACCGCGTTCTCCCGATCAACTTGCAGCTTGCAACTTGAAGCTTGCAGCTGCACCAGAGATTGAGTCATGGCCCTCGACATTCACGCTCACCGCATCCTGATCCTCGATTTCGGTTCCCAGTACACCCAACTGATCGCGCGCCGTGTGCGCGAGATCGGTGTGTATTGCGAACTGCATCCGTTCGACATGGACGATGAAGCGATCCGCGAATTCAACCCGCGCGGCATCATCCTCGCCGGCGGCCCCGAGTCGGTCCACGAAGCCAATAGCCCGCGTGCTCCGCAGGCGGTGTTCGACCTGAAAGTGCCGGTGCTGGGTATCTGCTACGGCATGCAGACCATGGCCGAGCAGATGGGCGGCAAGGTCGAAGGTTCCAACCTGCGTGAATTCGGCTACGCCCGTGTCGACGTGGTCGGCAAGAGCCGCTTGCTCGAAGGCATCGAAGACCACGTCGACGACGACGGCGTGCTGGGCCTGGACGTATGGATGAGCCACGGTGACAAGGTCACCCAGATGCCGGGCGACTTCCATGTGCTGGCCAGCACCCCAAGCTGCCCGATCGCCGGCATGTTCGATGATTCGCGTGGCTACTACGGCGTGCAGTTCCACCCGGAAGTGACCCACACCAAACAGGGCGGTCGCATCCTCTCCCGCTTCGTCCAGGACATCTGTGGCTGCGAAGCCCTGTGGACCCCGTCCAACATCGTCGAAGACGCCATCGCCCAGGTCCGCGAACAGGTGGGTTCGGCCAACGTTCTGCTGGGTCTGTCCGGCGGTGTGGACTCCTCGGTGGTTGCCGCGCTGCTGCACCGTGCCATCGGTGATCAACTGACCTGCGTATTCGTCGACAACGGCCTGCTGCGCCTGCACGAAGGCGACCAGGTGATGGCCATGTTCAAGGAGAACATGGGCGTCAAGGTGATCCGTGCCGATGCCGAGCAGCAGTTCCTCGACAATCTGGCCGGCGAAGCGGACCCGGAGAAGAAGCGCAAGATCATCGGTCGCACCTTCATCGACGTGTTCGATGCCGAGGCCAGCAAGCTGGAGAACATCCAGTTCCTCGCCCAGGGCACCATCTACCCGGACGTGATCGAATCGGCTGGCGCCAAGAGCGGCAAGGCCCACGTGATCAAGTCGCACCACAACGTCGGTGGCTTGCCGGAGGAAATGAACCTCAAACTGGTCGAGCCGCTGCGTGAGCTGTTCAAGGACGAAGTGCGCAAGATCGGCCTGGAACTGGGCCTGCCGTACGACATGGTCTACCGCCACCCGTTCCCGGGCCCAGGCCTGGGCGTGCGTATCCTCGGTGAAGTGAAGAAGGAATACGCCGACATCCTGCGTCGCGCTGACCATATCTTCATCGAAGAACTGCGCAAGGCCGACTGGTACCACAAGACCAGCCAAGCCTTCGTGGTGTTCCAGCCGGTCAAGTCGGTCGGTGTGGTCGGCGATGGCCGCCGCTACGCCTGGGTCGTCGCCCTGCGCGCCGTCGAGACCGTGGACTTCATGACCGCACGTTGGGCGCATCTGCCGTACGAACTGCTGGAAACCGTCAGTGGCCGTATCATCAACGAAATCGACGGTATTTCGCGCGTTACCTATGACGTGTCGAGCAAGCCGCCTGCCACCATCGAGTGGGAATGAGTTGAACGAAGAGGGCGCCGCGAGGCGCCTTTTTTGCATCGATGAGTCACACCTCGACGTACGTTAAGCCGCGACGGGAAAGCAGGCCCTTCATCTGCCCCAGGCTTTCCAGTCGCCGGCCGCTGATCCATGGCCATTCAGGCCTGTCGATATAGAAATACCTGGCGTCCCGTCGAAGGGGCGTGTACTTCAGTTGCCCGTCTTTGCTTCGGTGTATCAGGTTCATTTCCCCGTCGATCTCCTTGAACGTGAAGTTGCCCGGGGGTGTCAATGCGCGTTCCAGGTCGCTTCCAGACAGCGGTCGACCGCCCACGGCAGCCTGTGCGCGCAGGTCGCCTCCAAGGCGTGGGCGAGGTCTCACCGCCGCTTGCACGCGCAGGTCGCCCTTCACGCGTTGTGCCGTGGCGTTGCCCTGGGTGATCGAAAGCCCGGGATCTTCACCTATTCGATAGGGCTGGCCAGCGGGAACGTCCTCGAAACGCAGCCCGATTGCCCCTTCGATCTCGCTCAGGCCCGGAACGCCTTCGAAGGTATTGGAGTGCGAGTTGCCGACCAGCGCCACCCACCTGCTGGCACCCCGCGTTGCCTGGTCGGCCTCGATGATGCGGTGGGCGTAGAAATTCATCATTCGTTGGCGTGTCAGCGGTCCCGGCGAACGCATCCAGGCCTGGCGGTAGCTGGCCAGGCAGTCGATAGCCTGGATGCGGATGCCGTTCTTCTGGGCGGTGGTCAGCACCTGCATGAAGGTGTAGCCGTTGGCGCGGTCGGTAGCGTGCCCGATGTCCTGGGCGCTGACGTAGGTCTTCAGGTTTTCCGGCATTTCTCCTGTCTTGTGGAACAGGTCCAGGTCCGCCTGATGGAAGTCGGTCATGACGTGCTCCATGTACAGCACCGTGACTTTCTGCTTCTTCAATAACGCCATGTTGTCGATCAGGAAGCGTTTACTGCCCGTTTGAGAGTGCGACTCGCCAATGACCAGGCCGTTGCTGCGTTCGTAGACACTGGCGATCAGCTGTTTCGGGCTGGCCTCGGCGGGCAGGGTGGGGATCTCTGGACGGGCAGGTAATTGGGGGTCGATGAAGTACTCGTTGGTATCGGCCAGCAACTGATCGCGAAGCCTTCTGAACTCGACGAACGCTTCCTCTTTGCTTGGGTTCATGCTACCGAAGACACCGCTGAATGCCCGGTCGTCGCTCGAAAGGATTGCCGGTGCCAGCGTCGAGCGCATACCGGACGGTATCTCGTAGGGCGTCGCGGGCAGGGCCGGCAGCTCGGCCGCCGTCGTGCGCCCCCATAGGCTGAGCAGCTTGCGCGGCATCCCTTCGCCGATCAGATCGGGGCGGGCCAGCGGCTGCCAGGAGCCTTCGGCGCTTTGCTCGATCGGCACGTTGCGGTAGAACGAGTAAGGGTTCTCCGGGTCGATCACCACCCAACTGCGCGTTTCCCCGATGTAGCGAACCTGATAGGGGATACCGTCGATCTCTGCATAGAATTTGCCCTCCTGCAGGAAGATGCCCGCCATCTCACCAGTGCCTGGCTCGCCATACAAGATCACGTTGGCCTCGAACGCGTTCAGTAGCTCTGGCTGCGCGATGGGCTTGAAGGGTTCCGGAACCCAGGTCCGCAGTTCTGCAGGGGTGGCGGGGGCATCTTCCGCCGATGGCAGTGGCTTCTCCGCGGGGATGCCCTGCGTGGTTTCTCCCAGCTCCGCCAGGGTACTGGGGGACTCACCCAGCAGGAAGGTTGCGTTGAACAGGGTGTCGATGGCGGCGAATACCGCTCCGAGCACGCCGGCCTGGCGCTCGGCCGTGGTGTGGCCGGTGATGGCCTGGTCGATGTTCAGGCCGGTTTCGGCGAGCCCAGCCCCGACGACAGCCAGGGTCACGGGCCAGTCCACGCCGGCCATTGGGCCGAAGGTTTGACCGAACGCCTTGAGGTAGCCGATCCACAACTGCTTTCTCAGGTCGGCATTGGAGCGCAATGCGAAGTCGGCGTCATCGTGCATGCGTTGGCGCGCGCTGTCGCGCAGATGATCGAAGGCGTCGCCCGGGAGCGTCGTATCGCGCTGGTCAAGGATTCTCGGGTATTGCCCGCCCCAATGGAAGAACAGCAAATCGAGCAGGTGGTTCAGCCCGACATCGCTGCCCTTTTCGGCGTGGCTGGCCATTGGGAAGTGGGTCATGAACCTGGCGCGATTATCGGCCTGGTTGGTGTTCATCAACACCCACCAGTAGAGCGCCTGGCGGTCTGGGAACAGGTGCAGCGGGTGATCCTCGCCAGGGATGTACAGCAGTTGTGCGCCATCGGCCATTTCCACGCGCAGGATATCACTGGCGACATGGCCACCGATGTCGAAGGTGCAAAGGCGGTAGCCGGAGGCGGGTGTCACGCGGCGGTTCAGTTGTTCGAGTGTCGGTGGCCAGGTCTCGATGCCCGTTAGTGCCTGGGCGACTTCGAGGGCCCGCTTGGCCAAGGCGGGGTCGTCGCCGTCGAGGGTTTCGAAGACTTTCCCCAGGAAGTTGACTTTGGCCAGCAGGCGAAAGCTGTCGGCATGGGCCTGCCAGAACGCATCGCACTTGTGCTTGAATGCTTGGCTGAAATCCAGCGCCCAGAAGGCTTCGAGTATGTCGCCGGGGGCGATAGGGACTTCATTGTGTTCATCGAAGACGTCCTTTTCCACGCCGTCCTTGTAGAAACCCGTCAGGTAGCTGAGCAGGTCGGCGTTGTCTTGGTCGTGTACGTCGAAGCGCTGCATCACCAGTTGCGGGAGGGTCAGCGATTGGTAGGGTGTTTCGTAGTGCTGCCAGCCGCTGAAGGTGCGTGGGCTGCTCTGCGCGGTATGGAAGCGATTGAGAAAGACATGATCGGGGTCCAGCGTACCCTGGTGGTGCTGCGCCAGGAGCGACTGCGCGACATCGCGGGCCATCTGGCGCATGTCCGGGCAGTCAGGAACCAGGAGGTTGGCCTGCTGCTTCAGGTGCTGGCGAGCGGTTTGTTGGGCTTGGGGGAGGGGCATGGGGTTTCCTCGGACAGGTGGAAACCTCAGGTTCCTCCGCAGTCAGGCGGGTAAGGCAGTAGATAGCTAGTGCCTGTCGTGAGCCTTTTGAGAACAAGTGGTGATGCATTGAGCGAAGGCGCGGCCCCGGTCGAGGAGTACGGGCTCTTCGTTGTTTGGCACCAGCACCTGCCGGCAAGGTCTCAGGGATTGGCCGCCATATCGATCGCCCGGCGCAGGCGTTGTTTTTCCGCCTCCAGTGGCAGCGCCCCATTGGCCCGCTCCAGGGCCAGCGCCGCCTGTTGCAGTGCCGCACTGCGAAATGCCGCATCACCTTGCAGGGCCAACGCCTGCAGGCACTTCTGCAAGCGCAGCTGGATCTCGACCTGGCCGGCGCCATCCCGTGCTATCAGCATGAACGCATCTTCGAACAGGTCATCGATGGCCAGCGCGGCGACCTGGACCTTGGGAAAGGCGATCGGCTCTGCATCCGCTTCCGGGGCGGTGGCAAGCAGGCTCAGCAGGCGTGCCAGGCGACCGATCACATCGATGGCGGTGCCGTGATCATTCACAGCAGGGGAGAGCGCCCGGCAAGCGATTTCGCTCATCACCATCAGGCCGAAGCGGGGGTCTTGATCGTAGCTGCGTTCATCGCCGATCGAGAAGGCGCTGCGCACTGCATCGGTCACGGTTTCGAGGTCTGCATTGCCCGGCGTCGCGCTGAACCAGGCCAGTGGCGAGCCGTCGTGCACGAACGTACCGGGGATTGCCACGACCTGAACGAAGCCCTGGTGACGTTCGGCACAAAGCGACAACGCCTCCATATCGATGAACTGCACGTAGCCTATAGTGCTGGCACGGACGGCCAGCGCATCGGCGGGCAGCGCATCGCGAAGCAGCGGTAGTCCTCCCAGGCAAGGTGCATCGCGGCGCCTGGCGATCGCCTCGCGGGTCGCCTGCTCGACCCTGCGCGTGGTTTCGCCCACCTGACCCAGCCGTGTCAGGTGGTCGATCCAGCGCAGCAGGGATACCACGATCAGCACGATGACCGCGACCGTCACCAGGAACAGCACGAACCGACCCCGGTCGCCGTAGGCGCCGGTCTTCAGCACCACGATCCCCACCATGCTGAACAAGAACGATCCGATGAAGGTCGACAGCACGTTCTGGGTCAGGCTGTCTTCCATCAGCAGGCGAGTGGCGCGAGGTGTGACGTTGCTGGCAGCCGATCCATAGGCCGAGGTCATGACGCTGAGTGAGAAGGTGGTCACCGCCAGCATGCTCGAGGCGATGATGGTGAGGATGTCATAGACCGCATCGGCGCCGATCTGGCTGGCTGGAAGCCAGGGTATGAAGCGTTCGACGAGGGCCGCCAGCAGGGCGGCGGCGACGCCCAACATGCCGATGAGCGTTGCGCGAACCCAGAGACGGCGGGTGAACTGAGCGAGTATCCATTGCCAGCGCGGCATTCAAGCCTCCTTGTCGGGCTGCGGGCTCACGCAGAGGGTGCGCCCTGAGTGTGGACCCTTTGCGAGGGCTTGGCGAGCCTGCCGGCTTGTGCAGGCGAGTCCTGTTGTGACAATCCTTCACTTAATATTTCTCAATTGCAGGTGTATCGTGTTCGCCCTTCATCGCCAGCGCTGCTGGCAGGTTGACCGTACAAACGAGGTACCCGCACCGATGTCCTTCTCCCGACGACAAATCCTCAAGGGCCTCAGTGGCCTGGCTGTGGTAGGCCTGGGCGCCGGCGGCGCGGCGCGCTACTGGCTGGGCAAGGTCGAGGATGAGAATGCCGGGCATGACTACCAGTTGATCGCTGCGCCCCTCGAGGTGGAACTGGTGCCGGGCTTCAAAACCGAGGCCTGGGCCTTCGGTCCATCGGCACCGGGCACCGAACTGCGCGTGCGCCAGGGTACCTGGCTGCGGGTGCGCTTCATCAACCAGCTGCCGGTGGAAACCACCATCCACTGGCACGGCATTCGCCTGCCGCTGGAGATGGACGGGGTGCCCTATGTCTCGCAGTTGCCGGTCAAGCCTGGCGAGTATTTCGACTACAAGTTCAGGGTGCCGGATGCTGGCAGCTATTGGTATCACCCCCACGTCAGCAGTTCCGAGGAGCTTGGCCGTGGCCTGGTCGGCCCGCTGATCGTCGAGGAGCGTGAGCCAACCGGGTTCAGGCACGAACGCACGCTCAGCCTGAAGAACTGGCACGTCGACGAGCAGGGTGCGTGGCTGCCGTTCAGCATTCCCCGTGAAGCCGCCCGCAACGGCACCGCTGGCCGCCTGATCACCATCAACGGCCAGGCCGATTCGGTCACCGAATTACCGGCCGGTCAGGTCGTGCGGGTGCGCCTGCTCAACTTGGACAACACCTGGACTTACCGCATCAATCTCAAGGGCAACTGCGAGGCGATGATCTATGCCCTGGACGGCAACCCGGTGACGCCGCGCAAGCTCGACGACGAGTACTGGCTTGGCCCGGGCATGCGCATCTGCCTGGCGATCCGCATTCCCCAGGCCGGTGAGGAGGTTTCCTTGCGCGACGGTTTCGTACGCCTGGGCACCCTGCGTTCGGTGGCCAGCAGCCAGGCCCCGGGTGATTGGCCAAAAGCCCTGCCAGCCAACCCCATCGCCGAGCCCGACCTGGCCAACGCCGAGAAGCTCAACTTCAATTTCGAATGGGTCGGCAAGGTCTCGGTCAATACCGACAACGGCAAACCGCCGAGCCTGTGGCAGATCAACGGGCAGGCTTGGGACATCACCGACAAGACCTGCGCCGATCGCCCCATCGCCACGTTGCAGAAGGGCAAGAGCTACATCTTCGAGCTGAAGAACATGACCCAGTACCAGCATCCGATCCACCTGCATGGCATGAGCTTCAAGGTGATCGCCTCCAACCGCCACGACATCAAGGAGCCGTGGTTCACCGACACTTACCTGCTGGGCAAGAACGAGCGGGCTCAGGTGGCGTTGGTGGCGGATAACCCCGGCACCTGGATGTTCCACTGCCACGTCATCGACCATATGGAAACCGGCCTGATGGCCGCGATCGCGGTGGTCTGATGCGTCCGCAGATCATCGATCGCAGCCGCGATCAGGAATTCATGCGCTTGGCCCTGGCACTGGCCGCCGAGGGCGCGGCCATGGGCGAGGTGCCGGTGGGCGCGGTACTGGTGCAGCATGGTCAGGTGATCGGTCAGGGCTTCAACCGGCCGATCGTCGACAGCGACCCCAGCGCCCACGCCGAGATGGTGGCCATTCGCGCCGCAGCCAAGGCTGCCAGCAACTATCGGCTGCCGGGCAGCACCCTGTACGTGACCTTGGAACCCTGCAGCATGTGCGCAGGACTCATTGTGCACGCGCGGGTGGCGCGGGTGGTGTACGGAGCCCTGGAGCCCAAGGCGGGCATCGTGCAGAGTCAGGGGCAGTTCTTCGGGCAAAGCTTCCTCAACCATCGGGTGATGGTGGAAGGTGGGGTGCTGGCGCAGGAGTGCGGTCAGATCCTGAGCGAGTTCTTCAAGGCCCGGCGGGCGAAGGACTGAATCACATCGGCGGGGACGGCTCTGCCGGCTTGTCCTTGTTCACGCCAGGCACGTGCAGGTTGCCTTCGGCGACCTGGCCCTCGAGCTGCGGCTGGGTCACCCAGGTGAGGATGTCGTAGTAGCGGCGGATGTTGGCCACGAAGTGCACCGGCTCGCCGCCCCGGGCATAGCCGTAGCGGGTCTGTCGATACCACTGTTTCTGCGCCAGGCGCGGCAGCATCTTCTTCACGTCCAGCCACTTGTTCGGATCGAGCTTTTCCCGCTTGGCCAGGGTTCGGGCATCCTCCAGGTGACCACCGCCGACATTGTAGGCGGCCAGGGCGAACCAGGTGCGGTCCGGCTCCTTGATGCTGTCGTCGAGCTCGGCCTTGACCTTCATGAAGTACTTGGCCCCGCCCTGGATGCTCTGCCTGGGGTCCAGGCGGTTGGACACGCCCATGGCCTGCGCGGTGCGCTGGGTCAGCATCATCAGGCCGCGCACGCCGGTCTTGGAGGTGACCTCCGGCTGCCACATCGATTCCTGGTAGCCGATGGCCGCCAGCAGTCGCCAGTCGACCTGCTCGACCTTGGCGTAGTTCTTGAAGTGCTTTTCGTATTTGGGCAAGCGTTGCTGCAGGTGTTGGGCGAAGGTGTAGGCGCCAACATAGCCGAGCACGTCGACATGGCCGTAATACCGCTCTTTGAGGCGCTGCAAGGTGCCGTTCTTCTGCGCCTTGTCGAGGAACTCGTTGACCTCGTTGAGCAGGCTGTTGTCCTCGCCTGCGGCCAGGGCCCAGCGCTGCTGGCGGCTGTCGCCAAGGTCGAAGGCCACGCGCACGTTGGGGAAGTACACCTGGTTCATCGCCAGTTCGTTGGAGTCGACCAAGGTCAGGTCGATCTGGCCCTCGTCGACCATGCGCAGCAGATCGACCACTTCGACGGCGTCGGATTCTTCGTATTGCAGGCTCGGATACTGCTTTTTCAGCTCGGCCAGTTGGTCGGCGTGGCTGCTGCCTTTGAGGACCATGATCTTCTTGCCGATCAGGTCCTTGGGCTCGGTGGGGCGGGAGCGGCCATTGCGGTAGATGACCTGTGGCGTCACTTCCAGGTACGGATGGGAGAACTTGGCCTGGGCCTGACGCCGCTCGTTGCTGACCAGGCCGGCTGCCGCCAGCACCGGACCGGACGGTTTGCCCAGTTGGTCGAACAGGTCGTCGAGGTTGTCAGCGGTTTCGATCTCCAGCTTGACGCCGAGATCGTCGGCGAAACGCTTGACCAGTTCGTACTCGAAGCCGGTTTCGCCGTTACGGTCCTGGAAATAGGTGGCCGGGCTGTTGCGGGTGATCACGCGCAGCACGCCGTCCTCCTTCACGCGCTCAAGGGTGCTGGGTTTTTCAACACAGGCACCGAGCATCAGAAAGAGACCGGTTGCGAGGAGCCATCTGGCGCAACGCTGGCGCAAAGCAGTACGGGCGAACATAGCTTGCAGTATACGCAAAGGACCGGCGGCGCCATATCTCGACAATGGGCGGGTTGTCTGGTATCGGCCCGGCAACCGTTGCATCTATAGGCAGCGCGTGAAGACCGGAATTTTCTGACCCTGAAGTCCGGTTCCGCCGCCCGGCAGGCTTGGCTTAGAGCGGGTGCCGAAAGCCATCGATTTAGGCTAGAATGCACGGCCTCTAAGCACACCCCTTCCTGAGGCTGTCCCGACGATGTTGATCCTGCGCGGCGCTCCTGCCCTTTCTGCCTTTCGCCACGGTAAATTACTCGAGCAACTGAGCCAGAAAGTCCCCGCTGTTACTGGTTTGTATGCCGAATTTGCCCACTTCGCCGACGTTGACGGCGAGCTGACCGCCGACCAGCAGCAGGTGCTGGGGCGTCTGCTCAAATACGGCCCGAGCGTGCCGGTGCAGGAGCCGAGCGGCCGCCTGTTCCTGGTCGTGCCGCGCCTGGGCACCATCTCGCCCTGGGCCAGCAAGGCCAGCGACATCGCCCACAACTGCGGCCTGCAGTCGATCCAGCGCCTGGAGCGTGGTATCGCCTACTACGTCGCCGGTTCGTTGAGCGACGCCGACGCCGAGGTCATCGCTGCCGAGCTGCACGATCGCATGACCCAGCGCGTGCTGGCCAAGCTGGAGCAGGCCGCCGATCTGTTCAGCCATGCCCAGCCCAAGCCGATGACCTCGGTCGATATCCTCGGTGGTGGCCGTGCCGCCCTGGCCCAGGCCAACATCGACCTGGGCCTGGCCTTGGCCGAAGACGAGATCGACTATCTGGTCAACGCCTTCCAGAACCTGGCACGCAACCCGAACGACATCGAACTGATGATGTTCGCCCAGGCCAACTCCGAGCACTGCCGTCACAAGATCTTCAACGCCAGTTGGGACATCGACGGCCAGGCTCAGGAGAAGAGCCTGTTCGGCATGATCAAGAACACCTACCAGATGCACAACGAAGGCGTGCTGTCGGCCTACAAGGACAACGCCTCGGTGATCGTCGGCAGCGTCGCCGGCCGCTTCTTCCCGAACCCTGAGACCCGCCAGTACGGCGCGGTGCAGGAGCCGGTGCATATTCTGATGAAGGTCGAGACGCACAACCACCCGACCGCCATCGCTCCGTTCTCCGGTGCTTCCACCGGTTCCGGCGGCGAGATCCGCGACGAAGGCGCCACCGGTCGTGGCGCCAAGCCCAAGGCCGGCCTGACCGGTTTCACCGTCTCCAACCTGCGTATCCCGGGCTTCGAACAGCCGTGGGAACAGGCCTACGGCAAGCCGGAACGTATCGTCGACGCCCTCGACATCATGATCGAAGGCCCGCTGGGTGGCGCCGCCTTCAACAACGAATTCGGCCGTCCGGCGCTGACCGGTTACTTCCGTACCTTCGAGCAGGCCATCAATACCCCGCATGGCGAAGAAGTCCGTGGTTACCACAAGCCGATCATGCTTGCCGGCGGTATGGGCAACATCCGCGAAGACCACGTGCAGAAGGGTGAGATCACCGTCGGCGCCAAGCTGATCGTGCTCGGAGGCCCGGCCATGCTGATCGGTCTGGGCGGCGGCGCGGCTTCGTCGGTCGCCACCGGTGCCAGCTCGGCTGATCTGGACTTCGCCTCGGTGCAGCGCGAGAACCCGGAAATGGAACGCCGCTGCCAGGAGGTCATCGACCGCTGCTGGCAACTGGGTGACGCCAACCCGATCGCCTTCATCCACGACGTCGGCGCCGGTGGCATTTCCAACGCCTTCCCCGAGCTGGTCAACGACGGTGGTCGCGGTGGGCGCTTCGAACTGCGTAACGTGCCCAACGACGAGCCGGGCATGGCCCCGCACGAAATCTGGAGCAACGAATCGCAGGAGCGTTACGTGCTGGCGGTCAGCGCCAAGGATTTCGAGCGCTTCCAGGCCATCTGCGAACGCGAGCGTTGCCCGTTTGCCGTGGTGGGTGAAGCGACCGAAGAGCAGCACCTGACCGTGACCGACAGCCACTTCAACAACACGCCGGTGGACATGCCGCTCGACGTGCTGCTGGGCAAGCCGCCGCGCATGCACCGTTCGGTGACCCGCGAAACGGAACTGGGCGATGACTTCGACCCGAGCGAGCTGGACCTGGACAGCGCCGTACAGCGCGTCCTCAACCACCCGGCCGTGGCCAGCAAGAGCTTCCTGATCACCATCGGCGACCGGACCATCACCGGCCTGGTGTCCCGTGACCAGATGGTCGGCCCTTGGCAGGTGCCGGTTGCCGACTGTGCCGTCACCGCCACCAGCTTCGACGTCTACACCGGTGAAGCCATGGCCATGGGCGAGCGCACTCCGCTGGCTCTGCTCGATGCCCCGGCCTCCGGCCGCATGGCGATCGGCGAGACCCTGACCAACCTGGCTGCTGCGCAAATCGAGAAGCTGTCCGACATCAAGCTGTCGGCCAACTGGATGTCCGCCGCCGGCCACCCTGGTGAAGACGCCCGTCTGTACGACACCGTCAAGGCAGTCGGCATGGAGCTGTGCCCGGAGCTGGGTATCACCATCCCTGTCGGCAAAGACTCGATGTCGATGAAGACCAAGTGGAGCGAAGGCGGCGAGGAGAAGAGCGTGACCTCGCCGATGTCGCTGATCATCACCGGCTTCGCCCCGGTCACCGACATTCGCAAGACCCTGACGCCGCAACTGCGCATGGACAAGGGCGAGACCGATCTGATCCTGATCGACCTGGGCCGTGGCAAGAACCGCATGGGTGCTTCGATCCTCGCGCAGACCTACGGCAAGATCGCGGCCCAGGCACCTGACGTCGACGATGCCGAAGACCTCAAGGCGTTCTTCGCCGTGATCCAGGGCCTGAACGCCGACGGCCACCTGCTGGCCTACCATGACCGTTCCGACGGCGGTTTGCTGACCACGGTGCTGGAAATGGCCTTCGCCGGTCACTGCGGCCTGGACCTGCAACTCGACCCGCTGACCGATAACAGCAAGGACGTGCCGGCCATCCTCTTCAACGAAGAGCTCGGTGCGGTGATCCAGGTCCGCCAGGACGCCACCCCGGACGTGCTGGCGCAGTTCAGCGCCGCAGGCCTGGGCGAGCAATGCGTGGCGGTGATCGGTAAGCCGGTCAACAACGGTGAAGTGTCCATCAGCCTCAATGGCGAAGTGCTGTTCGATGACGACCGTCGCATGCTGCAGCGCCAGTGGGCCGAGACCAGCTATCAGGTCCAGCGCCTGCGCGACAACGCCGACTGCGCCGACCAGGAATTCGACGCGCTGCTCGAAGAAGACAACCCAGGTCTGTCGGTGAAGCTGGGCTATGACGTCAACGACGACATCGCCGCGCCGTACATCAAGAAGGGCGTGCGTCCGCAAGTGGCGATCCTGCGTGAGCAGGGCGTCAACGGCCAGGTCGAGATGGCAGCCGCCTTCGACCGTGCCGGCTTCGCCGCCATCGACGTGCACATGAGCGATATCCTCGCTGGCCGCGTCGACTTCGCCGACTTCAAGGGCTTGGTCGCCTGCGGCGGCTTCTCCTACGGTGACGTGCTGGGCGCCGGTGAAGGCTGGGCCAAGTCGGCGCTGTTCAACAGCCGTGCCCGCGATGCCTTCCAAGGTTTCTTCGAGCGCAGCGACAGCTTCGCCCTGGGCGTGTGCAACGGTTGCCAGATGATGTCCAACCTGCACGAGCTGATCCCGGGCACCGAGCACTGGCCGCACTTCGTGCGCAACCGTTCGGAGCAGTTCGAAGCGCGTGTGGCCATGGTCGAGGTGCAGAAGTCGAACTCGATCTTCCTGCAGGGCATGGCCGGTTCGCGTATGCCGATCGCCATTGCCCACGGCGAAGGCCATGCCGAGTTCGCCAGCGAGGAAGCGCTGCTGGCGGCCGATGTCTCCGGTTGCGTGGCCCTGCGCTACGTCGACAACCACGGCAAGGTCACCGAAGCCTACCCGGCCAACCCGAACGGTTCGCCGCGCGGTATCACCGGCCTGACCAACCGCGACGGCCGCGTCACCATCATGATGCCGCACCCCGAGCGTATGTTCCGCGCTGTGCAGAACTCCTGGCGCCCGGACGAGTGGCAGGAAGACGCCGCGCTGATGCGCATGTTCCGCAATGCGCGGGTGTGGGTGAACTAAGGCGTGTACAAGCTCGCCTTCTTCGTCCCGGCCAGCCATGTCGAGGTGGTCAAGGACGCCGTGTTCGCCGCAGGTGGTGGACGCATTGGCGACTACGACCGCTGCGCCTGGCAGACTTTGGGCCAAGGCCAGTTTCGCCCGTTGGACGGCAGTCAGCCGTTCATAGGGCAGGCTGGCCAGGTCGAGGTGGTCGAGGAGTGGAAGGTGGAGCTGGTGGTGGCTGACGACCTGATTGCCCAGGTCGTCGCTGCGCTCAAGCGCAGCCACCCGTACGAGACGCCAGCTTATGAGGTCTGGCGGCTCGAAGCGCTTTAGCATTCAGCCAAAATGGAATCCTTTGGCGAGCATGTCCGAAAGCGTATTTGGAGCGTTTCGGAAGCTTTCTCCCAACACCTCGACCCTTTCCTGCTCTTCTTTCTTGAGTTGTGCCTGAAGTTCGATCAAGTCTGCAAATTGGCTGCCGACTTGAATTCTGCTGCGTGAACCCTTGGGGTCTTTGGCCTCCCATGCCGCGACGATGTCTTCGTGCCAATCATGGGCTTCGGGGTGCAGGATAAAACTCAAGGCCACACTGGCAGGATCTCGCTCGGTTTCACCCTGCCAGTATCGATACATCGAACGGCCCACTTGTTCTACTGCGTAGATGGCAAGATACGCGGCTAGTTCATGGAACGGGTGGTTGGTGTGATCCTTGGCCAACTGGGAGTGAGTCGGATGCAGGCCTGGAGTCTCGTTGGGGTTGTGGCCGGACAGCGTTTGGATCTCGTCGATGCTGTCTCCCACCCACTTCAATATGCTGCGCATCGTGAAGTTGATTGCATTCTGCAAAAGCGTCAACGGAAGACCACTTAGCCAACGCCCAGCTTGGAATACGCCGAACAGTGGCTGTGCCGCGGCGTTATCGCGAAGTTCCAGGTAGGTGTTCAGCCAATTGAGAGCTGTCTCACTCTCATGCTCCTTGAAGAGTATCAGCAGCACTTTCTCGCCATCACTGCGATATCCAGGTTTGGTCAACTCGAAATCAAGCGTCTTTACCTCGAACAGGATTTTGCCCAAGGGTTCGGCAATGCTGGCGATCACATCGAGGCTTGCGAACATCCCGGTGACGACTGGGAAGCGGTACTTGCAGTCCGTCTCAGTGGTCCAAGGCAATACCTTGTGGCCTCGTTTGCGTAGGCACAGTTCGACGAAGTTGGAGTGAGCGAAGTAATCTTCCAGGATATGCAGTGCTTCGCCGAGCCACGGCGATGAACAGATTGACGCTCGAGTGGTCGTCGGATTCGCTTTGCGTTATTGCGTCAGCCGTCACGAAGATCGTACGTCTGGTCCTGTCGTAGCGGGCAAGGCCGCTGCCATCGGGCTCCACGGCATACTGCGGGTTGGCAAGAGTGCGGTCCTGTATGGCTACCCGCATTTTCTTGTAAGTGTCGACCGTCAGGTCGGTGCCAAACACCGACATGAACAGTGCTATGAAGACCGTTTCATCGGTCCGCCGAGCCAAGTCATCAAGCCGGCCCAGTTCATAGGTGCTGATCAGCAGAGCGTCATTGGCGTTGGGTTCAATCGGCATAGTTGTCGTTCCGGGAAATAGAACGCCTAGCCTGATTTTTCCTGTTCGCTGAATGAACTGAGCAGCGTTACCTCGTGTGGAGGTTGGTCCGGCTTGAAGTGTTCAACCGAATGACTACGGGGAGACTTGGCAGACCGCGGGTGGTCAGACGGTGCCGATCTCGCCGCCATCATTGCGCTGGATCACGACGGTCGCCGCCCGTGGCCTCACCTTGGTTCCGGCTGGTGTCGCGTCGGTGGCGTTATCGGTATAGGGCCAGTTCGCCGGATGCTGCACGTTGATGAACAGTGTCTTGTTGTCCGGCGTGAAGGTGATGCCGGTCATTTCGCAGCCATTCGGGCCGACGAAGAAGCGGCGTAAATCCACCTGATTCTGTCGATTGACCGGCACCTGTCGGCCATTGGCGTCGACCAATTGGCTGGGCACCACTGCCAGCAACTGATCGTTGGTGTAATCGGCAACGCTCTTCTCGCTGTTGTCGGTCTCGAACCACAATACGCCACGGCTATCGAAACTCATGCCGTCGGGGCTGGCGAACTGGTTCAGCTCGCTCAGGCCCGAGCGGTTGATGTTGGCATCGCCGCTGGCGTTTGCGCCGAACACGAAGATGTCCCAGGTGAAGCGCTGATGATCGGCGCTGTCGTGCCAGCGGATGATGTGGCCGTGCAGGTTGGGGCCGCTTGGGTTGGCGGCATCGGCTTTGTCGGCACTGCGCACGACATTGTTGGTCAGGGTCAGGTAGGCATCGCCGTTGAGCGGGTTGACCGCAGTCCATTCCGGGCGGTCCATGGGTGTCGCACCGAGCGCGTCGGCGGCGCCACGGGTGTTGAGGATGATCCCCGGCAAGTCGCCATACAACGCGCCCAGCGTGCCCCCTGCGGTGGTCTTGCTGGTCACGTCCAGCAACAGCCAGACACCCGAGCCATCGGCATCGAAGCGGGCCACATAGAGCTTGCCGTGGTCCAGGTACTTGGCGCCGGTGGCCAGGCGGTCCTTCGGATTGGCATCGGCGATATCCCACACTGCATCGGAGACGAATTTGTACAGATACTCGTTATTGGAGTCGTCGCCCATGTACCAGACCAGCGGCTTGCCGGCCACCGCCAGGCCTGGGCAGCAGCCTTCATGACGAAAGCGTCCGAGAGCGGTGCGCTTGGTCGCGCGGGTGCTGGCGTCGTACGGGTCGATCTCGACGATGTAGCCAAAGGTGCTGGCTTCGTTGCGGTAGTCGTCGGTGGCACTTGCTCCGCGGGCGGTCACGTCGAAGCGGGCGAACTCGTCGTCCATTTCGCTGCTGTCGCCAGCGGCGCTTTCCCACTGGTACAGGCCGCTGGAGGTCACGACGCCGAGGCGTGACTGGTCAGCGGGCAGGGTGCCTTTGTTGACGAATATCCCTGGCCAGTTTTCTTCGCAGGTCAGGTAGGTGCCCCACGGCGTGTAGCCGTTGCCACAGTTGTTGTTGGTGCCACGGCAACGGGTGCCGTCTGGCGAAAAACGGGTCTTGACGTGATCGCTGCCGCGCAGGGGGCCGGCGATGTCCATCTGCGAAGCGGTGGTGAAGCGACGGTTGAGCGGGTCGTTGTCGACCACCTGCCAGCGTCCGCCAAGTTTTTTCAGGCGAATCACGCCGGCGCCGTGGGCATTGATTTCCTTGCGCACTTCTTCGGCCGGGCGTTTGCCGTCGGCGTCGAAGGTGGGGCCAGCCGGGTGCAACGCTTGCTGGTCGATGTACTCGAAGTTGATGGCCAGCAGGCCGTCTTCGGCGCTGCCATCGATGGGAAAGAAGTGCATGCCATCGTGGTGCATGCCCATGGCGTTCGCCTGGTCGGCGGCGCTGTTGCTGCCGTCGGCTTTCCAGGCATTGCCGGCGCTGTTCAGTGGCGTTCCCCAAGGCGCCAGGACATAGGCGCTGTAGCCTGCGGCGAGGGTACAGGCATCGGTCCGTGATCCGGGAATGGACTCGAAGCCCAGTGTTGGTGTGGGTGCCTGAGGGGCTGTAGCTGGGCCTGTTGGCTTGGCGCCTGTGGTGTCGAAGCAGGCGCTGAGGCCGCCGCCGGCGATCATGGCGATGGCCGCGCCAAGGCTACCGCGCACGACGCTGCGCCGGCTCAGGTAGAGGTCCATGATGCCGGCCATCGGTGCATTGCCGCTGCGGTTGCGGTCCAGGTTATCGCCGCTGTGTCGACTCATCAGGCTGTCCTTGTAGTGGCTGAGTAGGCAGAACCCGCGACTTTATGCTGCAAATGTGATGATCAGTTGGCAGAAATATGACGGAAGACAAAATCCTGTGTGCGGACATTGCCTAGTACCTGGGTCAGGGCTCAGGGCCGCAAGGCGACCCTGGGCGATGTTGCTCAATCGGCCTTGCCTTGAATGGACGAATGCCACTGCTCGTTTCGGTTGTGCCCACTGGTGCGTAACAGCCCCAGGTCCAGCGCGTTCTCACCGTCTGCAGCGCCCTTGTTCTTGGCGATATCGGCGATGGCGGTACCCAAGTCGACCGGCGAGTTGGAGGCGTCGACCGATACGTCACGGCGCAGGTCCGTGCCGCTTAGGGTTTGCTGGGTCACCGTGGCTGCCTTGAGCGCCACGTCGCCCTTGGCCGACTGTATCCGAGCGCCTTCCAGGTGAGCGGCGCCGCCCACCTTCAGATCGACACCATCGCGGCCTTGCAGGGTCGTCTGCCGGGCTACCGTGTCACGCTGTTGCTTGGACAGTTCGAGCTTGAAGGTGGGGGAGAAGCCAGGCTCGGCTTTGCTCAATGTCGAGCGAGTCTTGTCGCTCACCTTGCCTTGCAGGGGACCCGCCAGAGCGGTGGCTGCGTTGGTGTAGCCTTGGGGGTTCCTCTCTTGGCTCAGGCGAGCGTCAACCTTGAGGTTCAGGCTGTCGACACTGTCTTTGCGGCTGGCCACGTGCAAATCGCCGCCGATGTTGCCGCTGATCTGCCCGGCCTCCAGGCTGACGCCTTGCACACGCGTGTCGCCCAGGCTTTGGATGTCGATACGCTCGGCGCGCAGGGTGTCGGCGTTCCAGGTGTGGTTGTCGCGCTGGTCGAGATTGACCTGAACACGGCCGTGCAGGCCACGGGTGTCGGTTGTGCCTTGGGTTTTGAGGAAACCGGCCCCGGCGGTGATGTCGAGATTGTTGCGCCGCTCCAGATTGGACGATGCCTCGACCAGCATGCCGCCGTTGCGGGCGAGCAGTTCGATTTGTCCGGCCGAGGCCTGCAAGCCTTGCAGACGCAGTGCGACTTCCTCACGGGCACGGCTTTCCAGGGCCAGTCGACCGGCGCTGGCGAACTGGGCATCGAGTGCCTGGCGGGCGCTTTCGTTCTGCTTGCCATGGGAGAAGTGTCCGCCGAGCGCGCCGCCCTGGGTAGCACCCTTTTTGATGCCGACCTCCAGGCCTCCACCGAGGGTGCTGCCGGTGGCTTCCTGGGTATCGCTGGCGGCCTTGACGGTCAACAGGCCTTCGCTCTGCAACTGCAAGTCGGCTACCTTGGCCTCGCGCTTGCCGATGCGGGTCCCTTCGAGCAGCAGGTCGCCGCCGCTACTCAAGTGGACCTTACCCTTGGCGTCGAGTTGTGCCACTTGGGCCTTGGACTGACTGGCCTGCTGCGTGGAGTGGTCGAGGTAGCCACGGGCATCGAAACCGGTGGTTCCTGGCCGGTTGCCGCCCTTGGCCCAGGCATTTCCGTCGAGTCCGCTGGACGTCTGTCGCGTCAGGTCGCTGGCCTGCAGCAAGGAGAGGTCGCCCGCGCTGTGCATGATCACATCGCCCTCGCCGCCATCGATGCGCGTGCCCTCATAACGCCCGTCGCTGCCTAGCTGCACCTGGATTCCGGCTTGGCCCATCAGGCTACCGGGTACAGCGGTGCTGGTGGTCTCCTGCTTGTTCAGCGAGCCGCCTTTGCCGGCGATGCGGCCATTGATGTCGCTGCCGGTGCTGGTGTCGCCGCGCAGGTCACCGCCAAAGGCCAGACGCTGTATTTCATGCGCCTTGGTGTTGGCAGCGGCGCGCATATGGTGCTGCTGTGCGTCGATCTGCAGTTTGCCGGCGTCGGCGCGCCAGGTGGTGCCTTCATCGTCGATACGCGTTGCCTTGACCGTTACTTCTGCCCCGGACAGCTCGCTGACCTGGGCGAAGCCGCGCCGCTGGTTTTCCAGGCGTTTGAGATGGTCGACGGTCATATCGGCGCCGGCGCTGGGCGCGACCATGGCATCCTCGGGTGAAGCTTGCTGGAAGCGTGCAGCTTCCTCACCCTGGACCAGGCGTTCGATCGGCCGGGTGAGGTCTCGGTATTCGACGCTGACGCCAAGGCTGCCAGCCCAGTTGTCTTGGCTCTCCTGTCGTTCGTGGATATCTTCGACGGCACGGTTGTCGATGTGCTCGGCGACCACTTCGAGGGCCTTACCGGCTTTGACTCGCGCTGCTTCGTTGACCAACTCGTCAGCCGCGATGCGCAGGTTGCCGCTGGCCAGCAGCTCGCTGCGCTGCGCGGTGCTGTCTCGTTCGATGGTGCTGTCGCGATGGTGGTGGCCCTCGAGCAGCGAGCCAAACCGGTCGATACCGCCGGTCAGGCCCATGCTGCCACCGCTGCGCGTCTGCTCAGTGGTCGATTCCGTTTCGTTGCGTCTGGCGCCGAGGGTCACCTGCTTGGCTTGCACGTCGAGGTCTCCCGCCGAGGCCTCTACCCTGGCGCCATTGACTTGCAGGTGCGTGTCGCTGCTCAGCGTTACCGACGCCCCTTTCAGCTGGCTACCCACCTGGCTGACCTGGCGTTGCGAACCGGTGCGGGTGGTCACGTCATAGCCGACGCTTGCCGTGTACTGACGGGATCCAGGCTTACCGTCCTGAGCCTCCTGAGTCTGTCCGACGCTGGCGCTGAAGCCGCGTCGCTGATTGCGGGTTTCGCGTTCATCGATCGCTTGCGCGGCATCGATCAGGACATCGCCCTTGGCCTCCACCTGCAAGTGGCCAGCGGCTTCGACCTTGGCACCCTGGATGCGCAGTTCCTCGGCGCTGGCCAGGCGCAGGTTGGTGCTGGAGCCGACGTCACTGCGCAGCACCTGTTGGCTGCGCGTGGTGCTTTCTTCGCTGTTGCCGAACAGGCCGAACAGCTTGCTGTCGCGCTGGTGATCGGTAGTGGTCAGATTGCCGTGGTCGGCTTCGATCACCAGTGCACCTTTGCTGCCGTACAGCAGTGCGTCCTGCTTGCCATGCACGCGACTGCCTTTGATATCGACCTGTTCGGCGCTGACCTGCAACTTGCCGTCGGCGCTGACGCTGCTTCCGGTCACGGCATGGCCCTGGGTATCGTTGCCCTTGCGGTCGGCGAAGAAGGCTCCTGACACCAGGTCGCCACGGTAGTCGCGGCGGGTGCCATGTTGTTGTAACGCGGTGGTGCCGACCTCGATCTTTTTCGCGGTGATGTCGAGGTCGCCGCGACTGTGCAACTGACTGCCCTCGAGCTTGATCCGGTTCTTGGCGTTGACGGTCATATGCTGGCCTTCGAGCGTGCTGGCGCGCGCGGTTTCACGATACTGCTCGGTGTCTTCGTCGCCACGCCAGAGGTGCTTGCGATGGCGTATCTGTTCTTCGATGCGTTGGCTGTCGATGCCGGCGACGACGTCGAGATCGCCCCCGCTATCCACGGCAAGCTCGCCACCGGCGCGGATATCGGCAGCGGCCAGGCGCATGTCGGCGCCGGACTCCAAGCGTATGCCTTCGCTTGCCTTCAATTCGGTGCCGCGCTGGTGGCGGTCGGTGGTGGTGCGCTTGCGCTCGTAGGTTTCGTGGGTGACGAACAGGAATTTCTTGTTCCAGCGCTTCTGGTCCTTGGCGATGCTTTCTGCGGTTTGCGCGTCGAGGCTGAGTTTCTTGCCGGCCTTGATCTCGATTCGATCGGCATGGCCTTTGGCGGCGCGCATGTCGACGTCGCCGGCGGCGCTGAGGTTCAGATTGCCGTGCTCGGTACGCAGTTCGCTCGGGACATCGGCCTGGCCGCTGACTTCAAGTGCGCCGGCCGAATGAATGGCGATACCTTGATCAGCCCAGACCTTCACCGGGCCTACACGCACGCCTGCACCCTCGGCCGTGCTGACCACCCGGATGCGTCCGGCGCGCATTGCGCCGAACAGACTGGCGTCGATGCTGGAGGGTGTGCCTGGCAGATGCTGGAGCACTTCACCGGTGGGGTAGTCGATGCGGTTGCGGCCCAAGGTGAGGTTGAGGTCGCTCTTGGCCTGGAGCAGGCCAGTGCTGTCGATACGTGGGGCGATCAGGTCCAGGGCGCCTTCGGGATTGTGCCCGCCGGCGCCGGTCACCTTCAGGCTGCCATGGGCTTCGAGCGTACTGAGGTGCTTGAGTTGTGCCTCCTGCAGTTCTGGGCTGCCGACCAGCAGTCCAGCTCGGGTGGTGTTGATGAAGCTACCGCCGTTGAGGGTGATGCCATTGGGATTGGCCAGGATGTAGTCGGCGCGGCGCCCGAAGATCTCCTGCGGGCCTTCGATCAAGGAAGCATTGCGGCTGATCACCTCGTTGAGGATGGTCGACGCCGCCTGGCCCTGGAACTGCGGGTTGGCCTGCAGTGCCCCGGCCAGTTGGGACTGGCCGGCCTGGGTAGCGTTGTTGAGCACCACGCCAGGCTTGCCGACGTTGTAGTCGAGGAATTGGTTGTGCGAGAGGCCGTTGGCGTTCGGTGCGACGATGTCGATGACCGGTACGCCGTGGCCATTGCCGATCAATGGCGTCCCGGCAGGTCCTCGTGCCGGGGTCAGTGCTGGTTCAGCCAGGGCTGGCGCCGATGCCAGCAGGGCGAGGGAAATGGTCCAGCGCAAGGTGTCGGGGCGCAAGGGCGTGCGTTGCGAGATTGTGTGCATTTCTCGTTCTCTTTGTTGTTGGAAATCAAATGTTCAGAGACCACTCCAGTACCCAGAAGCCTGATTCCAGGCCCGAGCGAGGCTTGTCGCTGGCATGCAGCGCGCGTTGGTAATCCAGGCGCAGGCGGCTGCTGGACAGGCTCAGCTCCACGCCACTGGCGGCGCCGGCCAGGTGTTGGCTATTGCTGCTCTGGAGCAGGCGCGTCCAGCCCAGGTCCAGGCCGATGTATGGCCGTATCTGCAGCGGCTGGGTCAGAGGCAGCGTCAGGGCGTGGCTGAAGGTGTTGCGCCAGACCGCACCACTGGCACCGCCATAACTGCTCAGGCGAAACCCGCGTACGGTGGAGTCGTCACTGGCCACCAACTGCTCCGCGGCAGGCAATGAGTCGCGGCTGTACTGTAGGTTCAGTTCGCTCTGCCAACGCCAAGGCCGGTTCGCCGGGCCCTGGCGCAGGTGCAGCAGGGTGCCGCGGTACTTGAGAAAATCCGGGCGCGGGGCGTCCTGGTTCAGGGCAGAGCGGTCGGCGCCGAGCCAGTCCACACCACGGGCTACGCCGAGAAAGCCGTGCCAAAGACCGTCGTCGAGCCACAGCAAGTTGATACCTGCTTCCAAGCTGGTGAGCGTGGGGCTTTGCAGGGCGATTTCGGTCTTGCCGGTGCGGTTGAGCAGTCGTTTGCGGTCGAGTCGGGCGCTGGCGCTGAGCATGCCTTGCTGGTTGCGCCAGAGCAGTCGTTCGGCACTCACCCCCTGGTAGCTGCTGCTGCCGCTACTGATCCGAGCGCTTTGCGGGATCGGCGCTGAATAGCTCGACTGGGTGGCGTTGATGGCGAAGGTCCAGAAGCCGTAGGGAAGGCTGTAATACACGGACAGCCCCTGACTGCGTCCTGGGGCATCGAGCACGGTCGAAGACAGGGACACGCGTAGGTCGTCGTTCAAGCCCAGGGGGCTGTCCAGGCCAAGGCCCAGGTTCAGGCGATGGCGGCCGGTCAGATCACTGCCGCGGTTATCGAAGCGGCTGTCGAGGTGCCAGCGTCGCGCTACCTGCTGACCTTTGACCTGCACGTGGGTGGCACCGGGTCGCGTGCCGGGCAGCAGATCGGCTGACAGCTCGAATGCACGCAGGCGGTTGAGTTGGTCCAGACCCTGCTCGAGGGCTGGCAGGTACAAGGGTTGCCCGAGCAGGTCGGGAAAGGCACCCTGCAGCCACAACGGCAGCTCGGTACCGAGTTCGATCGACTCGACGAAACCCTCGACCAGGAGGATATCGAGCGGTTGGCCATCCTGCGGAGGTTGACTCAGGTAAGGGCGGCTGGCGGGGTAGCCGGCCTGCACGTAGACCTGGGTGATGGCCCTGAGCAACTGGTTGATGTCGTCGATGCCCATGCACGGGGGGAGTTGGGCGCGCACGGCCGCTTCGAGGGCCTGTGCCGAAAGTTGCTGGTGGCCGGCCAGGCGGACCCCGGTGATTGCCCAGCAGCGGTTGGTTTCGGCGGGCGGTACGGGCGGCGGGTCGAGGTCCGGATGGGCAGGCGCCCGCTGCCAGCGTTGCAGGCGCAACTGCTGCTCGAGCTGTTGTTGGCTGTGTTGCTGGTCGCGCAGGTGGCGACTGGCGGGGTCGTCGGCCCATGCCCATGGCAGGGACGAAGCGGCGGTCAGGCAGCAGGCAAGTAGCCTGCCGGCATATCGAGAGAATCGGGACGGCATGAACTACCCCGCAAATGGCGTACGGTTCGCGTACTCGTTTGCAGGGATGCTAAGAATTCAGTCCATCGTTTGGATGCAGTACCTCGCCTTGGATAATCGTAGGGGGGAGGACAGTTTTAAGTAGGAAGCTGCCTACAAGCTCAGTTCCAAGCCTTCAGGGACGAATCTCGATCAGCGTTCCATCACGTACCAGGTCCCAGACCTCGCGCATGTCGGAATTGCGCATGGCGATGCAGCCGTCGGTCCAGTCCAGCGTGTGGAAGTACCATTCCGGGTACTCGTCGTTGATCGGCGTGCCGTGAATCATGATCATGCTGCCGGCACTCACGCCCTCGCGGGTCGCCTGGGCGGCGTCACGAATGTTCGGGTAGGTGATGTGCATGGCCAGGTTGAAGCGGTCGCTTTGTTTGCGCCAGTCCAGCCAGTACAGCCCCTCGGGCGTTTTCTTGTCGCCTTCGCGCTGCTTGGGCCCCTTGGGTTGCTTGCCCAGGGAGATGCGGTAGGTCTTCAGCGGCTCGCCGCGGCTGAGCAACTGCAGACGGCGCTCGGACTTGATCACCAGCACTTTGTCGATCAGCGGTTGCATGGCCGTCTGGGACTGCGAGGGGGCTGCCACGGGCGGTTGCGGCTTGCGGATGATGGTCTCGGTGAAAGCCGCCTGGGACACCGAGGTAACGCAAAGGCAGAAGAAGGCGAACAACCAACGCATGAAACGGTATCCCTGGGATGCTAGGAAGTGGGCGAGACGTTCATCGGCGGCAGGTACTCATGACCAATGGGGTAGTGCTGCTCGATGCGATCGCGATAATAGCATTCTAGTGTGCGTGCGACGGTGCGGAAAGCCAGCTCGTCCCATGGCACCTGGTGTTCCTCGAACAATCGCACCTCCAGGCTTTCGACGCCGACGTCGAAATTCAGGTCGGCCAGTTCGGCGCGAAAGAACACATGTACCTGATTGATGTGCGGCAGGTCGAACAGTTGGTACAAGCTCATGGTACCGACCTGGGCGCAGGCTTCCTCGACGGTTTCGCGACGGGCGGCCTGGTCGAGGGTCTCGCCGTTCTCCATGAACCCGGCCGGCAACGTCCAGAAGCCGCGGCGGGGCTCGATGGCACGGCGACACAGCAAGACCTGGCTACCCCAGGTGGGCAGCACGCCAGCGACGATGTTGGGGTTCTGGTAGTGGATGGTGTGACAGAACTGGCAGACATAGCGCAGGCGGCTGTCGCCTTCGGGGATCTGCTGGATGACCGGTTGGCCGCACGCGCTGCAGAATTTCATGCTTGGGGTTCCTTGTGCTTGCCTTATCTTGGCGCGCCCGACGGGGCGGGGGCAAGCGCAGGCGGCATGCGCGCGGGACTTGGGTGTGTCGCGGCTTTTGGTGCATCATGCAAGGCAGGCCTTGGAAACGAGAGTGCGCAATGCTGGACGAGCTTCTTCGCCGAATGAGCAACCATGTACCCACGTCGCTGGAAACCGACCGACGGTTTCCCGAAGCGGCGGTACTTTTGCCCATCACGCGCAGTGAAGCGCCCGAGCTGGTTCTCACCCTGCGTGCCAAGGGTTTGTCCACCCACGGCGGCGAGGTCGCCTTTCCCGGTGGTCGCCGCGACCCCGAAGACCCCGATCTGGTGTTCACCGCGCTGCGCGAGGCAGAGGAAGAGATCGGACTGCCGCCTGGTCTGGTGGAGGTGATCGGCCCGCTCAGTCCGTTGATTTCGCTGCACGGCCTGAAGGTGACGCCATTCGTCGGACTGATCCCGGACTACGTCGAATACCGTGCAAACGATGCCGAAATCGCGGCAGTATTCAACGTGCCGCTGGAATTCTTCCGCCAGGATCCGCGGGACCATACCCACCGTATCGATTACCAGGGGCGCAGTTGGTATGTGCCGAGCTACCGTTTCGGTGAGTACAAGATCTGGGGACTGTCGGCGATCATGATCGTCGAGTTGGTCAACCTGTGGTTCGACGCTGGCATCAGCCTGCACGAGCCGCCGGCGCAGTATGTCGAAATCTGAACACCCAACCTGAGCGGGGCCCACCCTGCCTTTGTCATTAGCTGCCGATGAGTCAAGGAATTCCCATGAAATATCGCCTGGGCGACCTGCGCGTCGAAACCCATCCCACCAGTTGGGCCGCGCCCACCGCCACCCTGATCGGCAAGGTGCGTCTGCAGGCCCATGCCAGTGTGTGGTTCGGCGCGGTGCTGCGTGGCGATAACGAACTGATCGACATCGGCGAGGGCAGCAACGTCCAGGACGGCACCGTGATGCATACCGACATGGGTTCGCCGTTGACTTTGGGCAAGGGCGTGACCGTCGGCCACAATGCCATGCTGCATGGCTGCAGTGTCGGCGACTACAGCCTGATCGGCATCAATGCCGTCATTCTCAACGGTGCGCGCATCGGCAAGCACTGCATCATCGGCGCCAATGCCTTGATCGCCGAGGGCAAGGAAATCCCCGATGGCTCGTTGGTGATGGGGTCGCCTGGCAAGGTGGTGCGCGAGTTGACCGAGCAGCAGAAGCGCATGCTCGAGGCCAGCGCCGCGCACTATGTGCACAACGCCGAACGCTATGCGCGCGAACTGGTGGCCGACGATGAGTGAGGTGCAACGGCCCGTGGCGTCCCCGTGCGTGAGCATCTGCGCGTTGGACGAGCAAGACATCTGCACCGGATGTCAGCGTACCGTGGCCGAGATCGGCCGCTGGGGGCGCATGGACAACGACGAGCGTCGTGCGGTGTTGAAGCGTTGCCATGAGCGGGCGGTGGCGGCGGGTCTGATCATGGGGGCGTGACCCTGCGTCGGCCTCTTGGCCAGGAGCGGGTTTACCCGCGACCGAGCCAGCGGTAATCTGTCTGGCTTGCCAACAGACTGCAGTCCCATGTTCTATCTCATCGCCTATATCAGCAGCGTAGTGCTGATCAACTACGCCTTTTCCAGTGCCCCGCACCTGGACGTGATCTGGTCCGCCTGGGGCGGCCTGGTGTTCATCCTGCGCGATATGGTGCAGACCCGTTTCGGCCATGGCGCGCTGGTTGCCATGCTGCTGGCCTTGGTGCTGTCCTATGTCACCTCGGAGCCGGCCATCGCCCTGGCCAGTGCCACCGCGTTCTTCGTTTCCGAGCTGATCGACTGGCTGGTGTTCAGCATCACCCGCCGTCCGCTGCGCGATCGCCTGTGGTTGAGCTCGGCGCTGAGCATTCCGGTCGATACATTGATCTTCTTCGGCATGATCGGCGCCCTGACCCCGGTGGTGATCGGCACCGCGCTGGCCTCGAAGTTCGCGGGTGTCACCGCCGTCTGGCTGGCCATGGCATTTCGTGCCCGACGCGCCGCCGTGGCGGGCTGATGGTGTAGAATACTGGTCCTTTTTCAGTGGGTCGCGCCTACGCCTGACGCGGCCCCGGACGCCTTCGAGGACCTGAAATGACCCGTATCGGAACCCCATTGTCGCCTACCGCGACCCGTGTACTGCTCTGCGGCTGTGGCGAGCTGGGCAAGGAAGTGGTGATCGAGCTGCAGCGCCTGGGCGTCGAAGTGATCGCCGTGGACCGCTACGCCAATGCTCCGGCGATGCAAGTCGCCCATCGCAGCCACGTGGTCAACATGCTCGACGGCGTTGCCCTGCGTGCGGTGATCGAGGCCGAGAAGCCGCACTACATCGTGCCTGAGATCGAAGCCATCGCCACCGCCACCCTGGTCGAGTTGGAAAGCGAAGGTTTCACCGTGGTGCCGACCGCCCGTGCCACTCAGCTGACCATGAACCGCGAGGGCATCCGTCGCCTGGCCGCTGAAGAGCTGGACCTGCCGACCTCGCCCTACCACTTCGCCGACACCTTCGAGGACTACGCCAAGGCCGTCGCCGACCTCGGCTACCCGTGCGTGGTCAAGCCGGTGATGAGCTCATCTGGCAAGGGCCAGAGCCTGCTGCGCAGCGACGCCGACCTGCAGCAGGCCTGGGATTACGCCCAGGAAGGCGGCCGTGCCGGCAAGGGCCGGGTGATCATCGAAGGCTTCATCGATTTCGACTACGAAATCACCCTGCTGACCGTGCGCCATGTTGGCGGCACTACCTTCCTCGAACCGGTCGGCCATCGCCAGGAGAAGGGCGACTACCAGGAGTCCTGGCAGCCCCAGGCCATGAGCGCCAAGGCCCTGGCCGAGTCGCAGCGGGTGGCCAAGGCGGTGACCGATGCACTGGGCGGTCGTGGCCTGTTCGGCGTGGAACTGTTCGTCAAAGGTGATCAGGTCTGGTTCAGTGAAGTCTCGCCGCGTCCCCATGACACGGGGCTGGTGACCTTGATTTCCCAGGACCTGTCGCAGTTCGCCCTGCACGCCCGCGCCATTCTCGGTCTGCCGATCCCTGTGGTGCGCCAGTTCGGCCCGTCGGCTTCGGCGGTGATCCTGCCCGAGGGGCAGTCGCAGCAGACCAGCTTCGCCAACCTCGGCGCCGCCCTGAGCGAGCCGGACACCGCGATTCGCCTGTTCGGCAAGCCGGAAATCAACGGCACCCGCCGCATGGGGGTATGCCTGGCGCGTGACGAGTCGATCGAAGCTGCGCGGGCCAAGGCGACCCGTGCTTCGCAGGCGGTCAAGGTCGAGTTCTGATGCAAGCGGGGCCGCTCTGCGGCCCATTCGCGGGACAAGCCCGCTCCCACAGGATAACTACCGCCCTCAAGTCCAGCGCTGTACCTGTGGTAGCGGGCTTGTCCCGCAAATGGGCTGCAAAGCAGCCCCAATCACTCAAAGCTCGGTATCACGGGTTTCCTTCAGGCACAGCACGGCAATCAGGCTGATCACTGCTGCCGCCGACACATAGCCGCCTACCCAGCTCAAGCCGCCCATGCTCACCAGCTTCTGGGCGAAGAACGGTGCCGCCGAGGCGCCGACGATGCCGCCCAGGTTGTACGCTGCCGAAGCGCCGGTGTAGCGCACGTGGGTCGGAAACAGCTCTGGCAGCAGGGCGCCCATCGGTGCGAAGGTCACACCCATCAGGAACAGCTCGATACTCAGGAACAGGGTCACACCCAGGGTCGATCCCGAGGTCAGCAGCGGTTCCATGGTGAAGCCCGAGGCCACCGCCAGCAGGCCGCCGACGATCAGTACCGGCTTGCGGCCGTAGCGGTCGCTGAGCCAGGCCGAGAGCGGTGTGGCCAAGGCCATGAACACTACGGCGAAACACAGCATGCCGAGGAATGATTCACGGCTGTAACCCAGCGTCGATACGCCGTAGCTCAGCGAGAACACGGTAGAGATATAGAACAGGGCGTAACACACCACCATGGCCGCAGCGCCCAGCAGGGTAGGCAGCCAGTACTTGGCGAAGAGGTCGACCACCGGCATCTTCACCCGCTCGTGACGTGCCACTGCCTTGGCGAACACCGGGCTTTCCTCCAGCTTCAGGCGCACGTACAGGCCGACCAGTACCAGGGCGGCGCTGAGCAGGAAGGGTACACGCCAGCCCCAGTCACGGAACTGCTCGTCGCTGAGTACCAGGGCCAGCGTCAGGAACAGGCCGTTGGCCGCCAGAAAACCGATCGAAGGGCCCAGTTGCGGGAACATGCCGAACCAGGCGCGCTTGCCTTCCGGCGCGTTCTCGGTGGCCAGCAGTGCCGCGCCACCCCATTCGCCCCCCAGCCCCAGACCTTGGCCGAAGCGCAGCAGGCAGAGCAGGACCGGCGCCCAGACGCCGATGCTGTCATAACCTGGGAGCACGCCGATCAGTGTGGTCGAAACACCCATCAGCAGCAGCGAGGCCACCAGGGTGGATTTGCGCCCGATGCGGTCGCCGAAGTGGCCGAACAATGCCGAGCCCAGCGGCCTGGCGAGGAAGGCGATGCCGAAGGTGATGAACGCTGCGAGCATCTGCGCGGTGCCCGACCCGGACGGAAAGAACACCGGGCCGATCACCAGGGCTGCCGCGGTGGCGTACACGTAGAAGTCGTAGAACTCGATGGCGGTGCCGATGAAACTGGCGGTGGCCACCCGGGCGGGTGAGTTGGCCGGCGCGGCAGGCGCTTGGGCGTAGGTGCTGCTGGTTGTCATCTGGTAGGTCCCTAACAGTCTGGTGCGGCTCCTGGGCGTGATCCGCGCCGGCCAGGCAGGCACGGTTTGGCGGACGCCGGAGCGTATTGTTCTTTTGCGTTCCTACTGACGAGAACCCTGGAGGGATAGCGGTGGGTACGGGTACTGTTCGGGGTGGTGAAGCAGGACCGCGTGTCAGTGGAGCGGACTGGCCGTCTGACGCCGGGTGCGGGTAGCGGGCGCGGCGGCGGGGCTGGGTAAGCGTGACCGGAGTATAGCTATCGGGTCACGGTCCACACTAGTACCTTGCTGGCGCAATTGTCCTCGGTTTCGAGAATTTCCAGGCGGTAGCGGCCGATTTTCAGGCAAACGGCGCTTTCCGGAATGCTTTCCAGGGCTTCGGTGACCAGGCCGTTGAGGGTTTTCGGGCCGCCGTCGCAGGGTAGGTGCCAGCCGAGAGTGCGGTTGATTTCGCGAAGCGACGCGGCGCCGTCGATGACGAAGGTGCCGTCGGGCTGGGGGTGTACATGGGGGTTGTCGAGGCTCTGCTCGTCCTCGAACTCGCCGACGATCTCCTCGAGGATGTCTTCCAGGGTGACGATCCCCAATACCTCGCCGTACTCGTCGACCACCACGCCCAGCCGGCGCTGCTGCTTGTGGAAGTTCAACAGTTGCATCTGCAGGGGCGTGCTTTCCGGTACGAAGTAAGGTTCGTAGCAGGCGCCTTGCAGGGCTTCGAAGGTCAATTCGGCCTTGGGCAGCAAATGGCTGATCAGCTTGGTGTTGAGGATCGCCTCGACCTGGTTGATATCGCTGTGATAGACCGGCAGCCGTGTGTGGCGGCTGACGATCAGCTGTTCGATGATGTGCTCGATCGGATCGTCCAGGTTGATGCCGTCGACTTCGTTGCGTGGCACCAGGATGTCGTTGACGGTGATCTTGTCCAGCGATTGCATGCCGTCGAGCAGGCCTGGATGGGTCGTTTCGCCGCTGTCGTCATCATCGAAGAGCTCGTCCTGCTCCGGATGCAAGGCCACTGCGGTGGGCTGCGCGCGGAGCGGCCGCAAGATCAGCTTGGCGCAGGCATCGAGCAGGCAAGCCAATGGTTGCAGCAGCGCCAACGGCCATTTCAGGCCGGCCCCGAGGGCCAGAAGCGCCTGGGGGGCACGACGGGCCAGGCGCCGCGGCAGAAACTCGGCGAATACCAGCAGCGCCAGGCTCGCGCCCAGGCCAGCCAGCCAGAAGCCGTGTTCGCCCTGATAGCGCTGGCCCATCAGACAGGCCAATCCCAGTACCAGCAACTTGCCCAGGCCGGCTGACAGCGTCAGTGCCTGGGTCGGCAGTTTCGCGTGGTCCTGGTCATTGTTGCGCGAGTGGCCATTGGTCTGTTGACGGGCGACGTCCACCGCGGTGAACAGCGCCGACCAGATCAAGGCCAGGGCCAGAATGCCGAGAAGCGGTGCGTACGGCAGCGTGTCCATGGCTTGTCAGATATGCAGGATGAATTCGCGAACCAGCTTGCTGCCGAAGTAGGCCAGCATCAGCAGGCAGAAACCGGCCAGGGTCCAGCGGATCGCCTTGTGCCCGCGCCAGCCGAGGCGGGTGCGGCCCCACAGCAGTACGCTGAAGACGATCCAGGCCACGCACGCCAGCAGGGTTTTGTGCACCAGGTGCTGGGCGAACAGGTTCTCCAGGAACAGCCAGCCGGAAATCAGTGACAGCGACAGCAGGCACCAGCCGGCCCAGAGGAAGCCGAACAACAGGCTTTCCATGGTTTGCAGCGGCGGGAAGTTGCGAATCAGGCCCGACGGGTGCTTGTTCTTCAACTGGTGGTCCTGCAGCAGCAGGAGTAGCGACTGGAACACGGCAATGGTGAACAGCCCGTAGGCCAGGATCGACAGCAGGATGTGCGCGAGGATACCCGGCTCTTCGTCGATCAGCGGCACGGTACCGGGTGGGGCAAACTGAGCCAGCAGCGCGGTGATGGCGCCGAGGGGAAACAGCAGCACCAGGAGGTTTTCCACCGGTATGCGCAGGCAGGCCAGCAGCGTCAGGGAGATGACCGCCACGGCGATCAGGCTGGCGGCGCTGAAGAAATCCAGGCTCAGACCCAGCGGCGTGATCAGCTGGAAGTACAGTGCACCGCTCTGGGCGACCACGGCGAGGACGCCGAGCAGGCCGAGCAGCCGTGTGTCGGCTTTGCGGCTCTGGGCCAGGTAGGCGCCCTGATAGATGGCCGCAGCTATATAAAGGCCGGCGGCGATCAAGTTGGGGATGAGGCTGGGTGAGGAGACCATAAGTCCTGGAAAGCGAGCCTTAAAGGGACGGAGTTTGGCATAGTGAGCTGCAAGCTGGAAGCCGCAAGCTGCAAGCGAAGGCTGATCCGCGTGATGGCTGCTTTTTCTTGTGGCTTGAAGCTCGAAGCTTGCCGCTCGGAAGCCAAGGTGTCCGCCGCCGCCGCTCTTCGCTATAATCGCCGCCTTGCTGTGCCCCGCGCTTGCGCGTGACCACCAGGGCACCTGACAACTCCCGGCTTTTCTGGGCCTGAAAGGATCACCATGTTCGAAAACCTGACCGACCGCCTGTCACAGACGCTGCGCCATGTCACCGGCAAGGCCAAGCTGACCGAAGACAACATCAAGGACACGCTGCGCGAAGTGCGCATGGCCCTGCTCGAAGCCGACGTGGCGCTGCCGGTGGTCAAGGATTTCGTCAACAGCGTCAAGGAGCGTGCGGTCGGCACCGAGGTCTCGCGCAGCCTGACGCCGGGCCAGGCATTCGTGAAGATCGTCCAGGCCGAGCTGGAAAGCCTCATGGGCGCGGCCAACGAAGACCTCGCGCTCAATGCCGCACCACCCGCCGTGGTGCTGATGGCCGGCCTGCAGGGCGCCGGTAAGACCACCACCGCCGGCAAGCTCGCGCGCTTCCTCAAGGAGCGCAAGAAGAAGAGCGTCATGGTGGTGTCGGCTGACGTCTATCGCCCAGCCGCGATCAAACAGCTGGAAACCCTGGCCAACGATATCGGTGTGACCTTCTTCCCGTCCGATATCAGCCAGAAGCCGGTGGCCATCGCCGAGGCGGCCATCCGTGAGGCCAAGCTGAAGTTCATCGACGTGGTCATCGTCGACACCGCCGGTCGTCTGCACATCGATGCCGACATGATGGACGAGATCAAGGCGTTGCATGCTGCGGTCAAGCCGATCGAGACCCTGTTCGTGGTCGATGCCATGACCGGTCAGGATGCCGCCAACACCGCCAAGGCGTTCGGCGAAGCCCTGCCGCTGACCGGCGTGGTGCTGACCAAGGTCGACGGCGACGCCCGTGGCGGTGCCGCATTGTCGGTGCGCGCCATCACCGGCAAGCCGATCAAGTTCATCGGTATGGGTGAGAAGACCGAGGCCCTCGAGCCGTTCCACCCCGACCGCGTCGCCTCGCGCATCCTCGGCATGGGCGATGTGCTCAGCCTGATCGAGCAGGCCGAGCAGACCATCGACAAGGCCAAGGCCGACAAACTGGCCAAGAAGCTCAAGAAGGGCAAGGGCTTCGACCTCGAAGACTTCCGCGACCAGTTGCAACAAATGAAGAACATGGGTGGTCTGGGCGGCTTGATGGACAAGCTGCCGAGCATCGGTGGGGTCAACCTGTCGCAGATGGGCAACGCCCAGGGCGCTGCCGAAAAACAGTTCAAGCAGATGGAAGCGATCATCAACTCGATGACCCCGGCCGAGCGCCGCGATCCCGACCTGATCAGCGGTTCGCGCAAACGCCGGATCGCGCTGGGTTCCGGCACCCAGGTGCAGGACATCGGTCGCCTGATCAAGCAGCACAAGCAGATGCAGAAAATGATGAAGAAGTTTTCTGCCAAAGGCGGCATGGCCAAGATGATGCGCGGCCTGGGCGGAATGCTGCCGGGCGGCGGCATGCCGAAGATGTGACCCGATTTCGGGCGCCGGCCTTTACCGGCGGGCGCCTGTAACCCCGCTGCGGCGGGTTAACGGCCGCGTGATTGCGCGGCGCAACCGGCAAGACTGAACGTCAGGGTAGGGCCCTGGCGAAAAAGGCATTTGCAAATGTCCGTGTATTCCCTGAGAATATGCGGCCTTTTGGGCACCCGTGTGCCTATTTGGCATTCAGTTTTGCAGCACCGACTATAGGAACGATGTTCACATGGTAACCATTCGTCTGGCCCGTGGCGGCTCGAAAAAGCGCCCTTTCTACCACCTGACCGTGACCAACTCGCGTAACGCCCGTGACGGCCGTTTCGTTGAGCGCGTAGGTTTCTTCAACCCGATCGCTGCTGGCGCCGAAGTCAAGCTGTCGGTCAACCAGGAACGCGTCAACTACTGGCTGAGCCAGGGCGCGCAGCCGTCTGAGCGTGTTGCTCAGCTGCTGAAGGACGCTGCCAAGGCTGCCGCCTGAGCAGTATGAACGCGACGCCAGAAAAGGCTGACGACCTCATCGTCGTTGGCAAGATTTTTTCGGTTCACGGCGTTCGCGGCGAGGTGAAGGTGTATTCCTTTACCGATCCGATTGAAAACCTGTTGGATTATCCACGCTGGACGCTTCGGCACGAAGGCAAGGTAAAGCAGGTCGAGCTGGTCAACGGTCGAGGTTCCCAAAAGGGCCTGGTCGTTAAACTGAAAGGCCTCGACGATCGCGATGAAGCTCGTCTTCTGAGCGGTTACGAAATCTGCATTCCGCGGAGCCTTTTGCCCAACCTGGCCGCTGACGAGTACTACTGGTACCAGTTGGTGGGTCTGAAGGTCATCAACCAGGACGAACAGCTGTTCGGCAAGGTCGATCACCTGTTGGAGACCGGCGCGAACGATGTAATGGTGGTCAAGCCCTGCGCAGGCAGCCTGGATGATCGCGAGCGTCTGTTGCCCTATACGGAGCAATGCGTGCTGGCAGTCGACCTGGAAGCAGGCGTGATGCGGGTTGAGTGGGACGCGGACTTCTAATCGATGGGTAACCTTCGCGTAGACGTCATCACGTTGTTTCCCGAGATGTTCTCGGCCATCACGGAGTACGGCATTACCAGCCGCGCGGTGAAACAGGGGTTGCTTCAGGTGACTTGCTGGAACCCGCGGGACTACACCACAGATCGCCACCACACCGTGGATGATCGGCCGTTTGGCGGTGGTCCGGGCATGGTGATGAAGATCAAGCCTCTGGAAGATGCCTTGGTTAGCGCCAGGCAAGCGACCGGAGCTGCGGCGAAGGTGATCTACCTTTCCCCGCAAGGCCGCAAGCTGACTCAGCAAGCGGTCAAAGACCTGGCCGAACAGGAATCGTTGATCCTGATCGCCGGTCGTTATGAAGGCATCGATGAGCGCTTTATCGAGGCTCATGTCGATGAGGAGTGGTCGATTGGCGACTATGTGCTTTCCGGTGGCGAGCTGCCGGCCATGGTACTGATCGATGCGGTTACGCGGCTGCTGCCCGGAGCTTTAGGGCATGTGGACTCGGCGGAGGAAGATTCCTTCACCGACGGTCTGCTCGATTGCCCGCACTACACCCGACCTGAGGTGTATGCGGATCAGCGCGTTCCCGACGTGTTGCTAAGTGGCAACCATGCACACATCCGGCGTTGGAGGATGAAGCAGTCCCTTGGTAGGACCTTCGAACGACGCGCCGATCTTCTGGAAAGTCGCTCGCTTTCTGGAGAAGAGAAGAAGCTGCTTGAGGAATATCTCCGCGAGCGGGACGATAGTTAAACGTATCGATGGTGGATCACGTATCCATCTTAGGAGCACAGCATGACCAACAAGATCATCCAGCAGCTCGAAGCCGAGCAGATGAGCAAGGAAATCCCGACCTTCGCACCAGGCGACACCATCGTCGTCCAGGTTAAAGTGAAGGAAGGTGAGCGTTCCCGTCTGCAGGCGTTCGAAGGCGTCGTTATCGCCAAGCGTAACCGTGGTCTGAACAGCGCCTTCACCGTGCGCAAGATCTCCAGCGGCGTTGGCGTAGAGCGTACCTTCCAGACCTACAGCCCGCAGATCGACAGCCTGGCCGTGAAACGTCGTGGTGACGTGCGTAAAGCCAAGCTGTACTACCTGCGCGACCTGTCCGGCAAAGCCGCTCGCATCAAGGAAAAACTGTCCTGAGTGCAGTTTGCCCGGTGGCCGAGGCCGCCTAGCGAGAAAAAAGCAGCCTTCGGGCTGCTTTTTTGCGTTTTGAAATCCGTGAATAGGTGAGTGTCATGACCAGTCGAGACCAGGAAATCCAGCGCCGCACCGAACTATCGGTGACCCGCGTGACCAAGGCGGTGTTCCCCAACACCACCAACCACCACAACACCTTGTTCGGCGGCACCGCCCTGGCCTGGATGGACGAAGTCTCGTTCATCGCCGCCACGCGCTTCTGCCGCCTGCCGCTGGTGACCGTGTCCACCGACCGGATCGACTTCAAGCATCCGATTCCGGCGGGTTCGATCGTCGAGCTGGTGGGCAGCGTTATCAAAGTGGGCAACACCAGTTTGCAGGTGCAGGTCGATGTGTTTGTCGAGAACATGTACCTCGATGGCTGCGAGCGGGCGATCCATGGGGTGTTCAGCTTCGTCGCCATCGACGAGGACAAACGACCGGTGCCGGTGTTGCCGCAAGACTGAGGTCATTGCTCGACGCCAGTCGCCAGGTCGGCGGGCACAGGTTCGATCAGCGCCACCAGGGTCCAGCCGGGTTGAGGGCGAAGTGGGGTGTCAGGTGTCGAGACATGCACCCAACCATGGCTGTCCCGGGCAAACAACAGATGTGCCCGCTCGCCGTGCAGCGCCTGATAGTCCTGCCAGTCGAACGCGTCGCTCAGGGTGGTGCTATAGACTTCGGCACCTTGATGCAGATGATTGGCCAGTTGCTGGTAGGTCATCGGTCGGTCGCCCAGCAGTTGGCCGCGATGTTCCGCGCTGGCCCGGTGCTTGTCGCTGCGCTTCTTTTCCAGGCCGCTGGCCAGCACGTACAGCCTCCCGGCGCCGAAATCGTGGCGAAAGCGAGCGCACGCCAGGGTATTGATCTCCCCAGCCGGCGACAGGCCCAGCAGATGCCCAAGGCCGACCAGGTCCAGATGGGCGTCGGCATGTTGCGAGGCGGGATTGCCAAAGTACGTCGGCAGCCCTTCCATGCGGGCTGCGCGAATGTTCTCCCAGCTCGAGTCGGTCAACAGCACGCGGCAGTCCAGTTGCTGCAAGGCTTTACCGAGAATCCGCGCCGGTCGGTTGGCGCCGACGATGAGAAAGCCACTCGGTGCAGGCTCGGCGACCTTGAGCAGGCGTGCCAGAGGGCGGGCCGTGGCGCTTTGCAGGACCACGGTGCCAATGATCACGGCGAAGGTCAGTGGCACCAGCAGCAGCGCATCTTCGTGGCCGGCCTCATGCAGGCGAATGGCGAAGATCGCCGATACCGCCGCTGCCACGATGCCCCGTGGGGCGATCCAGGCCAGCAGCGCGCGTTCTCGCCAGTTCAGTGAGGAGCCCAGGGTCGACAGCAACACATTGAGTGGCCTCGCCAGCAACTGGATGACCAGCAGCAGTGCCAGCACCGCGGGGCCCAGTTCGAACATCGCGTTCAGGTCGAGGCGGGCCGCCAGTAAAATGAACAACCCGGAGATCAACAGCACGCTGAGGTTTTCCTTGAAGTGCAGGATCTGCCGCACATCCACGCCCGGCATGTTGGCCAGCCACATGCCCATGACCGTGACCGCCAGCAGCCCGGATTCATGGACGATCTGGTTGGCTGCGATGAAGATTCCCAGCACTGCCGCCAGCGAGGCCAGGTTGTGCAGGTATTCGGGCAGCCATTGCTCACGCATGATCTGCCCGAGCAACCAGCCGCCCGCCGCGCCGAGGGCGCAGCCGGCGACGATCACTCCGGCGAAGGTGCCAAGGCTCTGACTCAGACCGTTGCCGTCGCCGCTGGCGATGATGAAGCTGTAGACCACCACCGCGAGCAGCGCACCGATCGGGTCGATCATGATGCCTTCCCAGCGCAGGATGTTGGCGATGGTCGCATTCGGCCTTACCACTCGCAGCATCGGTACGATCACCGTGGGGCCGGTGACCAGGGTCAAGGTGCCGAAGAGGATTGCCAGGGGCCAGTCGAAACCCAACAACCAGCGGGTGGCCAAGGCGATGACCAGCCAGGTCGCCAGCGCGCCCAGGGTCACCATGCGGTGTACCACGCTGCCGATTTCGCGCCATTGCGACAGGTGCAGGGTCAAACTGCCCTCGAACAGGATCAGGGCCACCGCCAGCGATACCAGGGGCATCAGCAGCGGGCCGAACAGCGCCTGCGGGTCGAGCCAGCCCAGGGCAGGGCCGGCAATGATGCCGGCCAGCAGCAGGAACAGGATCGCCGGTAGCTTCAGGCGCCAGGCCAGCCACTGGCAGGCCAAGGCGGCAGCGCCGATACCACCGACGCTCAGGAGAATCTGTTGCTCGCTCATAGGGGCTCCCTCTACCGATGATGTTATGAAAGACTAAGCGCCATTCCGATGTTTGCCACCGAGTTTCCATGCCCGCACTCGACCACCCCCTGATCGACCAGTTTCTCGATGCCCTATGGCTTGAAAAAGGCCTCTCCGACAATACCCGGGCTTCCTATCGCAGTGACCTGGCATTGTTCAACGGTTGGCTGCAGGAGCGCGATGTGGTGCTCCCCGATGCCGGGCGCGAGCTGATCCTCGATCATCTCGCCTGGCGCGTCGACCAGGGCTACAAGCCACGCTCGACCGCCCGGTTCATCTCCGGTCTGCGTGGCTTCTTTCGCTATTTGCTGCGTGAAAAGCTGATTGGGGTCGACCCGACCCTGCTGGTGGACATGCCTCAGTTGGGTCGCCCCTTGCCCAAGTCGTTGTCCGAGGCCGATGTCGAGGCGTTGCTGCAGGCCCCGGATCTGGCCGAAGCCATCGGCCAGCGCGACCGCGCGATGCTCGAGGTGCTGTACGCCTGCGGTCTGCGCGTGACCGAGCTGGTCAGCCTGACCCTCGATCAGGTCAACCTGCGCCAGGGCGTGCTGCGCGTGATGGGCAAGGGCAGCAAGGAGCGCCTGGTGCCCATGGGCGAAGAGGCGGTCACCTGGGTGGAACGCTACCTGCGCGACGGACGTGCCGAGTTGCTCAACGGCCGCCCCAGCGACGTGCTGTTCCCCAGTCAGCGCGGCGAGCAAATGACCCGGCAGACCTTCTGGCACCGCATCAAGCACCAGGCCCGGGTCGCCGGCATCGACAAACCGCTGTCGCCGCACACCTTGCGCCACGCCTTCGCCACCCATCTGCTCAACCATGGCGCCGACCTGCGCGTGGTGCAGATGTTGTTGGGGCACAGCGATCTGTCGACGACGCAGATATACACCCATGTCGCCAAGGCGCGCCTGCAACAACTGCACGCCCAACACCATCCTCGTGGATGAATCATTTTCATGTTCCGCCGACCGGTACCTGCAAGCCCCTTCAACCCTGGCCTGATGTGGTAGTCTTGGGCGGTTTGCATCAAGGGCCGCACGGTCGCCACGGTTCGTTTGCCGGCGACACCCTCCGGCCCCTGTCCGCCCTCAGGAGTTCCCCATGCGCGTGACCCCATTTTTCGCCGCCGCCGCCTTGGCGCTGGCCAGTACTTTCGCCGTTGCCGCGGCCAGCGACGTCAATAGCGGTGCCGAGCAGGCGATTCGCAAGTCATTGCAAAACCTCGAACTCGAAGTTCCGGTGGAAAGCGTCGGCAGCAGCCCGGTCAGTGGCCTGTACGAAGTCAAGCTGCAGGGCGGTCGTGTGCTCTATGCCAGCGCCGATGGCCAGTTCGTGATGCAGGGCTACCTGTTCCAGATCCAGGACGGCAAGCCAGTCAACCTCACCGAAAAAACCGAACGCCAAGGTATCGCCAAGCTCATCAACGGCATTCCAGCGGCCGAGATGGTGGTTTATCCTGCCAAGGGCGAAACCAAGTCGCACATCACCGTCTTCACCGACACCACCTGTCCTTACTGCCACAAGCTGCACGCCGAAGTGCCGGAGCTCAACCGCCGTGGTATCGAAGTGCGCTATGTCGCCTTCCCGCGCCAGGGGCTGGGCTCGCCGGGTGACGAGCAGTTGCAGGCAGTGTGGTGCTCCAGCGATCGCCGCGCGGCGCTGGACAAAATGATCGATGGCAAGGAAATCAAGGCGGCCAAGTGCGCCAATCCGGTTGGCAAGCAATTCCAGCTGGGTCAGTCGATCGGCGTCAACGGCACGCCGGCGATCGTCCTCGAAAGCGGTCAGGTGATTCCGGGCTACCAGCCGGCGCCACAGGTGGCCAAGCTGGCCCTGGCCGGCCAGGCGCAAGCCGCCAAGTAATCAATTCAATGCGCCGTCGTCATGGGGTGACGGCATGTTTCACGGTCGGCGAAGGCGCCGGCCGTACAATGGGGAGTTCACAGTGAAACCGGTCAAAGTAGGCATCTGTGGGTTGGGGACCGTCGGTGGCGGAACCTTCAATGTACTTCAGCGCAACGCCGAGGAGATTGCCCGGCGTGCCGGGCGCGGTATTGAAGTGGCACAGATTGCCATGCGCTCGCAGAACCCGAACTGCCAGATTACCGGTACCCCCATTACCGCTGATGTGTTCGAAGTCGCGAGCAACCCGGAGATCGATATCGTCATCGAGCTGATCGGTGGCTACACCATCGCCCGCGACCTGGTCCTCAAGGCCATCGAGAACGGCAAGCACGTGGTCACCGCCAACAAGGCGCTGATCGCCGTACACGGCAACGAGATCTTCGCCAAGGCTCGCGAGAAGGGCGTGATCGTTGCCTTCGAAGCCGCTGTGGCCGGTGGCATCCCGGTGATCAAGGCGATCCGCGAAGGCCTGTCGGCTAACCGCATCAACTGGCTGGCCGGTATCATCAACGGCACCGGTAACTTCATCCTCACCGAAATGCGCGAGAAAGGCCGTGCCTTCCCTGACGTGCTGGCCGAGGCCCAGGCCCTGGGTTATGCCGAAGCCGATCCGACTTTCGATGTCGAGGGCATCGACGCCGCGCACAAGCTGACCATCCTGGCCTCGATCGCCTTCGGAATTCCTCTGCAGTTCGAAAAGGCCTACACCGAAGGCATCACTCAGCTGACCACCGCTGATGTGAACTACGCCGAGGCCCTGGGCTATCGCATCAAGCACCTGGGCGTGGCGCGTCGTACCGCCGAGGGTATCGAGCTGCGTGTGCACCCGACCCTGATCCCGAGCGATCGCCTGATCGCCAACGTCAATGGCGTGATGAACGCCGTGATGGTCAACGGCGATGCTGCGGGTTCGACCCTTTACTACGGCGCCGGTGCCGGCATGGAGCCGACCGCTTCGTCGGTGGTCGCCGACCTGGTCGACGTGGTTCGCGCCATGACTTCCGATCCGGAAAACCGCGTACCGCACCTGGCCTTCCAGCCCGATTCGCTGTCGGCGCACCCGATCCTGCCGATCGAAGCCTGCGAGAGCGCCTACTACCTGCGTATCCAGGCCAAGGATCATCCTGGCGTGCTGGCCCAGGTGGCGAGCATCCTGTCCGAGCGTGGTATCAACATCGAATCGATCATGCAGAAGGAAGCCGAGGAACAGGACGGGCTGGTGCCGATGATTCTGCTGACCCACCGCGTGGTCGAGCAGGGTATCGACGACGCCATCGTCGCCCTGGAAGCCCTGCAGGACGTGGTCGGCAAGGTCGTGCGCATTCGCGTCGAACAGCTCAACTAAGTGGCAAGCTTCAAGCCGCAAGCTGCAAGTAAAGGCAGTTCGGTGTTGAAGCTTCGAAGAGAGTAAATTTGCGGCAAGGATGAGATGCGGAGCACGAGAGCAGCGCCAATCGGCTTTTTTCTTGTAGCTTGCAGCTTGCTGCTCAAACCAAAGGTTCGCACCCATGCGCTATATCAGTACCCGCGGCCAGGCACCGGCCCTGAATTTCGAAGACGTCCTGCTGGCCGGCCTCGCCAGCGATGGTGGCCTCTACGTCCCTGAGAACCTGCCACGTTTCACCCAGGAAGAAATCGCCTCCTGGGCAGGCCTGCCGTATCACGAACTGGCCTTCCGAGTGATGCGCCCGTTCGTCGAAGGCAGCATCGCCGACGCCGACTTCAAGAAAATCCTCGAAGAGACCTACGGCGAGTTCGCCCACGCCGCCGTGGCGCCGCTGCGCCAGCTCAACGGCAACGAATGGGTCATGGAGCTGTTCCACGGTCCGACCCTGGCGTTCAAGGACTTCGCCCTGCAATTGCTCGGCCGTCTGCTCGACCACGTTTTGGTCAAGCGCAACGAGCGCGTGGTGATCATCGGCGCCACCAGCGGTGACACCGGCTCGGCCGCCATCGAAGGCTGCCGTCGTTGCGACAACGTCGACATCTTCATCCTGCATCCGCACCAGCGTGTGTCGGAGGTACAGCGCCGCCAGATGACCACCATCTTCGGCGACAACATCCACAACATCGCCATCGAAGGCAACTTCGACGACTGCCAGGAAATGGTCAAGGCCAGCTTCGCCGACCAGTCGTTCCTCAAGGGCACCCGCCTGGTGGCCGTCAATTCGATCAACTGGGCGCGGATCATGGCCCAGATCGTCTACTACTTCCACGCTGCGCTGCAGCTCGGTGGCCCGGCCCGCTCGGTGGCCTTCTCGGTGCCGACCGGCAACTTCGGCGACATCTTCGCCGGTTACCTGGCGCGCAACATGGGCCTGCCGATCAGCCAGTTGGTGGTCGCGACCAACCGCAACGACATCCTGCACCGCTTCATGAGCGGCAACCAGTACGTCAAGGAAACCCTGCACGCGACCCTCTCGCCGTCGATGGACATCATGGTTTCGTCCAACTTCGAGCGTCTGCTGTTCGACCTTCACGGTCGCAATGGCGCCGCATTGGCCGAACTGATGGCGACCTTCAAGCAAGGTGGCGGCTTCAGCGTCGAACAGGACCGCTGGACCGAAGCGCGCAAGCTGTTCGATTCGCTGGCCGTCAGCGATGAGCAGACTTGCGAGACCATCGCCGAAGTCTTCGCCAGTACTGGTGAAGTGCTCGATCCGCACACCGCGATCGGCGTCAAGGCCGCCCGCGAGTGCCGCCGCAGCCTGGACACGCCGATGGTGGTGCTGGGTACCGCGCATCCGGTCAAGTTCCCCGAAGCGGTGGAGAAGGCCGGTGTCGGCAAGGCGCTGGAGTTGCCTGTGCACATGAGCGACCTGTTCAGCCGCGAGGAGCGCTGCACGGTCCTGGCCAACGACCTCAAGGCCGTCCAGGCCTTCGTCAGCCAGCACGGCAATCGCGGCAAACCGTTGTAACACCCCTGGGCATGGGGCCGGCGCGCAATGCGCGGCCCCAATGTTCGCCGGTCAGCACTTTCAGAAATGTCTGATATCGGGCGCTGGCCGCCTCGCTTAGTGTGCGGTCGATCCTTCCTGTCGGGAGCGGCTCATGCCCAGGCCCTATGTATTGCTTCATCAAGCTCGCCCTTCGCACCAGATCCTCCTGCACCAAGCCTGCAATGCCCTGGGCATCTTCGACGTGCGCGTCACCCGCGATCTTGCCGATCTCCAAGCCTGCCTGGCGCGCGAACGTGTCGCCGATCTGCTGATCCTCGATGCGGGTCTGGCTCCGGCCACGACCCAGGTGTTGTTCGAGCGACTTACCGACAGTCATCAGGTGCCGGCTCTGCTGTTCGTCGGCAGCAGGGGTGACGACGACCGGGAAAGCCCGGCGGGGCAGGCTCGCATGCGGGGTTTCAAGGTACTGGCCGAGTTGTCGTGGCCGCTGCCGATGCGGCGCTGGCAACAGGCTCTGGAGCGTATTCAAACGGTCATGTCGAGCCAGCATGCTCATTGAGACAGGCGCAGTTTGAAGAACTTTCCGCTGCGCTTGCTGGTCAATGCCTGTATATCCCACCACGCAGCGAGTGATCCGGATGGAAAGAATCTGCAGACTGCTCAACGAAGCGCTGAGCCCTTATCAGACCCGACTCGGCCCCGTGGATGCCGGCGGCAACCGTCAATTGACCGTGTATGACACGCTTGGCAGCGTGACCTTGCAGCGCACTGTCAGCCTGCGTCAGTTGCAGGAGCAGCGCTTGCTCGTCGACCTGGTCGATGGCCTGCACCGCGACCTGCAGATTGCCGAGGGTCGTCTGCAACCCTGTGTGATCGCGGCTTTGCAACAGTGCCGGCAGCCTCAGGGAACCTTTGCCTGAGCGCGTCATCAGATTCAGCAGAGGCTATCTGCCCACGCACAGCTCCGGCGTCGGTAGAGAGTCTTGGGAAGCCCGAGAAGGCTTTCGGTTGACCCCGGGCACATTTTCCCAGCCCGGGGTTTCTTTTTTTCGCAGTTCGGCGATCAGGGGTCGGTGAAAAACTGCCGGCTCTGCTGCAGATAATCCTCACGTAACTCCGGGTCGAGCCAGTTCGCGTAGAGCAACGGCAAGGTCTCGCGCCGCAGGGTCGGCAACAACTGGTCGATATGCGCTATAGCGGCGCGTCCCAGTGTGGTGTTGGCACAGCCTACGTGGAGGAACTGGAAGCGTTTGACTCCCTGGATTGGGTAGAAGCGATAGTCGTCTGGTGAACCGCCGTGCTGCTGGATCAGGTAGCGCATTTCCGGCCAATAGCCTAGGACCAGTTGCAGGCGCCCCAGCTGTTGCATCTGCAGCAGGCTGGCGGTGGCGTCGTTGCCGTAATGACGGTTGAGCGCCGAATCGGGGAGGTTGCTGATCATGTCGTCGATCTGCGTGCCATAGCTGCGCTCGGCCACGATGCCGAGTTTGAGTGGCGTTTGCGTGAGCAAGCCCTGGAGGTCGACTTCGCTACCGTTACTGAAGGCCTTGAGCCTGTTCGCATTGTGCTTGTGGACCACCAAGCCACTGCTCAGCGCTCCCAGGGCGGGTACCGAGTACTGCACGTAACGCGCTCGCTCGGCAGTCCAGAGCAGCGTCGGATCGCAGACGAAATGGCCGGCCTGGAGCATCTGCAGGCCGCGGGCACGGTTGACCCTGACGATACGGTGATCGTACTCAGGCATCTGCTCGATCAGCAGGGGTAATAGCTGGTCGATCACGCCTTGGCCTTTTTCGCTGCCATCGAAGATGGTGAACGGGGGCAGATCGCGTACCAGCCAGATCAGCCGTTCCTTCGCGGCAACCGGTTGCAGGGTCAGGGCCAGCAACAAGGCGCATAACGCGAGCAGTGGCCGGCCCCGGCGTGCGGAGGGCATGGGCGCGGTCAGACCGTGCCTGCTGCGCGGAGATTGGCAATGGCACTGGCGTCGTAACCCAGGCCGGCCAGCAGGCGGTCGGTATGCTCGCCCAGTGTCGGTCCGACCCACTCGGCCGAACCTGGCGTGTCCGAGAGCTTGGGTACGATGCCCGGCATCTTGAACGGCTTGCCGTCCGGCAACTTGGCCTGGAGGAACATTTCTCGGGCCAGGAATTGCGGGTCGCTGAACATGTCTTCGGCCGAGTAGATGCGGCTGGCCGGCACCTCGGCGGCGCCGAGGATCTGCATCAGTTGCTGCAACGGCAGGCTGTTGGCCCAACGGTCGATCACGCCATACAGCTCGTCCCGGCGTGCGTCACGGCCATCGTTGCTGGCCAGAGCTGGGTCGTCGGCCAGGTCAGGGCGACCGATGGCATGCATGAAACGCTTGAAGATCGCATCGCCGTTGGCGCCGATCTGCACGTGCTTGCCATCGGCACTGGTGTGGATAGAGGAGGGGGTGATGCCTGGCATGATGTTACCGGTGCGCTCCCGGATGAAACCGAATACGTCGAACTCGGGGACCATGCTTTCCATCATGGCGAAGATCGCTTCATACAGGGCCACGTCCACCACCTGGCCTTGACCACCGTTGACCTCGCGATGACGCAATGCCATCAGCGCGCCGATCACGCCCCACAAGGCAGCAATCGAGTCGCCGATGGAAATGCCGGTGCGCACCGGCGGCCGATCCTCGAAGCCGGTGATGTAGCGCAGGCCGCCCATTGACTCGCCGACCGCGCCGAAGCCTGGCTGATCCTTCATCGGTCCGGTCTGGCCGAAGCCGGACAGACGCACCATGACCAGGCGCGGATTGAGCGCATGCAGGACATCCCAGCCCAGGCCGAGCTTTTCCAGCACGCCAGGTCGGAAATTTTCGATCAGGATGTCGGCCTCTGCCAACAGGCGCTTGAGAATCTCGCGGCCTTCGGGATGCTTGAGATTGAGGGTGAGCGATTGCTTGTTACGGGCCTGCACGAACCACCACAGCGATGTGCCCTCGTACAACTTGCGCCATTTGCGCAGCGGGTCGCCGCCGTCGGGGGACTCGACCTTGATCACCTCGGCACCGAATTCGGCGCAAATGCGCGAAGCGAAGGGGCCGGCGATCAAGGTGCCGAGTTCGACGACCTTGAGGCCGGCGAGTGGTTTGCTGGGGGTAGACATGAGACATCCGTGGCGACTGGTCAGACCCGAGGTTTTATCATAGGTCTGAGGTGGCAGGTACTCCCTCGGCGCAACGAACATCAGGATCGGTTAGACTGTGTCACTTTTCTTTGCGCAAGAAGCCCGTCGACCATGGCCCAGCCGTCCACCACCTATAAATTCGAACTGAACCTGACCGATCTCGATCGCGGTGTGTACGAAAACGTCCGGCAGACCATTGCCCGTCACCCGTCGGAAACCGAAGAGCGCATGGCTGTGCGTTTGCTGGCCTACGCCCTTTGGTATAACGAGAATCTGTCGTTCGGCCGTGGCCTGTCGGATGTCGACGAGGCGGCATTGTGGGAAAAGAGCCTGGATGACCGCATCCTGCACTGGATCGAAGTCGGCCAGCCAGACGCCGAGCGCCTCACCTGGTGTTCGCGCCGCACTGAACGTACCAGCCTGCTGGCATACGGCAGCCTGCGGGTGTGGGAGGGCAAGGTCGTCGGGGCAGTCAAGGGCCTGAAGAACCTGAGCATCGCCGCTGTCCCGCAGGAGGTGCTGGAAGTACTGGCCACCGACATGCCACGTACCATCAAGTGGGATGTCATGATCAGCGAAGGCACCCTGTTCGTCACCGACGACCGTGGCCAGCACGAAGTGCAGCTTCAGTGGCTGCTCGGCGAGCGTGGCTGAACCGATCGATAGCCGACTGCCGAAGATCCCATGCGTATCGAACCCCGTCCGTTGCCACCGACCCTGCCATCGCTGGGTAATCTGCCACCCCTGCTAACCCGCCTGTATGCCGCCCGTGGCGTGCAGTCCGAGGCCGAACTGGACAAGAGCCTGGCGCGGCTGCTGCCGTATCAGCAGCTCAAGGGCATCGAGGCCGCGGTCGACCTGCTGGTCGAGGCCCTTGACCAGCGCCAGCGCATCCTCATCGTCGGCGATTTCGACGCCGATGGCGCTACTGCCAGCACGGTCGGCGTGCTCGGCCTGCGCCTGCTGGGCGCGGCCCATGTCGATTACCTGGTGCCCAACCGTTTCGAGTACGGCTACGGCCTGACCCCGGAAATCGTCGAGGTGGCGCTGCAACGCCAGCCGCAGTTGCTGGTGACCGTGGACAACGGCATTTCCAGCGTCGAGGGCGTGGCGGCGGCCAAGGCTGCCGGGCTCAAGGTATTGGTCACCGACCACCACCTGCCTGGTGCTCAGTTGCCTGCTGCCGACGCCATCGTCAACCCCAACCAGCCGGGCTGCGCGTTTCCGAGCAAGTCGCTGGCCGGAGTCGGGGTGATCTTCTACGTGCTCATGGCCCTGCGTGCGCGCTTGCGCAGCCTGGGTCGGTATGAAACCCAGGCGCAGCCGAACATCGGCGAGCTGCTCGACTTGGTCGCCCTGGGCAGCGTCGCCGACGTGGTACCGCTGGATGCCAACAACCGCATCCTCGTGCACCAAGGGCTCGAACGCATCCGTGCCGGCCGCGCGCGACCGGGGTTGAAAGCAATCCTTGAAGTGGCGCGCCGCGACCACCGGCGCATCACCTCGACTGACCTAGGCTTCATTCTCGGCCCGCGGCTGAATGCGGCCGGGCGCCTGGACGACATGAGCCTGGGCATCGAGTGCTTGTTGTGCGAGGACGCGGCCCTGGCCCAAGACATGGCCCAGCAGCTGGATGACCTGAACCAGGACCGCAAGTCGATCGAGCAGGGCATGCAGCGCGAGGCGCTGGCGCAGCTCAAGGATCTGCCGGTGGAGTCGATGCCTTACGGCCTGTGCCTGTTCGACGCCGACTGGCACCAAGGTGTCATCGGTATCCTGGCTTCGCGCCTGAAAGAGCGTTATCACCGACCGACCATCGCGTTTGCCGACGCCGGCGACGGCATGCTCAAGGGCTCGGCGCGTTCAGTGCCGGGCTTTCATATTCGCGATGCGCTGGATGCGGTGGCAGCGCGTCATCCGCAATTGATCAGCAAGTTCGGCGGGCACGCCATGGCCGCCGGCCTGTCGCTGCCGGAGGGTAACTTCCCGGCGTTTGCCGCGGCCTTCGATGAGGAGGTCCGTCGCCAGTTGCGCGAAGAGGATCTCACCGGCCGCCTGTTGTCGGATGGCACCCTGGCGGTGGAGGAATTCCACCTCGACCTGGCCAAGGCCCTGCGCCATGCCGGGCCTTGGGGGCAGCACTTCCCCGAGCCGTTGTTCCATGGCGTGTTCCAGTTGGTGGAGCAGCGCGTGGTGGGGGAGCGACACCTCAAGGTCGTGCTCAAGAGCGAGTGCGGCTCGGTGCGGCTGGATGGCATCGCCTTCGGCATCGACCGCGACGTGTGGCCGAATCCGACGGTGCGTTGGGTGGAGCTTGCATACAAGCTGGATGTGAACGAGTTTCGTGGGAATGAGAGTGTGCAGTTGATGATTGCGCATATTGAGGCGCGGTGACAGTTCTGCGACAAATTATTGCGCTTTGGTCTGTGACTGGAGCGTTTTGGATAGTCCATGGTCGCACCGCTATCTTCGCCTGATATGTGTATGCCGCTTGTTTATATAATGCAGTGCTGCTGCTCCGATAAACATCAAAAGGCCGATAGTCAAAAAGAAGGCAGTGGACTCAAGTGTCTTCTGGTTGTTGATTTCGACGATGAGCTTTCTTAGTTTTTGGTCGTATACGATAGTATTGGTGCCTGTGATGAGGGATTCAATAATGAATAGATCATCCGATTCTGATATGTTTGCATATAGCGGTGCGGCTGACGTGATCTCTAATGCAGGATAGTCCTCTTTTTTAATATATACTCTTTCTGTATGTCGATTTTGATCGGGGTCTGTATATGCGGTGATGAAGGTAAGCATCGAATTATCATCGTTCCATGTTTCTACTTCTGAGACGATCGAAACTGGTAGGTGAGACCATAATTCTTTCGAGGCGGTAGGGGGGCGCTCCCAGCTGATCAGAATAAGAGGGGTTATAAGCATAAAAAGAAAGCCGCTAAGAACCAGTGCCTTTACTTGGTCTCGGACATCCATGGAGAGTAAGGTTTTCAACCAAGAGCTGAGGGTTAGCATAAGAGGTATTTATTGGTTTCGCATGACTCGCATGCGTTTCTGTTGGTCCCAGCGATGAAAAAGTGCCAGCAAGGACGTGAGAATGGAGTAGATGTTACCGGCCAGTCTAGCCTCCAATATGAGTGCCTCAAGCAATCAGCGAGTCTCTGTTGTTGTATGTTGTCCAGTGCGTTGTCTAGTATTTTCAGGTTTGGTGTTTCTGTTCTGTTAAGCATGTTTGGCTAGTTCCGATGTTCGTGTGTTCTTTTCTAGGTCGGAGGCTTGTGCGTCAAATTTAACCTTTGAGAGCCCCGCAGGCGATCAGCAAACGGTACTAGTGATTGAAGTGCATTTCTCTTTTGAAGGTACAATGCGTGGTAGCACGTTGTAGGAATCGGTATTTGATATTTGCCTGCATCGCAGAGGGCTGTAAGCAGTTGTTTATACTCACCGTCCCGGCAAGACGAGGAAGAAGTTAAAAAATATTTCCCGACGGTTGTCGAAGCCTTCGATGAGGAGGTCCGTCGCCAGTTGCGCGAAGAGGATCTCACCGGCCGCCTGTTGTCGGATGGCACCCTGGCGGTGGAGGAATTCCACCTCGACCTGGCCAAGGCCCTGCGCCATGCCGGGCCTTGGGGGCAGCACTTCCCCGAGCCGTTGTTCCATGGCGTGTTCCAGTTGGTGGAGCAGCGCGTGGTGGGGGAGCGACACCTCAAGGTCGTGCTCAAGAGCGAGTGCGGCTCGGTGCGGCTGGATGGCATCGCCTTCGGCATCGACCGCGACGTGTGGCCGAATCCGACGGTGCGTTGGGTGGAGCTTGCGTACAAGCTGGATGTGAACGAGTTTCGTGGGAATGAGAGTGTGCAGTTGATGATTGCGCATATCGAGGCGCGGTGACCTGCGCAACGAATATTACAAGTTGGGTGAAGACCAACTTGGTAATTCCTTACCCTCTTTCCTGATAGATTTCGGGTTGCTGGGCCGGCCCTTTCGCGGGCGCAGCTCGCGATGCGCCGCGTGGGCGGCGCTCGATTTGTGTAACACCACAAATCTGCAGCGCACGCCCCCTGCGCAATCCTCTCCCACCAATCCCATGGAACCTTTCCCCCACCCAATCTGGTCTAGTCTGAATATTGACCGGAACCGGGCCAGGATCGCGCATGAGCCCGGCCGGATCACCATTGGAGTCCCTGGGAGGTGCCCTCATGAGCCTGCTGCTCGAGCCTTACACCCTGCGTCAGCTGACACTGCCCAACCGCATCGCCGTTTCGCCGATGTGCCAGTATTCCGCCGTCGATGGCTTGGCCAACGACTGGCATCTCGTTCACTTGGGCAGCCGCGCTGTGGGTGGTGCCGGCCTGGTCTTCACCGAGGCGGTTGCGGTGACCGATGACGGACGGATCACCGCCGAAGACCTTGGCCTGTGGAATGACGACCAGATCGCCCCGTTGCAACGCATCACCCGCTTCATCACCGCTCAGGGCGCCGTGCCCGGCATCCAGCTGGCCCATGCCGGGCGCAAGGCCAGTACCTACCGGCCGTGGCTGGGCAAGCACGGCAGCGTCAAGGTCGAAGAGGGCGGATGGCAACCCGTCGGGCCGTCGAAGATTGCTTTCGACCCACAACACACGCCTCCGCGGGAACTCAGTAAGGACGACATCGAAGGTATCGTCGAATCATTCGTCGCAGCCACCGAGCGGGCCCTGAAGGCCGGTTTCAAGGTGGTGGAGATCCACGCCGCGCATGGCTACCTGCTGCACCAGTTCCTCTCGCCGCTGAGCAACCAGCGCCGCGACGAATACGGTAGCTGCTTCGAGAACCGCATCCGCTTGACCCTGGAGGTGACCGAGGCGGTGCGCAAGGTCTGGCCACAGGAGCTACCGCTGTTGGTGCGCGTGTCGGCCACCGATTGGGTCGAGGATGGCTGGAATCCGGATGAAACCGTCGAACTGGCGCGTCGGCTACGTGTGCTCGGCGTCGATTTGATCGACGTATCCTCCGGTGGCACCTCGGTCAATGCCGAGATCCCCACTGGCCCGGGCTACCAGACCCGCTTCGCCGAGCGCGTGCGCAAGGAGTCGGAAATTGCCACCGGTACCGTGGGCATGATCACCGAACCTGCCCAAGCCGAACACATTCTGCGAACGGGTCAGGCAGATGTGATCTTCCTCGCCCGGGAACTGCTGCGCGACCCTTATTGGCCGCTGCATGCCGATGATGACCTGGGTGGCAACAAGGCAACCTGGCCGGCGCAGTATCAGCGGGCGACCAGCCGGGCGAACCCGATTCATGAGTCGGATTTGCGGGACTGATGCTCAGGTGTAGGATGCTTGGCTGGGGATGTCACTTACCCACTGATTGATGCTCTTCTCTGCCAGTTCGGCCTTGGCTGCCACGCTGGCGTGAAGAGTGGATTCGAGGCGCAGACTCAATTTGCCGGAGTACGCTTTTTGGGGCTCGCGCCTGAGCCGTTTGCGCGTTTCAAGATAGTCATCGACAGCCTCCTCGAACGCTTGACGCAACTCACGGACCGATTCGCCATGGAAACCGATCACGTCACGGATGCCGGCAACATGGCCGATCAACAGCTGGTCTTCGTCACTGTATTCAATACGAGCGGCATAGCCGCGGTAGGTCTTGACGTCCTCCCCGCCCTAAAGAACGGGGATTTCTACAGGTAGACGGCCATGCCCGACCGCGAGAATGTTCCTCGCCGCGTTAATGTCGCGGTCGTGAGTGACACCACAC